>NZ_JBQFZK010000002.1:0-482322 GCF_056542185.1 Ruegeria sp. AE4 | reverse complement strand
ACCTGCCGTAACTTCGAGACAATCTCTTCGGGCTTCGGTCGCTTGTTTGCCATTCGTGGTCCTCCGTTTCCTAAACATAGCGGTGGACCAGTTCAGTTGGGGAGGCTCAATGAACCATTCACCTTGATGTAAGTTTCGTCCATCCGCCAGGAGCGGTCACACGGTCCCTTGCGCCTGCGCGCGACTTCGGCGATTGCACTAGCGTATTTTGTCACCCACCGGTTCAGCGTCGTGTGATCTACCGCAACGCCACGCTCAGACATGATTTCTTCTAGATCACGATACGACACGCCATATCGGGCGTAGAAGAATACAGCAAAGAGGATCACATCCTTGGGGTATTGCGCGCCTTTGAAGGAGATCATGAGCCGGCTTTCGACTAGTTGGGACTGAAAGCCATCCACATGCTAATCTCAAGCGCGTCAACAGCCAAAACTTTGCAACAGATCCCCTTTCGGATCATGTGCGACATCTCGATGCCAGCAAGTGTTGCTGCAGCTGAGGCAAAGCTCTTGAAACCGAGCATCGGGCGAGTTCGCCTTTTGATGAAACGATGGTCTTGTTCTACGATGTTGTTCAGATATTTCCGCCTGACCATCTCGATCGGGATGGGGCAGCCAAAACCCGCAAGCATCTTGTTGATTGCCTCAACGCAGATCAAACAGAATAACCACAAGATGAAGGGGCTCGCCTAGCAATTGTTCCGGACAACTTAGCCTAAGTCGAAACCACTAGAGCTTCACCAAGCAGAGTGAGCAGCATGGAAAGTTCAGACGACGCTCTCATGAGGCCCATGAGATCATCTGGTCTTTCCTCGCGGTTTTGAATGCGTGTCGCAGCGTCTTTGGCTGCAACTGCTCGCTGCTCCATTGCCAGCAAGATGTCCTTGACTTCTTCTGGTGGACTGTCGAACAGATGTTGCATTGTATCGAGGCCAGGGGTGCTCGGGTCCAATTTCATTCCATCAAAGGCCGAGCTTTCACGCAAGCTCTGCAAACGCCCTGCCGCTGCACCGTACTGTTGGATAACGCCTCCCAACTGCTCCCTGGCAGCGTCGGAATTATTCGCCAGCGCGTTGGAAATAACCAAATTTGCGTTGCAAGCACCCTCAGCAATTTCTTTCGACGCCTCCGGCAATTGCTTGTCCGGATCATAGGGCTCGAGATTAAGTTTGCCCACACTGTCCAAACCGGCCTGACTTGACCCAGCGACAAGCGCGAGCAGCGCTGCAAAGATGAGCGTTCGAAGAGTGCCACGATGGATTTCTTTAGCCATAGTATCTTGTACCTCCTCAATTGGTGTTCTTTGGCTTCAAGCCCTTCGGTTTATTCTTGGGTTGAATTCCTACCGAGCCCAGTCACCCGCAGCTAAAGCCCGTTCGCACATCGCTTTGAAGGATTTGAACAAATCTTCTGCCCGGTCGTGGTAATTGGCCGCGTCCATCGGCTTACAAAGTGCTGATACAGTTGTAGTCCAATCGCTACCAACAATGATTCCGGCACTATTCAGCAGGTCAAGCAACTGTACCTGTGTGTCGAGATCTTCGGCATAAATCTCTGCCATTGCGCTAAGTCTCGCACGCTCGACCGGGTCTTCGGTTTTAGCGGCATTTGCCGACGCGATGCGAGAGTCCACAATCCGCCCTGAGATAGTCGAAAGCACTTCGTAATTACTGCGCGCTGACATGGCGTCTTCAGAAGCTTCCATCGACAGAAAGGCCACAATAGCTGCTGCCGCAGCAGCCACTGCAGTGATGCCGGTCAGGAAAGATGCCCCGAGCCCGGTTGTCAACTTACCAACCGCTTCCTCGACCCTAGCAAGTCCAGCCGCAAGGGGGTTCTGGCGCTGATTGAGTCCGCGCGCGGCAATAACCTTTTCAAGCGCTGCTCGGTCAAACGTCACCGTCGCCGGGCTCCCGTTTGTTTCAGCAACTTCATTCCGGTCAATGTCAAAATCTCTGACCGTTTCTTCTATCTGTTCGAGGCTATAAGGAAGCTCGGAAGCAGCCGCCGTCGCCGTAATTCGTGGCATAATCTCAAATCCTAACTGCATAACTAAATTTCTTATCAACGATCAAAGTGTGCGGCGGATCGTCTTTAAAGTCAAAGTTAAGCGGTGATGGTTCTGAAGGTGTAGACGCCCCGGTTGGCGTCTACACCTTCAAAGCCATCTCAAGGCAGTATGACATCTCCAGGATCTAAAATGGCATCAATCCCTGGAGGTGGGTCACTCTCGTCATCACCCGCACCTTCGGACACCGGGTTTCCGACAATAACCAAGGTTTTCACCACTTCACATCGGTTGAATACCGGGTTGTCCCCGGCTCTGCGAATAACCTCAAAGATTTCTCGCATATTGGCCTCCGAAACCCGAAGACACCCATGCGTGACACGCAGTTTCCCATCGCGCATCGCGCCAGAATGGATCAACAAACCCGTGCGTCCATTTTGTTTAGCTGTAAGAGCTTCACCGCCAATTGGATCAAGGACCAGCGCCCCTGCTCCTCCATAGCTGTGTTGTGAATAAATCGTCCCATCCCCAGTGGATATTGCTCTCGGGACAGCATATTCTCCTTCCGGGGTGTCACCATAAGGCAAGGTGGGTTGCCGGGTCGGATTACCTTCTGCAGCGGCCCTTTGGTTGTCTGATTTTCCCACCACGTCCACATCTGATAGCAGCAATTGTCCAGACGTGGTACTGACACTCAAAGTTCCGGTTTCCGTTCGATCCAAAGGCAAGTTCACCTTGATGATCAACTCATTTTGCTGTGCAAACGCGCGAGCACCGAACAGGCCTGCCAACATCGCTAAAATTGAAGATCTTCGTGTTAGTGTCATAACACCACCATTTTGTCGGTTGACTTTTGAAGCTACTCTAAGTCGCCCAAAGCAAATGCCACAAAGAACGTCAGGCCTGATTTAACTCGACCGCGGCATTTGTTAACGGCGGCTACCATTAGCAGCTCCTCTGGGTAACTTGCGAGCCGGAAATACTCGATTTCTTCCACCAGCAATTTCAGTTCCCCTTCAAGGCGTCGATTTTGTCGCCCCAAGCGAATATGAACGATCCCAGCAATTTACTTGCTATCGAGCACCCAGGTGAAGTCGACGGCGGTTTCGTGTTGCCTGCCGGTCCCGATGTCGCCCTTATTCGATGCTCCCGTTAACCCATCCAGCACAGCCACAACCGTGCTTCCTGTCTTTGGCACCAAGGTCGTGCCGATTGTGGGGATCACGTGATGGTCGTATTTGCCGAGTTTGGTCTTGAAAAGACGCGCCGCAGCGGGGCCGCCCACCGTCCAGGTATCATTGTCAGTATCCAAAGTGAGCCCAAAGTTCTTGGGCGAACCCGACTTCGCTGTACATAAAACCGTCCAGAATGCCATGATGAACTCTCCTATTCCGTCAACAATCCAACCATCTTTTTCAGATCCAGCCGCGTCGAGAACCGCGGCCCCGTTTTTTGCCAATACTCTTTTTTGAAATCCTCGAGCCGCTTCCTCGTCAGCGGTTCCTCGTCAAATTCTGCTGGCAAAAAATACTCGACCTCTTCAACCAGAAGGTTCAGATCGGACGACACAAGCGACATTGGAACCTCGGTGCGCCATACTCCTTGCCCAAATGGATCGACTTCAGCGTTTACCTCAATACTGAAAGATCCATCTGCGCCGAGCGGCACCGTGTCACGTGTTGCGACCCCTGCCGGGCTTTTACCCTCTGTAAACGCAGTGATCCGCATGACGGGGGCGATGCGACTGGCTTCACGTTGTTTTTCTGCATATTTTTCAATGCCTTCACCTTCGATTGCGCGCCCTTTTGACGCCGGACCCGTAACCGTCAAAACCGCTGTGTCGCCTCCAGGGGTAACGGCCAGTTCGACCTTCCGCTCCGGCAGAGTTTGCGCCCATTGCGTCACCGGTTGTGAGCATCTCAGATCGGGGCGTGTATGCGGCTGGTAGCGAACCAACCCGAACCGTACAAAGGGATCGGACGATTTTCCGGGCTGCAACAAGACGTCGGCGTACCATTCTTCGCGTTCCGGATCGAAACGCGGACGATAAGTAACAAGGGCGACCGACAGAGGCGGTGTGGCCTCCTCATCAACTTCCCCCGGCAAAGTGTTTTCCGTCTTGGCAAGGGGCATCTCGGCATGCGGTACGAATTCCGCCCGACCTGCAGTCCCTTCTGGCAGCCAAAGGTCCGAAAAGGTTTCCTTGGAAAGAAACACCTGCGTTTCATCGGCAAACGGTGTCTCACCCCGGCGCACAGGGTCGCCACCCCGCCGGGTAACAAATGCACCCCCCGGTCCAAGATCTTCGTCCGAGAATTGCGGGAGGTCCGCGATGCGTGTCGGCGATTCCGCCTGCCCGGGCTTGCCGAGCTCGCTCACTGCCGCAAAGCCACCTGGGTTCACGACAGGACCACATGCATCGCGGTCGCGCAATGGCACTCGATTGATCGCCAGCCACGCTTTGTCGGCGAGCATCTGGTCAGGCGGCCAAAGTACGACGCCTAGACGCTCATCCTCGCCGCTTGAATACCAGCCGCGCCCAAGAGGAATGCGCGTGCGTGCGCGTCGCACTGATGTCAGAATGACCTGGTCACCACGTCTTTCCAGCTTCTGCTCAGTCTCGAAGACAGGCACGGGTGCGCGCGCGTCCGGCACCGCTGGCCGTAATGTAGCGGGTAGGATGACCTCGACCACGTTACTCAGGCGACGCATCGCCGCTGGGCTAAGGGGTTCTGACGGGATAAGCTCACCATTTTCATAGACGACACCGGAACCGCCCGCCCAAGGATCGCCTCTTTTCATCTCGCGTGCTGCGGATTTCATCTCTTCCGCTGTCCGTGCCATGCCGTTGACCCAAACCTGCATTCGCCGCGCCTTGCCGTCGGGGAACGCGTGCCGTCGAGAGGTCACGCCTTCATCATGTGCCCGGCCGGTAACACTATTGTCCCCGAAGGCTTCCAGGAAGTAATCGTCCAGCAGAAAGTCCGATGCCCCTGACGTTTCCGGATAGGGCAAACCGTCAATTCGAAGCAGCGATACGGTTGCCTTCGGCAGTTCCGTTGTTCCATCGCGGTTCACCTTGAACCCAAAGATATCGGACGCCTTGCGGAAGGCGCCTGTATCACTGCCGGTCTGTTTGGGCCATGTACCAGCAATTCGATGAGCAAGGCTGCGCCCGCGTCTGAGATCATCGAAACGGTCCGCATCCGGCGACACGGTTCGCGCCATGATCTCAAGTGTGTCGATCCGCTCGCGATTTATCCTCACAGCGCCTTTCATCGCAAATAGTGTCGAACCCTCTGAAATGGCCTTCTGGTCTGAATAGTTGAATATCGGCTCGCCGAGCTCCGCTGGGCGGACTGCGCGCAGAACCGCCTGATCCTCGGGCACTATGCAAGCCGGATCGGGAAACGGTTCCTGGTTTTTGTCCAGAGCACGGATTTTAGGTTTGTTTGCCCTGGCGGGTACATTGACCGCGTGCGTCGCCGCAAGCGTACGCATCCCGGAAATCTCGGCAACCGGGTGCTCCAGCATGAACTTGTGAAGCGCATCGGCTACCGCGCGCAAGAACCCAGTGTCGGGCGTATGCGTGCCCTGGAGACCGATATACTTCACGCCGGTATTTGCCCCGCAGTTCAACGTTTCGGCCAGATAGGCGGCGAAGGCATCCGGTAGACCGGTTCGATCCACTGCATCAGCAACCTCAGCCGCTGTCGCCGGACGCCCGAAACGGGTCAATCTTGCAGCCAGTGACTGTACCGCTGCAAAATCATGGGCAAGGCGCCAGCCCGACGGAACATACCAGCATTCAATATCAAACTGGTCCCCCGGTTCGAGATGAAGCTCGACGTTATGTGCCTGCACACGTTTGTGTTCATCGACAATGATGTCTTGCGTGGATCTAGTATTCAGAAATCGGACACCATCATTTTTGATGATTTGCTCTTGTTGGGGTGCTACGCCACCGGATCGCGTACTACGATTGCGCAAGGTGAAAAGAACATTTGTTGCATTGGGATAGACGGATCCCACATCAATTTGGATGGGTTTTCCTGGCAAGATCGCCCGTGTTTTGTCATCGCTGGCGCGACGTGCCCGGATAATCAGCTTGTCCGCCGCTGGATCGGGATAATAGGTGTAAATCTTGGTCTGCGTTCCTCTTATGCGCTTGAACACCAGATCAGAAAGCGACTCGCCCTGCCGTGTTTCGCGCTCGTTCGCAGTGGCGACAATTTTCCTCGAAACCAGATGCGCCTCGCCGTTGAACCCGGGTCTCGTTCGCGTTTTGACTGCCGGAAAACCCAATTCGTTGTCGTAAACCAGCAGCCGGTGTGCGCCTTTCGGCGGACCATCCTCCGTACAATCGTCGAAGACCGCCTTGCTGCTTCGGGGCCCAACAAGGTGGCGCGCCGCCAATGCCTGGGGCAGGTTTGGCACCATCAGAATGCGTTGAGCAATCGTCGGCAGCGCCCGCGATGTATCTCGATCGTCTTCACTTTCACCGTTCTTCAGATCGGGAGTACGCCATGACCTGACAACCATCTTGCCAGCATGCTCATACCCCATCGGGCCATTTTTTCTTTTCGAGTGCCCCTCGGGGAGCATCACCGAGGGAGCGCCGATCCGAGATTGCCGCAGCGCGCGGAAATAGGGCTTGGCCGGTCCCTCGTTGTCTTTGCCCTTCGCTAATAGCGCCGACGGATAATAGAGCCTTTCGCGAATCCCTACATTATCGGATGCGTTGTTTGTCGGTATAGGGTCCGGCAGCAACGCACCGGGAGCCAGCGAATGACCACCCGCGTAAGCTACCGACATGGCAATGCGATAGGGCAATCCGTTTCTGAGGGGGAACACCTTGTAGCGCGAGGATCCCGTCGGCACGCGGTTGATCCGACCAAACGGCATGATGTCTTCCATATCCTGACTTTGGCCGCGTACCGCCGTGCAGTCCACACCGCCAGGCGACCCGTCCCAGATACCCACGGTTTCGTCAACGATGGTTTCAATATTTTCGCCTGTGTCATTCGGATCAGGGGCCTTCAAATCGCGTGTTGGCAATGCCTGAAATGCACTTTCCAAAGCGATACGCGGGTCGCTGCCGTTCTTTCCCACCGCGCTGCGCAGCACCCGCTCAATCGTCGGCCCGCCTTTGCCTGAGCCACCGTATTTCACAGAACGAGCCGTTAGCGGTCGCCAGTTGGTTTGCCAGGCCGACCCGGTGTTGCCCCCCTTCGGCATTCCGATCATCAGGCGGAACCCGAGGCTTAGGTCTTCGGCGTCGTGAATCACATATGTGCTCCCGTCGCCGCCGCATTCTTTGACGCAGCTTCCATTGACGCCGCATTTGGCATCGACCGCAGCAAGCCGCCGGATAGCATCGGACTGCGCGGATCGGCACAAAAGCGCAAGACCCAACGACTGGAAATCCGGTCCCGTTTCAACGCTCTCACGTTGAATAGCCTTCGTCGTCCTACTGTCCTCGCTTCCCACGCCGTCGGTCTGCATCGCGCGCAACCGCTGATCTTCAGCCTCAAGTGCCGCGCGAACATCCATCGTCGTCAGTTCATAGCGCGGGGCAACACCGACGCGGTCCCCATCCTTGAACACTCCCTCATTGTCGGCCCCCATAACGCACAGGCCGTCAAATTGACCGATGCAATGTTGGCTTTCCGGTGGCAGTTCGCCTTGGGCCTTATCTGCCAATAGGTACTCGGCCATGGTCACAGGCCAGCCGAACGGGTCCCCGTCAGCACCGGTCCTTAACTTGGTCAGCGACCAGGGCCTCGGCAACCCAGTGGCAGAGTCGCTCAATTCGGCCGAAAGGATGCCATAACGTGCATTGGCAGGCAGTTTTTCGATCTCAAGATAGACGTCAGCTGCCAATCCAAAGGCACGCGCCAGTGTGGGATTTCCTTCGATGCTGAAATACGCCTGGGCTGCACAGTCCAGAAGACCTTGTTCAGGAGCAATTTCTTCGCGAATACCGGTTTCGGTATGCTGCGGCCAATGCCCGTATTCAGAAGCGTCAGTTGCCCGCTGAATCTGTTCGGTCTGTGCTGCGTCCCGCTCAAGCTCACCTTCGTCATAGGCTCGGTACCGACACACGACGGTCGCTTTACCATTTGCAAGCGACGTCTTGGCCAATTCAAAGTTTTCGACGGCATCCTCTCGTTGGTCCATGAGTTTATCGGTCGATAGCGTTTTATGCCGCTTGACCTTCGTGGCTCTCCGAACTTCTCCAAAGTTGCCCTTGCGGGCTTCACTCAACTCTTGGGCAAACAAATCACGATACTTTTTGAGCGAATGAGACGCCTTCGTATCGGCCAAATCGATCTTCTTTTCTTCGTCCAACGCGGCCTCAAGGGTCGCATTGGCGTATTTCCACAGAACGACCCGATCGAACGCGCGGGTTTGTTTGTTTTCCTCGCTCTCACCGTCGGAATCTTCCGATACCGGAAACGAGCCTTGCATTTTGGGCGGTTCAGGCACGGTCACCTGCGTCGCTGCAAACCCGGTGAACTGCCCAATATAGGCAAACTGTTTTTCAACAGTATCTAGGCTCTGAAATTCAGCCTCGGCGCCAATAGCCGCGCCGGTTTTTTCCTCCACCATGACGTCTTCGAAAGGCGAGTCCGGCAAGGAAGGCAACTCTTTCTCTCCACCCAACGCCTTCTTGATCGACCCAATAAGAGCGTTTGTGCGCCGCTGGTCCAGTGCGATCGCAGTGTCTGCGTAGGGCACCGACAAAATGGAATCGACGGTTCGCGTATCTTTTGCCGGGCCTTTCACAAGTTGGCCTGACTTGCCAAAGTTGTCGTCTTCGAGCGGCGTGGCTGTAGGGTCACCGTCGATCTTACCAACCTTCGAGCGGTCGCCGTCTAGGCTGTTGCGGATGCAAACCAAAAGTGCGTTCCAGACCTGCGTCTTTTGGGTATCCGTAACCTTGGTACCCTGCCAGAATTCAGGGATCAGCGCCTTCTTCCAGTACCCTGTCAAGGCAGCTGCCTGACCCTCAAAAACGTCGGGGAAATCTTTCTCTGCGCCAAGCTGCGCGGATGTGAACGTGATTTCGGTGCCGTTGTCTGGACCGACACACTCGCCACTATCATCACCATGGGCCACAAGTCGAAACTTCAGCTTTTCACCGCTGAAAATTCCGGACACATTCGCCGGCCAATTCGACAAACGCAGTTGCGACGTCCCAGATGGATCGGGGATTGGCGAAAACAAAAGTGAGGCCCTCAATTCCAGCTTGCCATTTTTCAGACGCCGGATCCCTGCCGGTACAAGCCGCAAATAGGGGACAATCGGCGTTTCCGGATCATTCCCGTTCAAGTCGAAATTCAGCGCCATCAGATGTAGTCCTCCGGCAAAGTGATGTCAGTGAAATATGTATTGTAGGTTGCGCAGTCCTCGCTTTGGCAAACCGCGTCGACCTTGATCCGCGCATCCTTCAAGGTGCGCTGCGAACGACTGTCCTCACGCTGTAGGAAAGCAAAGCGGCGAAGGCCTTCCGGCCCCATGATGTTTGCCTGGCTTTGGCCGTTGAACCCTTTTTCTTCCTGCTTCCAGATGTCGACGCTGTACTCAAAATCAGCAAGGCCCATCGAGAACGAGAAGCTGAATGTGGCCTGACCCGACATGTTGCCATCTACCATGCCAAGATTGACCAAAAGCGAGGCCGCGAAATGGAAGATCCAGATTGATGCTGATCCGCCTGCAAAGAAGGTCATCGAAATTTCGGTGACCTTCATTTGGCCCATTTTGAACTGCCGGACATACACGCCCGACATCAAGCGACCCTTCCCTGATAGCGGACCAAATGCGAAAACGGCAGAGCCACCGAACTCAAACAGCGCTTCAAATCCAATAATCCCGCTTCCAGGTGTGGCTAATATGGCGAAAAAGCCCGACCCACCGTAGGGAGCGTAGGTCAGCGTGAAAGGGCTGGCGCGGCTTGAAAGGCTTGCACGGAACACAGCTTCTTGGTCCGAGAACGGCAAAACCGCCGATGTCTCTAGCCCGACGTTGGAGAAGGCCAAAGCGCCAACCGAGAAATCACCAAGTTGCAACCGGTATCCTGCTTCGACCCCCGGTTGAGAGGGGTCAAAGCGAACGAACGCGCCCGACCCTTCCTTGGGCGATAGGAAGGATTGCAGGTCTTCAAGGAAATCGAGCTCGGGCCCGATTTCATAGTCAAGATACTCGATATCAAAGCGTGGCTTCTGCTCTGATTTCGATTCGAACCGTGCCGAGGCGAATTTAAGCGTGAGCGCGTCGAACATGTCGCCCACCAGTTTGATATCAAAAGGCCCGAGTGTCCCGACCGACGCATAGTCGATGCTGGCGGACCCATCATCGAGGTTCAGCGCGACATTGATGTTCATTGCTACGTTCAATGCGGTGCCGGGCCCCGGCGTGAAAATCCCGCGCGTCGCCGAAGCAACTTCGCTGCCCAGTTCGATATCGAAATCGTAGCCCATACGGATGCTGGTCGGAACAAGCGACAGCAGGTAATCTTCGAACTCTTCACGTAATCGGTTGAAGTCGATCGCGCGGAAAAACTCGCCCTTCAATACGTCTTCGATTACATCCTGCAGGTTGAGCAGAATACGAACCGGTGTAGCCTCCCCGTTGACCCACTCCGTGACGAAAGCGCTGAGAAAGACAAAGCGCTGTGGGTCCGTCAGGGGGCCATGCGGGCCAGGTGCCTCGTTGATTGGTGTGTCTTGCGCAACCGTCGAAAGCCACGCGACATCGCCCGCCAGTTGGTCGTCCTTAGGTCCCGCATGATCATCGTTGCCGGTTGATTTGAACGGCACATAAACCGGCCGGGATTGGTCATTTCCTGGTCTTGCGGCGTTCGGTGAAATGAAAATCTTGCCTTTCACCTCATCGAGGAACGGAATGCCGCCCAATTGCTCACCCAAGGCGTCGCGGCCGTTCTTAAGTCTTTGGTACAAATCCGCCAGCGTATCGTCTGCCGCCTCAAGAAGCTGCAACGCATATGGATCAAGCACCACCATTACGCCGTCGCGCGGCCCCTTTTCGGCAATCGGTCGTAAAACGGATGCCACGGGTGAGAGAGTTTGGGCGACGCCGCGAACGCCATCGGCCACGCGCGACAACGCGCTATCGGGCGCGCCGATGTAATCCAGACCACTCTCATTGCCGATCTTGATGTCGGCCAATGCATCGATTGTCGGAAACTCGGGCGGGTCGGTTGGCGGGCAATATTTGTCGCGCAATTCGATGATCCGCACGACGTCGTCCCCAATCGCGCTGATCTGACGCAAAAGCCGCTCGGTATCAACGTTCTTGGAAAGGAAATCCGCAATCTGTTCTGAATAATTTCCAGATTGCTGCAAAGTGCTCAGCAGGTCTTGAAACCGGTCGAGGTGAACCTGCAAATCGTCAAGAACTGCCGCGTAACTGCAGACGGTCTTGGCGTATTGCGTCAGCATTTCTGTTATCTGAGCACCCGCATCGCGGATCTCCTCGAAGTACCCTTTGACCTCGTCAGCCACATCCGACAAACCGGCATCGACCGTGATCATGTTGTCTTCGGCCACAGTTCCCAGCCCGAGATCCTCAATGAACGGTTTCAAACCAACCACAATCGGGATGCCGCGCCAGCATCCGCTATCGTCCTGAAGCATTTGGACAATCTCGACAAAGAAGCTGTTGATCCGTTTCAACACGCGTTCGCGTGCATCCAGGAACGCTTCAAAGTCGCGCGGCAAATTAGCCAGAGCCTTTATCTGATCGAATGCCTCTTGGACGTCCTCAAAGTCATCCATAGCGCAGAAGTCGATGCTTGACGCAGCCTTCAGATCCCGTGCCAGCGTATTCAATCGCGCTGTATCGGCCTGAATATCGCAATAAACGGCCTCACTGCGCGCTCGGATCAAACCCAGGCATCTGCTGGCTTCATCCATGTCTCGAAGGGCCGCGTTGATGCGCCGCAATGCTTCCTGGTGTTTAGGCGTCGCAGGCGGCAGATCCCTTAACTCATTGCGCAAATCTATCAGCTTTGGCTTAGCCTCCTGATCGAGAACCCCGCGCAACTCATGTGCACTGGTTGCAAAGCGCAGTGCCTCGGTACACAGACTGACATCCTCGGCAGGAAGGGCGATCGTCCCATCGGCAAGATTATCATAGATCTCATAGCTGAGAGGGCAACTCGGAAGCGTTGAGCTTTCCAGGCAAAGAGCGCCCCCCTCAGCCACCGCGCTCAGTTCGGACATGAACGTTCGGGCGACCTCCCATGTCGGGCAGAAATATGCCTTGAAGGATTCGAGATTGATATTAGTAGTCGGCAGACTTATCGGTGATCCGATCTGTTTCAGGAACCCCCTGACCGCGGAAAGGAACCGACCGACATCAATGTCCGGTATCAGCGACGCCTGCACCTCTCCGATCGCTCCAAGCAAACGTCCAAGAGGGTCGAATAGCCGCGATAGATCGGGTAGGAAATCGCTCCAGAAATCCGTCGGACTGGCCACAAGCCGCGGCAGAAACTTCAATAGATCAATCCGGAATTGCCGTAACTCGATCGGCTGCAGAGAGCCAACCTTGTCAGAGCCATCAGGGAAGGCGATGATCAGACAAACAATGTAATGATTGCGGATCCTTTCGCCGACTGTACCCTGATTCAGAACCTCAGATCCCGCATCACCAACCGATATCTCGTCTAAGGCGCTGGACACGTCATCAATGATGCGTTCGACATCCGCCTCAAGCGCGCCACCCAATCCCCAGCCGGAGGATGCAGCTTTGATCTCATCTAAACGGTCCTTCAAGTCCTGCGTGAGTGCTTCGGCTGCTCCAGTCTTGTAGGCCACGTCCAATTGGACATGTTTGTCGCGAATGCAGGACAAATAGCCACTTAAATTGTCCGGGGTCAGAGGGCATTCCTGTGGCGGTTCAACGGGTTCATAGCTCAGAAACTGCCCAACCAAAGCGTCCAGATTTGGCACCTGGCCTGTCGACAAAACCTCGGTTGCGGTGAAAGCGACAAAAGCCTCAACTGTTTTCTTGACCAGCTCTTCGCTAGGTAACAGCAAGTCAAGGCATTCCAACAGAGTGTCATCTTTGTCCGGATCGAAAGTACCATCGCTTGCATACCAATAGGACCCGCGCGGCAAGGCAATCATCTCGCGACGACGATGCAGGCCGGTCCCGGCGATTAACTCTGGAAGTTCGGCCAGAAGATAGTCCTCAATAAGGGCTTTACGGGCTTTTTCCAGGCTGTTTTCAAGCTCAAATTCAAGCTTAAGCTCATCCAGCAAGGCCGCCAGCACATCGATACGTCCAGACAGGGCACCTTGGAACAGACCTAGCAGTTGACCGAATTGCGCACTAAAGGCAGCTTCGATCCGCTCGCCCGGGTTCGCGGCGGCGCGCTGTATTTCGGTCAGGAAACGTTGCCCCGCTGTGTAGCAGACACTCAACTCGAAACCGAATTCTATTGGGTCGGTGGTGGCCTCGGCACGTGTCAGAGCCTGGGAAAGATTGGTCAGCGCCTTGTCCAGTTCCGGGAACACATCGCGGATCTGAATCGAGGAACCGACGCCGACCTGAGATTGCGCGACCCGAATGGTTTCTTCGATCCGGTCCCACCCGCTGCGCACCTCGCGTGCACCCGCAGCCAGAGGCGAGATGACTTCCTCACGAACAGTATTTGCAATGTCCGTTGCGCCCTCCGCAACATTTGCTCCGAATTCCTGAGCTTCTGACAGAGCGGGCAACCCTTCGCCCGGAGAAGACAGCGCCTGATCCTTGATCAGTTCGATCAAATCCCGCATTTTCACGATGCCCAGTATTTTGGCATCTCCGCTAAAGAAGTTGCGATAGATTGCACGGACCTTGTCGATCAGTTCCTGGGTTTTTTGATCGCTGGCTTGGGAAACGCTCGCAACCTCACCAGCGCTCACACCAAGTGTTTTGTATGCCTCTTCGTCGAATGCAAAAAGTGACGACATTCCATAAAGGATGTCGTTGTCGTGTCTGGGCAGTTGCATGTCGACGTTTTCAGTCAACGTCATCAGGCCTTTTTTGCGAGACAATGCAACGACATGACCGGAGGGCCGATAAACCCCACCCGACTGATCACCCTTCTGACCCATGTCCAACCGACGTTGATCGCGGACCGCTAGGAAGATTTCATTAGGGTTGAGCGTGTCCAGCGGTTCTGCCACTGCGCTTTCAGAGGGTTCCAACCCGTGAAGAACATATCGCGCATCAAAGTGCACACGCACAGGCCCCAACGGTCTTGCCGCAAGACGCTCAGCCTGAGTCAGCCGGATTCGTGCTGTTTCAATCGCGGGATAGAACGGTGGCTGATCGGCCCCGGTCCGAATTGGACCAAAGACGAAATCATGGTTCAAAACGCTCAGCTTTTCGCGCAGATTGATTTCGGCGGCCATGCTGGGACCATCAACTTCCCGTGTCACATCACCGTAGCCATCCGGCCCGCCGGTTGCCCGCAAGGTCCAGTGATAAGTCTGGAACGTCGCGCTTCCGGCTTCCAATTCCGGCGCATAGCGACGGTTCTCACCCCGGAAATTGATCGTCCGTAGATGCCGAACGGGATTCAGCTGTTTCAACTCCCTGAGCCGCTCCTGCCCCTCTGTCAATTGCTCTACGTCATTGTCCGGCGAAGGTATGCCAGCGCCCGACACGCCGGGCATATCCGTATCTCTGTTGTAGTAATCAATCAGTTCGCGCAACGTGTCCTGATCGTTCACGGCCGTGTTGTCGACGAAAATCAATGGCAGGTCCGTCTTGACACCGTCAATTTCCAGTTCGAAACGGATATTGCCTTCGGCTGCCTGTACGAAACGCGGCCAAAAGGCCAGCCCTGTTGCAGACGCGGTATCGATCCGGCCATTTGCGGCAACACGCGTTTCAGATACAGCAGCACGCGCTGGCGACTGAGGATCCACGATATCCGGTGTCGTCGTCGTCAGCACCCGAAGCCGGTCCACCGGGAACCGCCGGCCCGCATGTGGGTGTTTGATACCAGGATAACTTCGCTCGGGGTTGGCGACGCGAATGAACATCCGCTGGCGCAAAGTGGCCGTGATCGCACCGGTGCCCTGTTCGATCAGGAACGTACGTTCGGTGACCTGAACAAGCGACGCACGGATACCCAGAGGAAACAGGTAGCCCTTGAAAACGATCTCCGTGTGGATGTCGCGCCCAAGATTTGTCCATTGCTGCCAGCGTTCGATCGCAAGCGCATCGAAAAGCGACTTGTTGTCCAACCAGAACAATGCTCCAGCGGGCGGTTCAAAGCCGGTGTCGTGGCGTAGGATACCACCAAGCGACGATAGCCCCAATTCACTGACGTCCATAGCACGCGGCCGGTACATCGCCGTACCCGGCATAACATCGGTCAACTTGTGGCGCTCATCCGGCTCAAACTGGCTGGCGCGCTCCTGATAATCACCGTTTTCGTTTGTCGCCCCTACGACGGGCAATCCCCAGGCTGAACTCAGCAACACCAGTTCGTGCCGCATATAAGCATCCAACCCGCTTCTAAAGCCAGTGGGCATGCCGCTGCCGGGCGCGTTCAGTTTGAATATCCGACACAGATCGGCAACGATCTTGGGATAGCGTTTACGCACAATTGGATCGCTCAACAAACCTTCGCAGGTGGTCGTTGTATCGTATTTCAACAACGCATCTGCCCGTTTGATTGCGTCCTCGCCGTTCATCAATGGTCGTTGAGTTTCAAGCCGCGACATCAGCCAAGGGGCAACCGGGCCGCGTACGGGTGCTCCATTGCCGGGACTTCGCTGATCATTTGACAAGCTAACCCGTTGCAACAGCGCCTCGGGGCGCAGGTCAGGCGAATGCACCGCACGTAGACCTGGGTCCATGCCGACGTCGTTCTTGCTTGTCAGAAACGACGTCACCCAAAGCCGCGAAGCGCCTTGCTTTTCAGGGACTGCGATACCCGGCACATGGTCGTCATAAACAGACGCTTCAACCTGACCAGGTGTCAGAACAATCGCATCCTGATGCGGTGAGAGTGTCAACCGCGACGGGATTTCGATTGCGGTCTCAAGTGGGGTCGGAGGAACCAGGGATACCGCCACTTCTGCAAGTCGCCGCGCGGCCGTTACACCAGGCCCAGACGTGAATCCCAGATGGTCCAGCATTGCGCCTGGCCGCCGATCGGGAACCCTCGGGTGGCGCGTGTCGATCAAGCCCAACCGTCCGCCGTCATAAACTGTTTCCGCACGCGCGGTCACGGCCAACTCATAATCCTTGAAATTCGTCAGTTCCCCAAGGCTGAACTCCAAAACCTTGCGCGGGAAACGTGCACCGGCATCTTCATCAAGGTCGAGATCTTCTCTGAACCGGATCTCTGCCTCATCTATCCCATCGGGGCAATTGATCCGGAACGCAAGCCGAGACGGCTTAGCCAGACGACCACGCAGTGGCCCGACGCCATCATCCCGCCCACGCAGCTCGCTTGGAAACAGTGCTTCGACGGCCTCAGAACGCCTTTTCAGAATATCGCGTCGGCCTGCTTCAACCCAAACAGGGCCAGCGCCACGGCTGGCCTCGAAAAATTCGATCTCCGCGGGTTCAAGGCTTTTTGCAGCTCGAACATTGATTGAATTCGGATCGAAGTAGGATGCAATCATCACTTCGCGATAGAATGTTCGGAAGAGTTGATAAGTTGGAATCGCGCTCTCAAGACGGCGCTCTTGACGAAGTGCGGCCTGCATGTTGTCCGGCGGTGTCGCACTACTATGGCGCGCTACAGCCGTGAACATATCAGCGGCAAGACCCTTCAGGATGTCATCGAAGTTAGCCTCGTGGACAAGGCGCACGGCCTGCATCGCATCGGCATCCAATGCAAAAGGCCCTATGTAGATGTGCTGGTCCTTGGGCAGTTTGGATGTTTTGCCCAGCTTTTCGAGAGCCTTCTTCGCGGTGCTATTGCGGCCCGGGCCTTCGACAAAATCTTTCAGTTCCCGGCGTTTTCGAAGGGCGAAGGCCTGATCCTCAGGCGGCGGGTTTGGTACCCAGCATTTCAGCTTATAAAGCGCATCGCGAAGTGCCACACGCCCATCCTCATCCAGCAGCGCCAACGCTTCGACAACATGCACACGGTTGTTCGCATCTAGCGTGATACCGTCCTCAGTGACGGCGAAGTCAGGCTGATCCTTGATCCCGTCTTCCATCCCGTCATAGTCACTAAGAATCGCATCAGCCTCGTAGAGAAACTGCCTACGGACTGAGCCGTCCATCCTCTTGATCTCAAATCCAACCGGAATTTTCACATCTGCCATCGGTGGTGGATTTGGCAGAAAACGTGCTTCTTCGAACAGGTGCTGCCCAGGGTATTCGACCACGACGACGGGCCGTGTGTCATGAGGTGTCAAATGACCCGTCGCATCCGGTCGTGTGCTCAGATCGCACAGCGCATTCAGCTTGATGACCACGGCTTTCTCGCGGCTGAACGACAATGCAAGATCGGAAAACCGGAAAGCCAGCGATACCAGATCGTGTGACCTGCTGGCCCTCAACGTGGCGCGAGACAGATCAAATCGCGCCATTTCACCTGCGGCCGGTGCAGAAAGATCAATGTAGCTTCCCAAAGGTGGCGAGGCCAACCCATCATTTTCATAGAAAAACCGCAGTTCCGAAGGCTCAAAGAAAAGACGACTGAAGTCAGCTTCGCGAAGCTCGACACCCGATTCCAGCATGGCGACGCGGGCGTCGATCCAGCGTGTCACAGGCGCGCTACGTGTCCCTGCACCGTTACGCGCCCAACTGAAAAGCGCTTTGACCGGCCAGCCCACACGCTCGGGGAAATCCGGGTGACGCTCTGCCAGGACCTTTTGTTTTTCCGGTGTCACGGCGGTTGCCACGATCTTGCCAACGACCGTTTCCATCGAAATTGGTGCAAATGCGTTTTCGGAATCGCCGTTGTCGCGATAACCATAGCTGCCCTGAAAACTGATTGTGCCTGCTCGGTCACTATAGTTCGTACCGTTCAACGATACGGGCGCTTCGACACGCTCCAAGATTGCGCCATAGAGCCGGGGAAACGGTCCGGTCGCACTGCCCGTGCCTGTTCCAGACAGGTTTAGATTGGTGAACGCGCCGGATAAGACAGCTTCGGCCCGCACCCGTCCTGTGGGTTGGTCCTCCTTGCCTCGCAGCCGCTGCATCCGCAGCTTTACGGTTCTATCTTCACCCTCTGGCCCTGGAAGGCGGCTAACCGACAATCCCGGCCCGTTCCGCCCGCCGATGCGATATGTTCGTTCGGGTGCATTCTCTTCGGGTCGACAGATGCCGAGCAGCGGGGTTTCTCCATCTGCATCGCCTTCGCCGCCGCTCTGAGGTGGTTGCCAGTACGCTTCCAGCGATGTAATCGCGTCGCGCCCACCAAACACTGTGAACGGCTCGGTCGAACTGTCATTGACCGGCTCGACTGTCCACTTGCCGTCGCGATCAAAGCGAACCCACACCTTTCGCCGACTTTGGCCGGGGCCAAGCCCCAATAGTCCGTTGAACATCAACTTGTAGGTGTTCGTTACCGACCTCGCCGTCGTATCGCGCGCCAAGGCTCTTTCGCCGGAACCAAATTGCCGTAAGTCAAGCGACGCCCGGGCTGAGCCTGGCTTACCGTTTGGCGTTTCATCCTCAAGTGTAAACTTGTGGGTAACCGTAGTGCTGGCTGCAGTGCTCCAAACACCGTCCTGCAAGGCTATGCCGTAGAAAAAGAACGGTTGAGCCCGTTGTTTCTTGCGTGTCAGGCGATAGAATTTGAATGTCAGTTCACGGTCGCGCACCCTGCCATAACCGACATTGGACAGACGCAATTCGTGATTGTGACCGTCCACGGGTTTGTAGGTGACAACAGTGTCCGGGCCAAAGGTTTCGGGTCGCAACCGCCAAACCGCCTCGCGTCTTTCGACCCTGTCTTGCCTGGTCTCGCGGCGCAGGCTCCGCGCTTCAGCCCCTTCCGGCTCCGAAAGCGCCTCTTTCCGTGTCCCTACAACAGCGACAACTGTCAGATAGCGCCCAAATTCATCATCGCTCCAGACAAATTCAAGCGCCAGATCGTCTTTCTCATCGGCCTCCTCTGCGAGCGCTCCCGAAGCTGTAGCTGCAATTGCCGCAGCGCTGCCAATGAACTCGCGGCGGTTTATAAGAAAGTCATCATTAGCCGCGGGTAATTCTTCGTCTTCATCAAATGGAACCATGCTCTCCCTCAAAAGCTTGGTTCACAGATCAGTTAATCTGAACGCGCGTTTGCCTGCCCAAATGGCCGGATAATGTTCGTTTCAAATGCACTTACTGCGAAAAATTCATACAACATAATCACCAAGTTGATGTATCGAAATGCGTTCTGTCAAGAAATTACTGACGCGCCGATCGCACCGTAGGCCAAACCCGCTGCATGTTCTGCGACTGCAATTCAGGCGCATATCCATCGGCAAGACCGGCCCATGTCAAAGCCCCCATCGGCACGATCCACTGCTCTTGCACAACGGGCGTCATAGGAATGTCCGACATAGCGTGACCATAAGCCTCGACGACAAATCCTTCATGCTCGGAGCTAAGCGTAGATTTGCTCGCGGCTGCTTCTAGCGCGTCGGAAAAAGCTTCGGCCGCTGCTCCCGACCATTGAACGTCGCCGTTTTGCAAATACGCAAGATGTGGAACAACAGAAACGACATCATCGCAAGATGGTGCCGCCAGATAAGCGGAAAACTCGCCCCGCTTCATTCGATTAGAAATGTGTTCCGGTGCTTCGCTATCAACCTTTGAAAAGATACCAGCCCGGCAAAGCTGCCGACTGATCGTGCGTGCGGCCAGAATCGTGCGTGGTCCCCTCTCGTTCACCAAAATGGGAAACTCCAGAATTTCCGGTGTACCGCCGAAACTGCATTGGTAGAGCGGAATTTGCTCCATCCCGTAAAACCCGCCACACACCGGCATTTCGGCATCACGACAGGTGGCAAGCGGCACGTCCTCACATGACTGATCCCCGGCTGCGCACTGCAACGCACTGACACAAGACTGGTTCCCACCCACAGGGATTTCGACACACCCGGCATCCTCAAGTATCGCTTGGGCCGCAGCAATGTCACCCGCCACAGGTGCAGTCAGTCCGCGCAAGGCCGCCGCAAGGCTCAGGTTTTTTGGATGCGTCCGAAACAGGTGACCAGAGGCCAGGTTAGGATCTGTAAAAAGGGAATGTGCCACTGCCTGCCGGTGGGTCGCCTGATGCACGGCAAGACGCACTGCAAGCGGTACCGGTGAGGCTTCTCCGAGATCGAATTCAAGGGTAAGAGGACATGCTCCTGTCGCACTTTCTACCGGCTCGGCCATCGACCACAAAAAGAGATCTGGGCGGGCAGCAACGACACCGTGAAATGCCGCGCGACTGATCGGCGCGGACGCATCCAACGCTCCGCTGGCAAGGTGCGTCAGGCGCTCTTCTTCCGTGCCCACCGGAACCCAACTCAGACGTTTAGGGCGGCTGAGGTTGACACGATGCCAACGCAGGTTTCGCATCCAGACCGTCTTTTCCCCGGGTGCGAGCTTATATGGTCCAGTACCGATTGGAGACGGGTTGTCGAAATCAACAGGGTCCACAGCGCTCCAGACATGTTCAGGCACAATCGAAAAGGAACCTCCGTCCGACGCTGCGAAAGCCTCGAGGATCAGGTTGGGGTCGGGCTTGTTCAGTATCAATTTGACGGAATACAGATTTACCCACTCAACCTCCTTAATAGAATGGCGCAGCCGTTTTGCATACTTCCCGTCAAGATCAGTGTTTGAAATCGCCGTTTGGATGCTAAACACCACGTCGTAAGCATCAAACCGTCGATTGTCAGACCAACGTACCCCGCGTTTCAACTTAATCGTTATGGCATCCCCTGCAGGGGAATACTCATAACTATCGGCCAACCAAGGGGCGACAGTACGACTCTCGGCCTGCCACATGAATAGCGGCTCCAACATTGCCTGGTATGCGCCACGATTGAAGTCGGCCCCCGTACGGAACCAATTGAAATGGCTATGTGTTGCCGCCGGCGCCTCGATCACCAGCGTATCGGAACGTTCCTCAGCATTGAGTTCGAGTGCATTTGCCGTGCTAAAGGTGACGGTCAGAATAAGTATCGAAAAAAAATTGCGAAACTGCATGGCTTCTCCCACCACTTACGTCAGAATCGTAGCTTACAAATAAGGATCTGCCAATTCTGGTATTTTCTATGGCGCTCAGCACGCCGCCAACGATCCAAATTTTTCGGGCGGCAATTCTCAAAGATCAAGAAGGATATGGGGCTTTGTTGCAAAGTTTTGAGCTTACCGAATTGTCTTGGCGATCAGAACGAAGTTAGGCTGCCAGTTCAGCGAATTGTTTAAACGGACAGAGTCCGGGCGCGAATTGGCCCTTTCGGATCATGTGCGACATCTCGATGCCAGCAAGTGTTGCTGCAGCTGAGGCAAAGCTCTTGAAACCGAGCATCGGGCGCTGCGTGGCCGGTTTCAGCGACGTGACATTCGGAGAAAAGAAACCCATTGCGACGGCCAACGTGCCGACACAGCAGGGTAAAGCGCGGGTGCAGGTCGTGATTCCGCCTGCAACAACCGGCGTGGGGTCCGTGGCGATCCGCCTGCTCCGCGTGAAAACCGTCGATCTGGGCGCGTTCAGCTTCGCCAGCAGAGAGGCGGCGTTGGCAGAAAGCAACGATCACAGCGCGCTTGAGAATGCACGGCAGGCTCTCGCAGCAGGCACAATGAGCTTTGACGAGCTGGCCAACCTTGCGATGCTTAGCAAATGGAACGTGATCATTGCCGGGGGCACGTCGTCCGGCAAAACCACTGTTCTCAATGCAATGTTGAAGCGCGTCGATCCAGGCGAACGGATCGTGACGATTGAAGAAGTGGCCGAGCTGGACATCGAGCAACCCAATTCTGTTGATCTGCTTGCCGACCGTTCAGAAGAAGATGGCCCTCGATCACCAACAAAGCTGCTTGAATCGGCGCTGCGTTTGCGGCCCGACAGGCTCATCTGCGGTGAAATCCGGGGCGATGACGCAAATATGTTCCTGGAACTGGTGAACACCGGCCACGATGGATCTGTGTGCACCATGCACGCCAACTCACCCGTTGATGCCATTGGACGGATGAGCAAAATGGTGCGGCGCGGATCTCCAACCGTCCAAAAGTCAGAGGTGGTCGATGACATCCGAGCGACCATTCACATGATCCTTCACATGAAGAAAATCGGGGACGAACGGAAGGTCAACGGAGTGATCTTCCCACCCCTGTTGGCCGCTGATCAACTTATCTGAAGGAGTACAAAGATGAAGAAATTCGAGTATCGAGACGTGCCTTTTCGGAACGCGACGACGCCGGCGAGAAATTCGCAAAGCTGGGCAGAGAAGGTTGGGAATTGGTCGGTGTCGCCCGCGCTGAATTTGGCATCGTGTGCTTTTTCAAGCGTGAGCTGACGGATGGCTGAGTTTCAAGATCTACCAAAAGGCAAGAAGGTAGCGATAGCCGGTACTATGGGCTTTATCGCTACCTCGACTTGCGCGGTATTGGTGGTCGGTCTGGCTCTCGAATACATCAACACCAGGGGCTTTCGCGGGCTGGACATCTGGGCGATCCCAGAGAAGTTCATGGCACAGCCTGCAGAGACGCAGCAGATCATGGGTCTGGTGGCGGTGGTCGCGGTGGGACTTTTGACCTTTGCATTCGTGGCGGCTGCACTGCGAGGCCCCTCAACGAAATACGGTGATGCAACCTTTGCAAAGGCCCCTCAACTCGTCCAGGAGGGCTATGCTTCGATGCTGAAGCTCAAAGACCAACTGGATAGTGAAATCGTGTTTGCCAAATTTGGTCAGCCTAAAGAGAAAAGCGCGATCTACTATAAGCCCGGCCCCGGTGTCCAAAAGCCACACGCGATGTTCATTGCCCCGTCAGGTTCGGGTAAAACCAGCGGCTTTGTGATCCCCAATATTCTGCGGTTCAACGGCTCCTGTGTTGTTCTGGACATCAAGGGCGAGATCTTCCAGACAACCGGCGCACGGCGGGCGGCCATGGGTGATGAGGTCTTTGTGTTCGACCCTGAGAACCCGGAAAAAAGCCACAGCTATAACCCGCTGAGGCGCGCAGCTCGCGCAGACAATCTGGATCGGCGATGGGAAGAAGTGATTCAGGTTGCAACCCAGATGTTCGACACGCCCAGCTCGTCCGCACAGGGCTTTATGGGTGGTGTCTGAGCCTCCCCAACTGATCTGGTTGACCTGCCCCCCGAAATCTCCCTCACCGTGATGTAGAGTCTGCCCAACCTTTGAAGGAGCAGACGAATGCGAAAGAGCCGTTTCACCGAGGCCCAAATCATCGGGATGATCAAGGAACAGGAAGCCGGGATGCCGACTGCGGAGGTGTGCCGCAAGCACGGCCTCAGCCAGGGCACGTTCTACAAGTGCAAATCGAAATACGGCGGCATGGAGGTGTCGGATGTCGCCAAGCTGAGGGCGATGGAAGACGAGAACACGAGGCTCAAGCGCCTTCTGGCGGACACGATGCTGGACAATGCTGTTTTGAAGGACTTGCTGGGAAAGAGCTGACGACGCCAACCGAACGGCGGGATGCAGCGCTGAGGGCGATGCGGGATCACGACATCTCGCAACGCCGAGCGTGCAGGCTCGTTGGTGTCGATCCCAAAACCGTTAGGCGTGAACGCCCGCCCGACAATCCTGAGATACGCAAGGCGATGAAGGCCGTCGCGGCCAAGCGGCGCAGGTTCGGCTATCGGCGGATCGGCGTGATGCTGGAGCGCAAGGGGATGATCATGAACCACAAGAAGCTCTATCGGCTGTACACTGAGGAGAAGCTGGGCGTCAGGCGACGACGGGGCCGGAAACGGGCGCGGGGATCGCGGACGCCTATGCCAGAGGCTCTGCGGCCAGGTGAGCGCTGGTCGCTGGACTTCCTGTCCGACACGTTCGGGGTGTCGCGCCGGTTCCGCATCCTGGCCGTGAACGATGATTGCTGCCGCGAGAACCTCTGCCTGATGGCCGACACCAGCATCTCAGGGGCTCGGGCTGCGCGGGAACTCGATGCCCTGGTCCGGCTCTATGGCAAGCCGTCCAGCATCGTCAGCGATAACGGCACCGAGTTCACCAGCCGGGCGATCCTGAAATGGGCAAACGACAACGGCGTGGACTGGCACTACATCGATCCGGGCAAGCCGCAGCAAAATGCCTTCATTGAGTCGTTCAACGGCAGCCTGCGTGACGAGCTTTTGAACGAGGAGTTGTTCGACAGCCTCGAGGACGCAAGGCGAAAGCTGGCGCTATGGCGATACGACTACAACAACGTCAGGCCGCACTCATCGCTTGCGAACATGACGCCCGCAGAAGCGCGCCGGACGCTTGAGCAAAATGAGGGCTCCGCGCCCGACGCGCTTGCCCAGCCCGAAGCCGAAGACTATGAAATCCAGACCCGCAGACTCTCGTGATGAATGAGGGAGCATCGGGGAGCAGGTCAAAGGCGTTCAAGCGCCGCGCCGGCGTCGTGGGGAAGCCGTCAATTGCTAATCGAGTTAACTTGCGGCAATAGTTCTGGAAAGTCGTCTAAGACCCTGATCCTTGAAGTGGCCTTGCCAAAGACAACTTCAACGCCGCTCAATCGAAATTAAGCGTCTTTTTGTCCTCAGTATAGTGGGGGCCAATTACATAGTCTTCTAACTCAAGTTCCGGGTTCATCATTGAAGTCGTGAATATGACCTGGTTGGGCACTGGGGTTTCCGTTGTGAGCTTTACAATGAGCTCCTGAAATCGGTGGCTCCGTGATGGCGTCATACCCTTGTCTTCAATGTTGTCAAAAAGTGCGAACCTAGGGTGGAAGAAGTCTTTGTCTGTACATGCCGCAAGGTGAAGACCAAGTATGGCTGAGTTCTTAAGGAAGACGTTGCTGCTCTCAGAGAAATTTGCCAAACCGTCCAGCAAGATCGCATCATCTTCAAAACTTAGATCGACATGATCTGCGACTTTAAACTCTTCCTGTGCACCACTGTCATCCATTCTAAGAATGGCTGCAGATTTAGAAGATACGAGGCGCAAAGCACTGCCTCGACGCCTTGCCGCTGCTTTCTGCAACGCCGTTCTTTGATCTTTCGCGCGAGTAATATCTGCATTCAAGCGTTCTTTTTCTGCTGAAAGTTCGTCTAGCTCCGTCGCTCGCTGAATGCTGCGCCGTAGCTGTTCGAGCTCTTTATCGATCCGGCCAATCGCACTGTACCGTTCTGCCAAGAACGCTTCGCGGGGAGAATTACTCATTTCGAACTTCAACGCGAATTCCGCGGTAAGCTGCTCATAATCTCGTTGCAGTCTACTGTAGTGCCGCTTCGCGTCGCTAAAGCCTTGAAGCTCCTGCGCCAAAAGTTGGCGCGATTCTTTGATCTGAAGCTCAATATCGACTCGGATGTAGTTGTAGCGGCTAGCCGATTCCTCCTGATCAATCTCTTGTCCGCACAAATGGCAGGTGTCGTCATCCACTTCGCTCGGAAGGGTTTGTAGGCATGATGGACAATGAGAAAATTCTATACTGCCAAGCACCTGTGCGGTGCGCTCCGCACTTTCAAGTATCGAGAGTGATTGGTTGAGGTGATCGATGAACCTATTCAACTCCATCTGTTCAAGCTTGCTGCTCTCCACTTTGCGCGAAGTGGTCGTCAAGTTCTGGCGGAGTTTTTGTAGTCTTGCTACGGCCTGTTTTCTGTCTTTGAGAAAGCTCGCATTCTGGTCGCTGCTCACCGCATCATCAACACTTTCGATTTCTGCAGTAAGCTCGCGCTTCTTTTTCTCCAGCCCGTCTATCTCGCTCTGGATCGCCGCTACGGTAACTCCAATCTGATCGGGGAAGGAGTTCAGCAACGCAGTCCATTTGCTATCAACCGCAGCAAACTCGGTCTCAAGTTCTCGAATTAGAAGCTCAACTTCAAACAGGTCAAAGCTTCGAATGCCACAGACGAGGTCTCCTACTGCGGTTCTGATCGTAGCTTTGTCAAAACTTTCAAAGCGAAACAATCGCGGCGCGGGAGTGCGTTGATCGGAATATAACAAGCGCAGAAGTTGGTGGCTTGTGATGTTTGAAGCACCATCGCTCTGAGCTTCGGGCAAAAGCATTGAGCGGAAAAGAACTTCCGTGAAACTCAAATTGCTTTGTCCGCGATAGATCGGGTACTTCTCCCAACCTTCAATACCGTGCTCACCGCCAGCTTCAATGTCTCCAAAGTACACCCAGACCGGAGGGCGTCCTTCGATCTTTTCTCGCCTTAATGACAACTTTCCACGGGGTGTCGATATCTGTGCTTGAACTTCTTCTACACGTGCTGTCGCAGGCTTCCATTCCTTAAACTCACCACCAAGGATAAAGAAAATGAAGTCAGCAATGGTAGATTTGCCAACACTATTATCTCCTCGAATAATATTGACCCCGGCATGAAACTTTTGGTCGTAAACGGGCTTACCGCGCGCCATTATGCGAAGCCTGTCCAACCTCAAAAAACTATGATCGAAGTCAGTCATAGTAACGCAGCCCTGTTCTACTTCTAAGGTCAGATTTTGACGCAAATTCGTCTGTCACCATTAGACTGGCTATAAAATCCAGAGCGATGGTTTCCGCCTCTCCTTCGTATACATTTGACAAATCGCTCGCGGTTTGTTGGCCAAATTCTGTCAACGCAACAACGCCAGCATCATAGCTTTCCTTACTCAAGACTTTCTTTGCGACGAGAGAAAGGAGCGCGCGTTTTTGAATGGGAGTCATCGAGTGAAAAAGCAAAGTTGCAGGGGGAAAAACAACAAATTCATCCTTCTTCTTCGGAAGGCCGAGTTCACCATATCTCTTGCGATAGGTATTTGTCATTTTGATGTCACCGATCAAAGCTGGTGTCGCAACAAAATAGTCAAACACAAACAACCGTTCGACGGAGAGCGCGTCGCCTTGCCAGCGATCAAGAATTCTAACGAACCTTCTTGCCGCTGATGCAACATCCAATTGAGGGTACCAAAGTCGGGACTTCATTGTTCGGCATCCCAACGTATATGGCACTGCTCTGTGAGGAAATAGATAGCACTTTGGATGTTGGTCGCACCAAAAGTCGTAACCCCTATCTTTTTGTTGGCAAGGGGCTCGATAACCTTCTCTTGAACCGCATTATCGATTTCCTCTTCTGTCGCCCCTTTGCATACCAATGGGAAATAAACCTGCGCCTGAAAGCGTTGCTCAACTTCACTCAAGAGGAGATCGTAGTCGGCGCGCGTGCCTGGCTGCAAACCAAGACTCATATACTTGCGCGCAAAACCATTCTGACGGCTGTTCGCATAAGTGTATCTATTTTCGCGGTCCGCGGCGTTCATTTTTTCCCACAAGTCTCGGCGGTCATACTCCGCTTTGTCAGAATAACCTTCCGCAGCGATCTGGGTATCGTGATCGCTGAGCTCCGGTGTGTTCGATGCGAGTTTCTTGGCCTGTTCGATGTGCCTATTCACGCTGGTGTAAATGGCGCTTTCCTTGGATTGAGGTTTACAAATGTTGATGTGATCAGCCTCAATCGGAATTGGATCAGTGCCGCTGATCCCTGGATTAGCGCAGTTCATGGGAACCACCTGAACGACACCAGAAAGCTTCTGCGACTCATAATATGCAACGTTCTTTAAGTGCTCGTTGCTCGCCACATACTTACCGTAGGCCTCGCGGATGTTCTCAAGGACAGTGGTCTCGCCCGACAACGCAGTTATGTGAGACGAAGACCAGCCAGGGAGTTCTTTCTTAACAACGCTCGGTAACGGGGGAGCTGAATGCGGTGTTGCCAAAAACATTACGCGCAACGTCCGAGCAGCAAGAGCGGCGGCTTGCTCATCGCTAGAGCCATGGCAATGGTTCAGCAACAGTTTTGTGATGATTCCGCCAAGACTGTGCGCGACAAAGATGACGGGTCTTTTGCAAACGCCGTTCCCACACAAAAATTCTGTTGCCAGTTTGGCGAGCTCAAAGATATCGAGTTCCTTTTTGATCCATTTCTTGAGCTTGCTGGCAGGGTAACCAAATGTGCACACACGGATGTCAGGGTGATCTTCTGCCATCCAGTCTGGCCAGTAGCCTTGCTTCGAAGTCCAAGTCTTTTCCGGGTCTCCGGTCAGCCCGTGAACGAATATCACGTCGAGCAGTGCTTGTTCCGGGTTATAGACTATCTTGAACGAAACTTCTTCTGGCACTGGAAAATCTATCTCGAATATTTTCCTCACTCTCGCACAACATATAGTAGAGTGCCAACCCTCCAACTGCCCTTTTTCGAAGTTCGTTAGCGTGGTTCACGGTAAGCTAGCAGCCAGAACATCAAAGAAATGCGAACAGCAGATGTCAGCTTATTCAAGTACGCCATGTTTATATCGTGTTTGCAGCGAATGTCTGCTTCCCGCCCATTCTGTTGAAAAACAACGGTTGCTGACGCAGAAAGTGGTGCTTTGAACAGAGCGCGAGTGCGTTTCCATTCAGGCTTTGCGCATTTGCTGCGGTGCAGGGAATATCTTGGCCAGTTTGCGGAGGTTTTGGGCTGTGGCGGCGAGGAGAAATTCGTCATTTGCACCGCATGGGCCACGTAATCGGAGCCGTCCCATCCCGAGGATGCGTTTGAGGTGGGCGAAAAGCATCTCGACCTTCTTTCTGAGTTTCATCGAGATCTCGTATTGCTTGGTCTTGGCGATGTCGCGTGCGACCTGACGGGCGTCTTCGTGCTCCTCACGGGTGATCTTGCGAGCTTCGGTGTTTGGACAGCATTTGGCTTTGGATGGACAGATCTGACAGACCTCTTTCAAGGCGCGATAACGTGCAGTGCCCTTGCCAGTCGGCCCCCTGTTCGGGTCTGAGTAGTTACGGCGGAACTGCTTCAGGGCGTGACCTTCTGGACAGACATATTGATCGTTTTCTGCGTCCCACTCAAAGTCGGCGCGGGTCCAGGTGCCATCGTTGCGGCCGGACTTATCGAAGACCGGGATATGTGGTGCGATCTTGCGGTCGACAAGCCAACCCAGGAGCGGCCCGGTGCCATAGGCGGTGTCCGCGATCAGCCGTTCGGGATGCAGATCGAACTTATCCTCTACCCGGTCCAGCATGGTTTTGGTTGATCCGACCTCGGCTTGTCGGATCGAACGGGTCGCCTCGACATCCACGATGACGCCATGGTCGGTGTCGATCAGATAATTGTCAGAATAGCTAAAGAATGCTGGCCCTTTACGCGCTGCCGTCCACTGGCTGGCAGGATCGGAATGGGATGTGAACTTGGGCTGGACTTCGCTGGCGGCACCGAATGCAGCTTCATCTAACGTATCGAGATACTCGCGAACGGCGCGAGGCGCATCTGCCGGGTCGATGTCGGAGACGCACCAATCTTCTTTGGGTGTCGAATTCTGCTTGTTGGCATCCGCCTCGATCAGGCTGGCATCAATTGCCAGGCGCTGGCCGCTGACCAAACCTTCCGCGATGCAACGCGCAACAGTCGTCTCGAACAGATGACGCAGCAGCTCACTCTCACGGAACCGACCATGTCGGTTCTTGGAAAACGTCGAATGATCAGACACGCAGTCAGTCAGATCGAGGCGACAAAACCAACGATAGGCCAGGTTCAAATGCACCTCTTCACAAAGCCGCCGTTCAGATCGGATGCCGAAGCAATATCCCACCAGCAGCATCCGGATCAGCAGCTCAGGATCGACGGATGGCCGACCGGTGTGGCTGTAGAAATCTGCGAGATAGGCGCGGATGCCACCCAGATCGACAAAGCGATCAATCGAGCGCAGCAGGTGGTCTTGGGGAATATGATTCTCAAGAGAAAATTCGTAGAACAACGCCGCCTGCGCTTCCTGCTTCGGTCCCATCATGGCTGGTCCTCCCCCCCCCCACTAAAGGAATTGAATCAGCAGTTCAGCCCTCGATCAAGGAAGAGTTTTTCAACAAAATACGCCGTTCGGACCCAATGACCAAGGTTTCGCTGGGCGGTTCTAGGCCGACTACCGGCCTCGAACTTTGGTTTCTGTTCTACCGCCGTCTGATCCGCTCGCGACGGCGCTCGCGACGTTCGATGTTTATCTGATGATCATGGCCTAGCGCGCGGTAGAATCCCAATCCCTTGGACCAGTTCAGAAAGTGGGCAAAGCTGTCGACCTGATCGTCATTGCGACCGCGTGGAAAGGACTGCAGTTCCCGTTTGAACGCCGCCAGCCAGGGCGCGTCTGCAGGCAGATACACCTTGCCCTCTTCGATAGGACCGCACGCGGACTGGAACCGGGTTTCCTTGTCCTTGTCAGGTCTAATGCGTTCATAGCGCCGACGGTCATCACGAAACAATTCGTCCAAAAGCGGTTTGCCAGAAGCGGCATCCTCGATCAGAACTCGATCCGGATCCCAGCGACTGACAAGCTGCAGTGCCTTGGCTTTCAGGTCTGGGTAGTCCACCTGCCCACGCCAGACGTCGAGAAGGTACCACGCATTTTCTCGGAACCCCCAGGTTGTACAGACCGAGAAGTCGGACCGGGGATCCGCAGACATCCCCGTATCCCAGCTTTGAACGACAAGCTGATACCAGCGGCGATCTTGGATAGTCTTGTAGGTACCAAACCACTCCCAGCGCAGGGGTGACCCGTCGGGAGCAATGGGGTTCTGCTGATACTGGCAATTGAACACGGCTGCGCCCATTTCACGACGCTTGGTATCCAGCGTGTCCTGATCCAAACGGGACGGGCAAAGGAGATCACCCGGTTTGCGGCACATGACCCTTCCACGCCCAAGAGGCACTGTCTCATGGTCTTCGGCGATGGCAGGCAGGTTCAGGTGCCGATAGGTACCGCGGTCCAGCAGATAACCCGGCGGATCCATCTCGTGCAACCGCTGTGCAACCATAACCACACGCCCTTCGGACGGGTTGTCAAAGCGCGACAGCAAGGTCCCCTCAATGAACTCCTGTGCCTTGACCAGTTCAGCTTCGGAGCCCGCATCGCCGGCTTTCAGCAGGTCATCGATGATGATGTAGTCAGCGCCATGTCCAGTCACAGAACTTCCGATGGAGACAGCCTTACGGCTGCCTCCCTTTGTGGTGCGGATTTCTTCTGAGGTGTTGCCCTTTTTAGCCAAGACCGTTTCAGGGAACATTCCCCGGTACCAGCGCGCAGACATGATCCGACGACAATCCTCGGAATGTTTGCGTGCCAGATCCAGCCCGTAGCTGGCAACAATAATCTTGGCGCTGGGGTTATGACCGAGAAGATAAGCGACATAGGCAACGGCCACGGTGACCGATTTCAGGCACCGGGGCGGAATGTTGATAATCAACCGCTTGTTCTCGCCGACGCGAACGTTGTCCAACTCATGGCACATGGCCCGCACATGCCAAGCCGGATCAAAACTGTGGTCAGTTCCTTGGTGCAGCGTGTCAAACACACGCCAAACAAAGGGAAAGAAATTGTCCCGGCAAACCTCGCGCGCGGCTTGCAGGACCATTTTTGGATCAGGAGCCGTCATCTTCCGCCTCCTCATCTTCCGCACCGCCGTCACCGTCCAATTGGCTGGAAAAGAAATCCCGGAGGATGTCGTAGTCGACCTTATCCGGCCCTTCCAAAGCAGCGCTGGCCTGTCCGCTCCCATCATCTGAACCGCCAAACAGATCAGAGTCGACCTTAAGAAGCGCCATCAGCAATTTCGTGTCGCCCTTCAAAGCACCTGCCATGAGCCGCTTTGCAATTGCCTCCGCCTTGGAAATTCGGGTTTCGTGGTTGCCTTCGCGGACTGTGATCTTGGTTTCCAGTTCGCGTTTCAGGCTGGCATTCACGCCTTTGGCAGCTTTCGGTCGTCCTTTCGGATTTCCGGATCGCCCTTTTTGGAACCGGGTTGCTTTGGGCGGCTTGCCGTAGCCGACCTCATACTCTTTCGTATTGTCATACATGACCCACCTCCAGCTCTGAGGTGGCATCAGTTGCCGCAGAATGCGCATCGAACGTCTGGCCTGTTACCGCGTGCACGGCGCTCTCACCGGTCATCTCCTGCCAACGGCGGATAGCGACATCGACATAAGCCGGATCGAGCTCAATCAGCCGCGCCCGGCGCCCAGTTTTCTCAGCTGCCAACAACGTCGCGCCGGATCCGCCAAAGGTATCCAGCACAACATCACCGCGGTGGCTCACATCCATGATGGCATCTGCAACCAAGGCTGTCGGCTTCACCGTGGGATGATCAGCGAGATCCGCTTCACGCCCTGCCCCAAAGCTGTTCACACCGGCATAGTCCCAGACATTGGTCCGGTTGCGCCCGTGTTTTCCCAGTTCGACATTGTTGATATGCGCCGCACCTGGTTTCTTGAAGATCGCGACCAGCTCGTGCTTGGAACGATAAAGGCTGCCCATCCCGCCGTTCGTCTTGTTCCAGACGCAAAGATTGATGAGATCAAAGCCGCCTGCCTTGCCGGCCGCAATCAGTTCTTCAATGTGACGCCAGTCCATGCAGATCATCGCGATGCCTCCGTCCGGCAGGCAGTCAATCAGCCGGTTGTTCACGTCCGAGAGAAAGCTACGGAATTCGCTGGCCGACATTTCTCCTGACGCCATGGCAAACTCGCGATGATCGCCACCGGTGCCACAGCGAACATGCCCATTGACCGCTACATTATAAGGAGGATCTGTGAACACCATCTGCGGGCGTTCGCTCTTTAGCAGAGTGTCGTAGCTCTGGGCTTGCAAGGAATCCCCACAGAAGATGCGATGATCTCCGAGAACCCAAAGGTCGCCCGGCTCCGTGACTACGGGTGCCGCAGGGTTCGGCGTCTCAACAGATTCTGCTTCGGTCTCCGTGGCCTCGCCCGTGCCGTCGATGATAATGTCGATCTCCGGTGTTTCGAACCCGGTGATGTCCAGATCAAAGTCCAGCTCGCCATCAAGGCTGAGATCCATCAGCTCGGCAAATTCAATCTGCAGAGCAGCTTCGTTCCAGTCGGACAACTCCGCCAGCTTGTTATCCGCAATGCGCAGAGCGCGCACTTCCGCGTCTGACAAGTGATCCGCGACAACAGTCGGCACCGACATCAACCCCAGAGCCTTGGCGGCTTCATAGCGGCCGTGACCCGCTATGATTGTGCCCGAACCATCCAACAGGATCGGGGTGACAAAGCCAAACTTGGCCACCGACGCCTTCAGCTTGTCGATGTTCTTGGCCGTATGCACGCGGTTGTTATTGTCGTAGAGCTTGATCTGGCTGATCTGGGATTGAATGACTTTGTCCGCCATCCAGATCGGCGTTTTGGACGCCTTGGCGTCGCTCTGTGTTTTCTTAGTAGGCATTGCCGCCTCCTTTCGTTTGACGCTCGTTAGCGTCGACAAGAAAGGATCGTGTTGGGAATTCGGAGAGAGCACGAATAGCAACTCTCCGGACCAATCGATCCGGTTCGTTGCCCCTTCGAATGCTCTCGGTCTTATCCGCTTCGAAAAATGCGGCGCCGAATGCTGCCTGGGAGATGTATTCACCTCCCCGTGGGACCTTGTCCCTTGCAGGGCTGGCTAGAATCTATGCGCGGGCTTTTGCAATTGCAGCCCCCAAGCAAAAAGTAACCAATTAAGATTGTTGACGAATAATCGGGGGTACAGCAGCAACACCCGACATAACACAGCCCTCTTCGGATTGCCCCAGAAAGAGCTGGACTGTTGCTGCGAACCACGCATCACTGAACCCACGCCCGAGCCATTCGGGCGCTCCTCGGTACGGGGGTTCGGCATTCCGCCAGCCCCAGATCAGAGGAGACAATACATGTCCAAATCCAAACCAACAAAATTGACAAGGTGCAAGCTTTGTTGCGTCGCCCGAACGGTGCCAGCCTTGAGGCGCTCTGCAAAGCAACGGGGTGGCAGCCTCATTCGGTCCGAGCGGCATTGAGTGGGTTACGGAAGAAAGGCGCGACGATTGAACGGCGGACATCCGACAAACAAAATGGATCATCCACGTATCACCTGACGGCGGGAACTGGAGAAACGTCATGACCAAGACGAGCGATGTCGCCGATCTCGCCGCCATGGGTCGATCGGATCTGGTCACGCTCTGGCAGAAACTGTTTGATCAACCAGCCCCCGCCATGCTCAGCCAACCCTTCCTGCGCCGTTTTATCGCCTTTGAGATGCAGTCCCGCTGTCATGGCGGGCTACCCCGGCAGGTCAAAGCCACGCTGGAAAAGGGTTCCGAGAAAAAACCCCGGCCAGCCTGCCCTGCTCTTAAACCCGGCGGGCGCCTGCTGCGCGAGTGGAATGGCGTGACCCATATGGTCGATGTGACAGGGGACGGCTTCACTTGGAACGGTCGGTCCTATCGCTCGCTCTCAGCCATAGCCCGAGAGATTACCGGCGCGCATTGGTCAGGGCCGCGTTTTTTCGGACTCACCCGAAAGACCGCCAAATGAGCCCGCGCCGTAAAATCCGATGCGCGATCTATACGCGCAAGTCCTCAGAAGGTGGACTGGACCAGGACTTTAATTCGCTGGACGCTCAGTATGAGGCCTGCGCGGCCTATGTCGCCAGCCAGCGGCACGAAGGTTGGACCCTTTTGCCAGACCGCTACGATGACGGTGGCCCGTCGGGCGGCACCCTAGAGCGCCCTGCCGTTCAGCGCCTTCTTGAAGAGATAGATGTCGGGCGCATCGACATGGTTGTGGTCTACAAGATCGACCGGCTGACCCGATCGCTCGCCGACTTCTCCAAGCTGGTCGAACGGCTGGAACAAGCGAACTGTTCTTTTGTGTCCGTCACACAAGCATTCAACACCTCCTCATCCATGGGTCGGTTGACCCTGAATGTACTCTTGTCCTTTGCTCAGTTTGAACGGGAAGTCACCGCGGAACGTATTCGCGACAAGATTGCAGCGTCTAAGAAAAAGGGGCTTTGGATGGGCGGCAACCTGCCGCTCGGCTATGACCGCCACCCCGACCCAAAAGCAAGAACGCTGGTCGTGAATGAGGATGAGGCCAGAACGGTCCGGCATCTCTTTGGGCTCTATGATGAGCTGGGTTGCCTGCGCAAAGTAGAAGAGCGGGCAACGGCAGAAGACCTGCGATCAAAACGGGCTGTTCGGGCGGATGGAAGCGTGAAGGGGAATTGCCCGCTGTCACGCGGCCAGATCTATTATCTGCTGCGCAACCCGGTTTACCTCGGAAAAATCCGGCACAAGGATAAGATCTGGGACGGGCAACATCCGGCGATCATCGACCAGGACATCTGGGACCGGGTGCAGGAGAAAATGCGCGAAGCGTCGCAGCGATCCCGTGCAGACCCTTCACCTGATGCGCGCCAACGCACCAATGACCCCGGCGCCTGGCTCACTGGTCTGCTGCAGGACGAAACTGGTGATCGGTTGACGCCAACCCACACCACGCGCAAAGGCCGACGGTTGCGCTATTACGTCTCCAATCGACTGATCTCGGGCGGCAAGGATACCTCCGGCTGGCGACTGCCCGGCCCGGCGCTGGAAAACGCAGTCATTGATGTCATCGCCAGACATCTTCAAGAGGCCGCCGCCGCGCACCAAGTACTGGCGCAGCCCGAGGCTGGGTCAGCCGCGGTGATCCAGACGTCAATTGCCGATTTGGTGACTCGGCTTCAACGCCAAGGCGGTTATGTGGGCGCTGCTCTTCTGGCCAGCGGCGAAATTGCACGAGGACACTTTGAACTCGAGTTAAACCCCAAGACTCTGGCAAGCGCAGTTGGTATTGCTGCGGACCATCTGCACCCGGATCTCACCCACGTCACCGCATCTTTCGATCTGCGCCGCCGCGGCGTCGAGGCCAAGGTCATCGCCGGAGATATGGCACCCCAACCTGATCCCCACCTCCGGTCCATGCTGATCCGCGCCCATGGCTGGGCCCGAGATCTGAAATCCGGAGTTCAACTGATGGAGATTGCACGCCGCGAGAGCGTTCCCTGCGCCTTCATCCGTACCCGTTCCCAGCTCGCGTTTCTCTCACCGAAGATTCAAGCCGCGATTCTCGACGGCACTCAGCCGCCCGAACTCACACTCAAGCGTCTGGTCAGCGTGACCCACCCAGTTGACTGGACCGAACAGGAACGCCAGTTCGGCTTTTTATTGCTTCAAATCCTGCGTCCCTGATATAGGGTTTGCCCTACCTGATCCGGTGGAACAATTCTCTGTTCCCGCGAGGAAGTTCCCTGTTCCACTTTTTAGGGAATTTGCAACATAAACCTCTGAAAAACATACAGTTCCGACAGGTGAAATAACGGAACTCAGACCTGTTTCGCGAAAATTCCCTGTAAATTGCAGGTTATCAGGGAAATCCAGCCCAAAGCGACCCCGCCAAAATGCGGCACTGAGACTGCGGCCGGAATTGCGCTCTGAATGTACAGTCCGCTCCGTCTCTGATTGAAAGCGCACGCGCCAACTCGCGGAAATTGCGACACAATTTCGGGTCAGAAAACACAACTGAAGTGAGACAGGTATGAGTGGCGGGGAGACAGGGATTCGAACCCTGGGGACGCTCTCACGCCCAACGGTTTTCAAGACCGCCGCATTCGACCACTCTGCCACCTCCCCGTCGAAGGCAGGGTCTAAGCGCAAGTTCGGTCAGAGGCAAGTCGAAATCGGGATTTCTTGCCGAAGCCCGCGCAGCGGTCTTTCCATGACTCTTCAGCCGCGTTATGATCCCCGAAATAGACCGAAACAGGCTGGCAAGCAGAACCAGCAGACCGGCAGCGGGGTTCCGAGAACGAGACCCCTTCAGGCAAGGGATAAGCAGATGAAGCGAGCGATCATGACACGCCCGGGACCGAAACGGTTGGCGTATCTGGCGTTGACTTTGACAGTTTTGAGCGGGTGTGAAGACATTCTTCAAGAGGCTGAAAAACCTGAAGAAAACTCAAACAAAACCGAACTCCTTCCCGAGGTAGCCTCGGGCTCGCAGCGTGACGTCGAAGCCCCCGAGGTTTTTCAGGTCACCGAAGCGGGGCTTTGGGATGGCAGGCCCTCGCTGGGCGGGATCTGGGTTGCCTATCCGGAAGTATCCCAGCCCGAGCGTGTCGTAATTACGAACACCGCAAACAACAAGTCTGTAACAGGGGCCCTGTTCCGACGTGAACGCAACCTGCCCGGCCCGGCGCTACAGGTCTCATCTGCGGCTGCGGAACAGCTCGGAATGCTGGCGGGCGCGCCGACAAAGGTCAGTGTGGTCGCTTTGCGCCGTGAAGCTGTAAAGGAATCACCACCCGAGGACGCGCCCAAACCGGAAGACGAGGCGGCAGATACGGCTGCGGTATCGGACACCGCGGCCACCGACGATCCATCCGCGGCAGATACCGAAAAACCGGCCAAGCCGAAATGGTGGCAAAAGAAGGCGCCAGCGGCAGCAGCCGGTTCGGCAGTGGTTGCGGCGGATGCGGCAAGTTCTGCCAACGCAGCGACCGAAGGTACGGACACGACCACAGCTGCGGCATCAGCCACTGAGGACCCAACAGAGCCCGCTGAAGAAAAACCCGCCAAGCGGAAGTGGTGGCAGAAAAAAGAGCCAGCAGCAGCAGCGGCTGCGGGAGCCACCGTGGCTGCGGCGGACGTCGCGACAGACAGTGTTGATGTGGCCGCAGATGTAGCGGTAGCCGCAGCTGCACCGGCGTTGTCGGACGCGCCGGTCGAAGCCCCCGCTGAAAAGCCTGCAAAACGGAAGTGGTGGCAAAAGAAAGACCCCACTGAGATCACCGAAACGCCACTGGATCCCATCGAAGGCGCTGCATCCGCGATTGACGCGACCGAAGCGGTTCCGGCCGCAGCGGCGGCAACAGGCGCTGCGTCTCCGCTGAGCAAACCATTTGTGCAGATCGGCACGTTCAGCGTCGAAGCAAATGCGAATGCCGCCGCCGAGAAAGTGCGCCGGAATGGCATGTCGACTGTTGTGCGGGAACTGAAAACCGAAAACAAAACAGTATGGCGGGTCCTGGTTGGCCCTGCCGCAACCCGGGCCGAACGCAAGGCCATTCAAAAAGATGTAAAGGACCTTGGTTTCAAAGATGCGTTCACCGTGTCCGACTGATACAAGGAGGCATAACATGCTATCCTCATTGCGAACTTCTGTTCTGGCCATTGGGCTTGCCGTTCTGGCAATCCCGGCTCAGGCTTTTGATACATCTGCCCGCGCGGCTTATGTGATCGATCAGACCACCGGTACGGTGCTTTTGGCGAAAGACGCCGATCAGCCCTTGCCTCCTGCATCCATGTCCAAGCTCATGACGCTGTATGTTGCTTTCGAAGCGCTGCGTGACGGAAGACTGACGCTGGACGAAACCCTGCCCGTGTCCGAACACGCGATGAGCTATGGCGGCTCGACCATGTTTCTGAACACGCAGGACCGGGTTCGGGTCGAGGACCTGCTGCGCGGCATCATCGTTCTGTCAGGCAACGACGCCTGCGTGGTCCTGGCCGAGGCGCTAAGCCCTGACGGGACAGAGGCCGGGTTTGCCCGCTATATGACCCAGCGCGCAAAGCAGATCGGTATGAACAACTCGAATTTCGCGAACTCGAACGGTTGGCCTGCCGCCGGACATATGATGTCGGTTCATGATCTTGCGGTTCTGGCCGACAGGCTGATTACCGACTTTCCCGAATACTACCCCCTGTTTTCAGAAGAGGTATTCGAATTCGATGGCCGTGCGCCGTCGAATGCCCGTAACCGCAATCCATTGCTGAAACTGAGCATTGGCGCGGATGGCCTGAAAACCGGCCATACGCAGGAGGCCGGATACGGCCTGGTCGGGTCTGCCAAACAAGGCGATCGCCGTGTCATCTTTGTCCTCAGCGGGCTGGACAGCACCGGTCAACGGGCAGAGGAGGCTGAGGCCGTGGTTAACTGGTCGTTTCGAAATTTTGTCGAGAGGACAGTTGCCAACGCGGAAACGCCGATAGCCGAAGCCAAGCTGTGGATGGGCGAGAAAAAGACTGTTGGTCTTGTACCTGACGGCGATCTGACGGTTCTGTTTCCGGTTCTGGGCACACAAAACGTCAAGGCTGAAGTTGTCTATCAGGGTCCTATCAATGCGCCGGTCAAGAAAGGCCAGCAACTGGCCGAACTTGTCATCAAGCCTGAAGGATTGCCGGAAATTCGACGTCCACTGGTGGCAGCGGAAGACGTTGCAATTGGTGGATTTGTCGTCCGTATGCTGACCGTTGGCGGCATAGTTCTGAAAGACGTGATCAATAACCCACTGGAGTCGATGTGACCAAGGCGGGGTTATTTCTGACTTTCGAAGGCATTGACGGATCAGGCAAGTCAACTCAGGCGCGGATGCTGGCGGATCAACTGCGGGCGCAGGGTCATGAGGTCGTTTTGACGCGTGAACCGGGCGGCTCACCCGGCGCGGAGGAAATCCGCAGCCTGGTATTGGAAGGTGATCCCGACCGCTGGTCGGCCGAAACGGAAATCCTGCTTTTCACGGCCGCCCGCCGCGACCATCTGGAACGTACGATCGAACCCGCACTTGCCGCAGGGCAAGTGGTGATCTGCGACCGCTTTGCCGACAGCACACGTATGTATCAGGGCCTGTCGCGGGGCGATCTGCGCGGCCTTGTTGATCAGCTGCACAGCCTGATGATCAAGCGCGAGCCGAACTTGACGCTGCTGATCGACATGGACCCCGATACCGGCCTGTCCCGCGCCAAAGGGCGGCAAGGCGCGGAAGAACGGTTCGAAGATTTCGGCCCGGACCTACAAAGGAAAATGCGGGCTGGCTTTCTGGCACTGGCCCATGAGTTTTCCGACCGTTTCCGCGTGGTGGACGGTAACCGGGACATGGACAGCGTTGCGCAGGATGTGACAGAAATCGTCCAGGCTGCTTTGCGATAGACGATGAATGACGAAATCCCCTCTCCGGATCAGGTGCCCGGTGCGCCGCATCCCCGCGAGACTGTCCGGCTTTTTGGTCAGGATGCGGCGGAACAGGCGTTTCTGACCGCCTACAACTCGGACCGGCTGCACCACGGCTGGTTGCTGACCGGGCCGCGTGGCGTCGGCAAGGCAACGTTGGCCTGGCGGATTGCGCGGTTCTTGCTGGCTACACCTTTGGCAAACGACGGTGGGCTGTTTGGCGCGCCGCCACCGCCAGAGACGCTCGACATTGATCGCGACCACCCGGTGTCACGTCGCATTCTGGCCGGGGCCGAGCCGGGATTGGCCGCGATAGCCCGGTCGCTGAATGATCAGGGGCGGCTGCGCAACGAAATCGTTGTGGACGACATCCGAAAGCTGGGAAAGTTCTTTGGCCTGTCCTCTGCCGATGGTGGGCGCCGGGTCGTAATCGTGGATTCGGCGGATGAGATGAATGTCAGCGCCGCCAATGCTTTGCTGAAGATGCTGGAAGAGCCTCCGGCGCGTACAACTCTTTTGCTGGTATCGCACCAACCCTCGCGCTTGTTGCCGACCATCCGCTCTCGGTGCCGGACCTTGCGTCTTGGGCCCCTGAGTGCCGGGGATATGCAGGACGCGCTGTCGCAAACCGGGACGTCCTTACCGACGCATCCCGAATATCTCGCCGCATTGGCCGCTGGCTCGGTCGGGGACGCCGTTCGCCTGATCAATCTGGGCGGGCTTGAAATCTATGCCGAACTGATTGCCATTCTGGGCACCCTGCCCCGCCTGGACCGGCAGCGCGCGCTGGCCCTGGCCGAGGCTGCGGCACAACGTGGCGCGGCCGAGCGCTTTGATCTGCTGCTGACACTGATCGATATCGCCTTGTCTCGGCTGGCCCTGACTGGGGCAACCGGAGCACCGCCGACCTCTGAGGCCGCCCCGAACGAAGCTGAAACGCTGGCCAGACTGTCAGATTCTTCGGATCAGGCCCGTCGCTGGGCCGAAGTCGCAGCGACAATCACAGCCCGCACGCGACATGGTCAGGCGGTGAACCTTGACCCTGCCGCTCTGGTCCTAGATACGGTGTTCAAGATACAGGAAACCGCCGGCCAGGTCAGATGAGCGACACCCCCCAGATCACCGACAGTCACTGCCATCTGGACTTCCCGGATTTTGACGGTCAGTTGGACGACATCATCTCGCGCGCGGCCGAGGCTGGCGTGACCCGGATGGTGACGATTTGCACCAAACTGCGCAATGAACCCGCAGTCCGTGCAATTGCCGAAGCCCATGCACCGGTATTCTACGCCGCAGGCACCCATCCGATGAGCGCCGCTGACGAGCCTATGGTCTCGGTCGATGAATTGGTTGCGCTGGCACAACATCCCAAATTTGTGGGCATCGGTGAATCAGGTCTGGATTACCACTATACCGCCGACAGCGCTGAGCTTCAGAAGCAATCCCTGCGCATTCATATCGAAGCAGCCCAGCGCACAGGGTTGCCTTTGATCATTCATGCCCGCGCGGCAGACGACGATATGGCCCAAATTCTGGCCGAAGAGTATCGCAATGCGCCCTATTCCTGCGTGATGCACTGTTTCTCGTCCTCGGCCGAGTTGGCCAAAGCCGCGCTGAATCTTGGGTTTTATCTGTCCATGTCCGGCATTGCGGCCTTTCCCAAAAGCCAGGAGTTGCGCGACATTTTCGCAAGCGCGCCGGTGGATCGCATTCTGGTGGAAACCGATGCGCCCTATCTTGCGCCGCCCCCTTATCGTGGCAAGCGAAACGAACCGGCCTATACCGCACATACAGCCCGAAAAGGGGCTGAAGTGTTCGGTCTGGAGTATCCGGCTTTTGCCGCCCAAACTCAGGCGAACTTTGACCGGCTGTTCAGCAAGGCGGCAACGAACAGGGCCGCTGCATGACCGAATTGCGATTTACCATTCTGGGCTGCGGATCGTCAGGCGGCGTACCCCGGTTGGGTGGCCACTGGGGTGCTTGCGATCCTGCTAACCCCAAGAACATTCGCCGGCGCTGTTCCCTGCTTGTCGAGCGTAACGGCCCCGGCGGCACAACCTCAGTGTTGATTGATACGACCCCGGACATGCGCAGCCAGTTGCTGGACACGGGCACCGGGCGGCTTGATGGTGTAGTCTATACACACTCTCACGCGGATCATGTCCATGGAATCGACGACCTGCGCATGATCGTGTTCAACATGAAAACCCGTGTACCGGTCTGGGCTGATGGTGATACCCAGAACGCCCTGCTGGGGCGGTTTGGATACGCCTTCATTCAACCCGAAGGGTCACCTTATCCTCCGATCCTCGACCTCAAGTCCATCGACGGACCGTTCGAAATTGATGGACCCGGCGGGCCCATTCCGTTTCGTCCATTCAAGGTCAATCACGGCTCGATAGATTCTCTAGGTTTTCGCATGGGACGGCTCGCCTATTTGCCGGATGTTGCCGAAATATACGACGACGCATGGCCTGAAATGGAAGGGTTGGAATATCTTATAATCGACGCCCTGCGCCGAAGCCCTCATCCCACACATGCACATCTGGAAAAAACGCTTGAGTGGATTGAGAAGCTGCAACCAAAACAGGCGATTCTAACCAACATGCATATCGATCTGGATTATATGACCCTCGATGCAGAAACTCCGGACAATATCACCCCCGCCTATGACGGGATGGTGATACATCACGCGTTTCAGGCCCCTGTTCCTTTTGCATAAGATATCGCAACCTGGCCGTTGCACGGGGGCCAAATGCTGCAAAGTCTGATTGACGTCATTCTTCCTGTCTTTCTTGTGATCGGTGCCGGCTACACGGCAACACGAACAGGATATTTCAAAGAAGACCATGTCGACGGGCTGATGAGATTTACGCAAGGGTTCGCGATCCCATGCCTGTTGTTTCTTGCCATCGCGCATCTGGACCTCAGCGCCAGTTTCGATCCCCGGCTTTTGGCCAGTTTCTATTCCGCCGCCGCCTTGTGTTTCATCGCTGGTCTTTTTGGTGCGCGCATCATTTTCGGCCGCGAATGGGAAGACTGCGTGGCAATCGGGTTTTGTTGCCTGTTCTCTAACTCGGTTCTGCTGGGATTGCCGATTACCGAACGCGCTTATGGTCCCGAGAACCTGACAGGCAACTATGCGATTATCGCCTTCCATTCCCCGTTTTGTTACGGCGTAGGGATCACGGTGATGGAGGTTGTCCGCAATCGCGGAAACGGTGGCGTACGCATGGCGCGTTCTGTTCTGTCGGCAATGTTCAAGAACGCGCTGATCCTTGGTATTGCACTGGGATTCGTGGTTAATCTATCCGGTTTGGACATCCCGGCTGTGGTGGACGAAGCCCTTGGTCTGATCACGCGGGCCGCCCTGCCTGGCGCCCTGTTTGCACTGGGCGGGGTACTGGTCAAATACAAACCCGAAGGCGATCTGCGCACCATCGCTTTTGTTTGCTGTATCTCGCTGATGCTGCATCCCAGCCTTGTGTGGATATTCGGCAAATCCACAGGGCTGCCTCAGGACCTGTTCCGCTCGGGCGTGTTGAACGCAGCCATGGCGCCGGGGTTCAACGCCTATATCTTTGCTAACATGTATGGCCGCGCCAAGCGGGTGGCAGCTTCGGCTGTTCTCATTGGGACAGCCACATCTATCCTGACTGTCTGGCTTTGGCTAACGGTTCTGGGCTAACAGTAGTGTTGACTTCGGTTCGCACAGAGGCACCTAACGCATTTCGTGTCAGGAGATCCAAATGCCACATGCCATCATCGTCGCACATGGTCAGCCGTCCGATCCAGAACCGGCCGAGGCTGCTTTGGCTGCGTTCGCGGCTACGGTCGACGCCCTGACCGAGCATGTAACGGTGCATGCCGCAACTCTGGCCGCGCCCGGCGCGTTCGAGGCTAAGCTGAGCAGCCTGCCGGAAAACACGGTCATTTATCCGCTTTTCATGGCAAATGGATGGTTTGTCACCAGCGCTTTGCCCAAACGATTAGGGGATCACAAAGCGCGCATTCTAGACCCGTTGGGTGTTGACCCAGAGCTACCGGAATTGACCGCACGCGCCCTGCAATCCGAATTGTCCGAAAGGAATTGGGCAGCTGCGTCGACCGACCTGGTCTTTGCAGCACATGGGTCAGGGCGTAGCCGAAACCCCTCGGTCGTGGCTCTGAACTTCGCATCGCAACTTCAAGAAATGCTGGCTTTCAAATCTGTCCGCGTTGGGTTTGTTGAAGAACCGCCATACATTTCCGAAGCCGCAACCGGCACGGGGGCTCAGGCGCTGTGCCTTCCGTTCTTTGCCTGCACCGGGGGGCACGCAGTGGACGACGTGCCCGCCGGATTGAGCCAAGCAGGGTTCAAAGGCGTTCTGCTGCCAGTGGTAGGGGAACTGCCACCCATCCGGCACCAGATTGCCAAGCAGTTAACAAAGGCCGTTCAGCTCGCTTGAAAATTCGCCTGAAATCTCCGACCCGGAAACAGGAAAAACTCAGGTTTGCGCTTTGATCAGCGTGGAATACAGGCGGTGACAGGACCGGCCGTCTCGCTTGGCCTGATAAAGGGCGACGTCGGCGGCGTGAAGGATGTCGGCGGCTTTGGGAACCTTGAACTGGGTGGACAAGGCCGTTCCGATACTTGCAGAGATACAGCACGGTTGGTCCTGAAACATCATGGGTTCATTCAACCTTGCGATCAGACGGCCGGCGATGGACTCCAGAGTTTCTTCCCGCGTCAGGCCCTTGAAAATTATGACAAACTCATCCCCTCCAACCCGCGCAACCGTATCGTCTCCACGCGTCTCTTCAAGCATGATGCGGGCCGCCTGTTGCAGAACGTAATCCCCAGCGGCATGGCCCAGCCGATCATTCACGGATTTAAAGAAGTCTAAATCCAGATGCATAAGGGCAAATGTAGAATTTGCCAGGATCAGATGCCCCAACAAATGATCCATCGCGCGGCGGTTCTTCAATCCTGTCAATGTATCGGTATATGCCTGCTCTTCCGCGGCTAGCATTGCCCCCTGAAGCCTGAGATTAAGTGAACGAGACGCTTCCATCGCGGCGGATTTGGCTTCGACCAGATACAACAGCTCGATCGCCAGGTCAGTGCCGGAAAAATCAGCGCTTGTCAGGGCGTAATCCCGAACCGCATCCAAAATCGAAATACCGAATGACAGATTGATGACTGCACCGCCCGAGTCGGGCAAGGGCGCGACCAGGCCTTTCAGGGTCGTACGCGGTTCATCGCGAAATCTCAGATGCAGTTTGGCACCGGCCATCGACATCAACGCGGGAAGGGTGGTGACTGTTCTGGGGCGGATCAGCTCGAACACGTCCAGAACCCCCAGCCCGACCAAAGGCAATTCGGGCCGCAGCTTTTGCAGTGTCGGACCCGCTTGTTGAATGCATCCGCTTCGGTCCACCAACAGGAACATCGGGCAAAGCGTTTCCAGAAGATCTGCCAGTTCCTGAGTATGTGTCATCTGTTCCGAGCCCCCAGATCAAAATGGCGCCCCTCGGCAAAGGCGCTTTCTACCAAAATGATTGAAATAATTTCACAACACTCCTGACGACCCTCATGCGACAGCATCACCAGCGCACCATAATCATCGGCCATCGCGCGCAGGACCCCGACCATAACACTGGAAAATCCTGGTAAGTCCGGAAGGCAGCACAACTGGTATTCCGTGGCTGAAAGCTCTCTCAACTCAAGCGCAGGCAAATTCAGATCAGAGACAGCCAGTCTTACACGATCCGCAAGATCATCAAGGGAATGAAGGAACTCAACATAGGTGACACCCCCAAACCTGAGCAGTCGGCGCAGCCCTTCCATGTTCGGATGGGACACCAGATATGTTCCCAGATCTTCGAGGATTTCCGCCTGTGGTCGGTTGAGGTCAATACTCAGGGCCTCGAGCAACCGGGTCGTCATGTCATCATCATAGATGAGCATGGCTTCAAACTCGACAAACCCTAGCCGCGCACCTTCGGTCACGCGAACCCAGCAGGATTGCCCGTAGGTCGCGCCGACAAAGGACTGTATCGCCCGATTGATCAGACCATGCATCGGATGCCTCAGATTGGTGTCCTTGGCACTGTGGTCTGAGAAACCTTAACAAATAGCCAAAATTCGCCCCGAGTTGCTGTGAAAGCAACGGAGTATCAAGTCGACACTACCCGCCCTGTCAGAAGTCCGTCGGCGCGCCGCCTTCAGCCTTGCGGCGTTCAACGAACTCGGCCAGTTCCTCGCGGATACCATCGTCCATCGGAGGTGCCTCAAAGCTCGAGATGATCTCTTTGAACATGTGATGCGCACGCTCAGCCGTCCAGATGCCTCCGGCGGCCTCCCAGCCCTCATAGTTCTTCCAGTCGCTCAGGAAGGGCTGGTAGAAGGCCGTGGTGTAGCGATCCTGTGTGTGTTGGATTCCAAAAAAGTGACCGTCATTGCCAACCGCGCGGATGGCATCCAAAGCAATCTCATCCGGTCCGGTCGCGGTTAGATCAGGGTTCATATAGCGCTGAATTTGCTGCAAAACCTCGCAATCCATAATGAATTTTTCCGGGCTTGCGATCAGGCCGCCTTCCAGCCAACCGGCGGCGTGGTACACCATGTTGGTGCCCGACTGCACGGCCGCCCAGAGCGAATTCGAGGTTTCCCACACGGATTGCCCGTCTGGCACATTGGCCGCACACACACCGGATGAACGCAGCGGCAGCCCATAATATCGCGCCATCTGCCCGGTCATCTGGGTCGAGCGCATGTATTCCGGCGTCCCGAAAGCGGGCGCGCCTGATTTCATGTCCACGTTCGACGTGAACGTTCCGATTACGCAGGGAATACCGGGGCGCACATATTGGAACAAAGCGATAGCGCATAAGGCTTCGGCCAGGGATTGGGCAACCGCCCCCGCCATCGTTACCGGTGCCATTGCCCCCGCCAGCGTAAAGGGGGTTACGACAATTGCCTGCCCGCGCCGCGCCAATCTCAGGCAGCCATCAATCATCGGATGGTCATGCTTCAGCGGCGAGGTCGAGTTGATGTTGGTGTACATCCGCGGCGAGGCTTCGAATTCCTCATGGCTGAGACCGCCCGCGATGCGCACCATTTCCATCACATCTTCGACACGTTCCTTACCCAACGAATAAGCGTGCATCGCCTTGTCGGTCAGGGTCAGCTTGTCATACAGCACATCCAGATGCCGGACGCTGGCATGAATATCGACGGGTTCTACAGGATATCCGCCTGCGAAGTGAATACAGTTGAAGTACTGCGTCAGTTTCAGAAGATTCTGGCACATCTCGCGATTGCCGGGCACTTTCTTTCCAATCTCCATGTCCCAGTAATTAGGCGGCGACGAAACGTTGCCGAACAGGATGTTCTTTCCACCGATCTCGATCCTGTGGTCAACATTGCGGGGCGTGATGGAAAACTGGCTGGGCGCCTTGGCGATCATCTCCATGACGAAATCACGCCCCATGCGGACGTTGTCACCATCGATCGTGCACCCCGCCTCGCGCAGGATGCCGATTGCCTCTTCATTGTAGAATTCGATCCCGATCTCTTCCAGAATACGCATGGCCCCTTCATGGATCGCTTCGATCCCGGCCTGATCCAGCGGTTCAGTCGGGCGATCTATATTGATGGGTGGGTCCCACGGCATCTGGTCAATCACCGCGCTGCCCCTGCGTGCTGCCGCACCTGCGCGTCCTCCGCCGCGGCGTTTGCGTGTGTTGGTCTCGGCCATGGTTGCCTCCGTTCTGGCTTGATACAAGCAAGACCCGAAGACGCATTTCTGGCCGCTCCATCTGCGACAGAGCTTGTCGGTTTTCTATAATTGTGCGTTGATTTTCCGGATCAACGCATCATTTTTCGGCCAGCCATGCAGGAATGTGACCGATATCCGGCAGGACCACATCCGCCATCGGTGCCAGCGCATCTGCTTCTGCCAATCCGGTCAAAACGCCAATGGTGATCATCCCGGCTGCGCGCCCCGCTTGCAGGTCATGAACACTGTCACCCACCATTGCAATGCGCGACGGCTCGACCCCGACCTGTGCGGCAAAGGCCAGCAACTGACCTGGCCCCGGTTTGAACCCATGACCACTGTCATACCCGGCGATAAAATCGAAGTGTTCGCGTATTCCAGCAGATTCCAGATGCTGCAATGCCGGATGCTCGCTGTCATTTGTCGCAACGCCCAGTTTGATCCCGGATTGCTGCAACCCTTTCAGGAATGGGCCCAACGGCACGGCAGGGGATTGAGGAGCCGCCGCGGCCTCGGCATTCATCATGTCCACAACTTCCTGCAATGTCACATCGTCAACATGCGCAATAAGCACCTCGGCGATTTCTTCGACCGTTGCGGCGATCACAATGCTATCTGTGGCATACCGCTCTTGCTCGTAGTCAAACCCGATGACGCTCCCGAGTTCCACCGCCCGGTCTACATCCCCCTTTGTCAGACGCATCAGCAACGAGCGCCCGAAGGTTCCCCAGGTTTTGGCAAAATCGAACAAAGTGCCATCCTTGTCGAAGACGATTGCTTCTATTGGCATCGCGTGCTCCTGCGGAAAAGGTGCTCAGGTCCAGTGTACATCGCCACCGCCTGACAGAACGGCCCGCGCTTGGGCCGGGTGATCATAGGCGATCGAGTTGGCGTCACAAAACGCCATGACCCACGAATCGTCAAGCACCAGAAAATCGAGAACCGAAGCCAGAAAGTCCCTATCACCGGCCCGATTGCGAACATCCCCGATCGAAGCGCCTGTCGAGCCAAGAAATACAGGCAAAAGCTCGTCATTGCTGACCAGCCACCCCAGGGCTGTCAGAGCAAGAGTCTCGGCTAAATCGGGCGATAGGGGCATAAACCGCGCTCAGAGAATGGTGTTGGAAAGAGTTTGTTAACCAGACTCATAAACAATTTGTTCACGCATGCAATCAACGGTGAACGACTATGTCTGTGCAAGGCACCATCCTTGTCCTCGACGGGGTATCAACCAACCGCATAATGCTGAAGGTTCAACTGACTGCTGCCTGGTACCACGTGGTGCAGGGTGGAAAACTTGAAGGGCTACAAGCCCTTGCCCGTCGCGTGCAGCCAGACCTTGTTCTGACGGCCCAAACATTGCCCGATGGAACAGCCGCAGATGTCAAGAAAGCCCTCACCGAAGTATCAGGCCTTGATGACGTGCCCGTTGTCGTACTGGCAGCACAGAATGACAAAAACGCGCGCCTGCGTGCCCTGAAAGACGGGCTGGACGATGTGTTGACGCACCCTTTCAAAGATACGTTGCTACTGGCACGCATTCGCAGCCTTTTGCGCGCGCGTGCAGCTACTCAAGATTTGCAGGTCAGCAACGGATCGCAACCTATTGGGTTTGGGGAACCCGCCCCTGTCATGATCAGCCCACCGAACGCGGCCCGGGTTGATATCTTGACCGATACTGTCCGAACTGGTGCCCTTTGGCACAAGGCCTTGCAAGGCCACCACCATTTCGATCTGTCCTGGCATCTTCAATCGAACCTGCAAGGCGTTTTGTCCGGGCCGATACCGGACGCGATTGTGGTCGAACTGGGCTCGCCCCCGTCCGCGCTGAATATCCTTGCAGATCTCAGGTCACGCGCAGCAACCCGGAACACTGTCCTGATTGGCATCCTGCAGGACAACGACGCCGTGCAGGCCTCGGAAGCGCTGGACAGAGGAGCGGACGCCGTATGCCTGGGGGGGTTCTGCGCGCAAGAGATCCTGTTGCGGCTGAACAATCAGATTGCGCGCAAGGCACGGCTTGATCATTTGCGCGTATCACTGAGAAAAGGGATCGCCGAGTCCTGGATTGACCCGCTGACCGGGCTGCACAATCGTCGTTACGCCATGCGGGCATTGGATCAGATCGCGCGCCAGTCTGCCCGTACCGGACGTGGCTTTGCCGTCATGCTGGCGGATCTGGACCACTTCAAGACCATCAATGACTGCCATGGCCATGGCGCCGGTGATTGTGTTCTGACGCAGGCCGCAAAACGCATGCAAAGCGCACTTGGATCCAAAGGTTTTGTCGCCCGTATCGGAGGTGAAGAGTTCATGTTTGCAGTACCTGATGTGTCACAAAAGCAAGCCAGAAAACTGGCTGAGACCATCTGTGACAGCATTTGTCGCGCCCCGTTCCGACTATCGGACCAAGGTTTGCGGGTTAACGTCACGATCAGCATTGGGCTGGAGATGCCGCAATCGGGTACGCCGGGAAAAGAACGCACACCCGTTCCTGTTGAAGATATCCTGAAAGCCGCCGACAAAGCCCTTTACGCGGCAAAAAAAGCGGGGCGCAATCAGGTGAGTATCAGGCAAAGCGCAGCCTGAACCCGTCAATCCTTTTTCTTGTGCCCATGCGGCCCGCGTTCGACGATCTTTTGCAACCTGTCCGCATAAGACTGCCGCTCTGCGTCACTCATCGCGGTGACGCGAGCCAGCCATTGTGTCTGCAATGCTAGTTGCAGTTCTGCCGTCGCCTGCGACTGTTGCTGCAACAACACTTCAACGGCGACCGGATCGAAGGGCACCCTGCGCAGCGCCAGGCTCAGGGCTTGAAAGTCCTGTTTGCGCCCCCTTAAGTCTTTTTCGCGCAGCGCAGACAGTTCCCCTCGCATCGCTTTGCGGTCATCTTTCGGCAAAGCGCGATACAGCGCAGGACCGAACCCCGGCGGTGCCTCGGTGTGATCTCCATCCTTCAGGCGCAGCACGGTTCCGACTGCAACACCGACAACCAACAGGTTCAGTGCCAATGACGAAACCAGCAAAACCGTCATCCACCGGCGTTTCGGTTTAGGGGCAGCATTCATTCAGTGCTCTCCAGAAAACTCGTGTCATACCCAAGGTCCGCCACAAAAAGGACCGTCTCCTGCGATGCCAGCAGATTGGCGGGATCAGGCAGGAACCCCGGCGCGGAAAAGCCGATCCAGAGCCCCGCCGCACTTGCGGCGATCAAGCCGCCCAACCCCTGCCAGCCACCTACGTTGTCCATCATTCGATGCCAGATCGAAGATTGAGGACGCGGTTCAGGCCTTAAGCGACTCAGGCGTAGTTTTTCAGCATCAATCTGAATGCGCACGGCCAGATCGTCGGGCAGCGCCGGTCGGTTTTGCCGAGCCTGCGCAAACAAATGATCCAGTTCCAGGTTTTCATCCGTCATCGTCATACCCCAGTTCTTCACGTCGCCCGGCCAGTATCGCGGTCAGACTTCGTTTGCCCCGCGCGGTCAAACTTTCAACCGCTTCTACTGAAATTCCCATGATCCCGGCAATTTCAGGGTTGGGCAACTCTTCGATGTGGCGCAGAATCACTGCCTGCCTCTGCCTTTCGGGCAGCTGAGACAGGGCAAGCTGCAACGCATCCACGCGGGCCTCATCCTGCAGTCGGTCGGCTACGCTGGCTTTGCCATCTTCTGGCTCAGGAATATCCGACAACCTGCCGGGGGACTTCCTGCGCCGAATGTCCACACACAGATTCAACGTCACGCGATACAGCCATGTCGACACTTTGGCCTGACCCGGCACCCATTCCGGCGCCATCTGCCACATCCGCATCATCGCCTCCTGCGTTACGTCTTCTGCCTCGGCCCGATTGCCCAACATACGCAACGCGACGGAATAACAAAGCGGCCCAAGGCGATCTGTTAAGACCCGCGCAGCCTGTGCGTCACCCTCAGCAAATTGGCCCAGCAACACATCGTCGCTGAGAGAGCTCGCGGTGCAACCCGCACCGCGAACATCGTGTAGGTGGGAGGTCAGGTCCTCCACCCTGCATCAGTTGTCGATTGCACCCGACTTGTGGTGCTTTTTCTTATGGTGCCGTCCCATCCGGTCTTTGGCATCGGCAAATTCCTGTTCCGATATTCCACCACTGTTATCTGCATCCATCCGGTCAAACATCTTGTCACCCCGGCGCGGTTTCGGCAACTCGTCCTGGCTTAGGAACCCGTCTTTGTTCGCATCGTTGTTTTCGAACATTTTGGTGACGCGGTCGTTTGCTTTTTTCTGAGCGGCGGCCTGCATCTCCTCAAGGCTGAGCTGGCCGTCCCCATCAGTATCAGCGGCCGAGAAACGCTCGGTGCGATGTGCTTCCATTTCCTGCTGTGTCACTTGACCGTCGCCATTGGCATCCAATTCCTGAAAGGACACTGGCTCACGACCACCCGGGCCAGCCGCCAGAACAGACGTGCCGGTGATTGCAACACCCGACAGGACAATCGCCGTGATGAACTTTGCGTTTTTCATTTCGGTTTTCCCTTGTTGACGCGGCCTGAGTGCCGCTGCTCATATCCATTCAAACGCGCGAGGCAGGGAATTCCGTCGCAGTGTCAGCAACTTTTTTTGAACCATCTCGGTATTTCACGACGTGGTTCACCTTAGATGCGTTGCAAAGCGACGCACCCCCCTTTAAAAACCACCCGTTCAGGCGCATTATCCGCCAAAGATTACTGCGCGAGTTATATTATGACGGATCAGACGATCGACACCACAACCCAGAGCGAGCGTGAAACCTGGCCCGCTTTGGTCAAAGGGTTTCGGTGCAAGTGCCCTAGTTGCGGCGAAGGCAAGCTGTTGCACAGCTACCTAAAAGTGAATGACACCTGCTCGAACTGTGGACAGGAACTGTTTCATCATCGCGCCGATGATGGGCCCGCCTATCTGACGATCCTGCTGGTCGGGCATTTGTTGGCCCCGGCCCTGCACGTCTCGTATGTGAACTGGCGCCCGGACCCATGGGTGATGGCCATCGGGTTTTCCATTGCTTGCGTTGCACTGTCGCTGTTTTTGCTCCCCCGTTTGAAAGGCGCTGTGGTCGCCTATCAGTGGGCGCGTCGTATGCACGGTTTTGGCAACGATTCATGAGCCGGAAGAAGCGATTGTTTTAGGCATGATGACCGACAAGACCGCCATCCGCGACGCCGCAACCGTCATCGTGCTGCGGAACAGGTGGACCAATCCGTCGATCCTGATGGGTCAACGTGGGTCCAAGGCTGTGTTCATGCCCAACAAATTCGTGTTCCCCGGTGGAGCGGTCGATCCGGCGGATGCGGATGTACCGCTTGCGACCGCACTGCCTGACCTGTGTTCTGAGAGGTTGGCGGAACAGGCGGAATCCGGAAAACAACACGCCCTTGCCGCCGCAGCAATTCGCGAGCTTTGGGAAGAAACAGGACTTGTCCTGGGCCAGACAGGACGCTGGCCGGGCAACGTTCCTGACGACTGGCAAAGCTTTTCCGCCATGGGTTACGTGCCGTCGGCCGCTGCGCTGCAATTTGTTTTTCGCGCAGTCACACCGCCCGGCCGCCCCCGCCGGTTCGATGCGCGGTTTTTTCTGGTCGATGCCGATGCGCTGCAGGGCGATCTGGATGATTTCAGCCATGCCTCGGACGAGCTGTCGCATCTGCAATGGGTGGAACTGGATCGGGCGCGCGACCTGGATTTGCCGTTTATCACCGAGGTTGTTCTGGCCGAGGTCGCAGCCCGGGTGACCTCACCCGAGCCGCCAATATCGGTTCCGTTCTATCAGAACAACGAAGAAGCCAATCTATTCCTGCGGCTCAGAGGCTATCCAATGCCCGAGCAGGATTGACCGGTCAGTTTCACCGCATCCGGCTGACAACTACCGTCACTTCGGGCTTTTTGCCGATTTCCGCTTTTGCCGTCTGACGCACGATCCGGCGCATTTCGTCTTCAAGCTTGTCGTCATCCCGTAGGGTCTTGGCTGCCGCCCGCATCAGGAACTGGTTCAGGTCTTCTTCCAACACCTCGACCAATCCGGCCCGGGACGTTCCGACCTCGGGCAGACCCATCGTATCGCACCACGGTTCGCCCAGCGGCTCGTCTTCTTCGTCCAGAACGACTGTCACAGTTACGTGGCCGTTCAGCGCCATGCGAATACGGTCACGTACCACACCGTCCATCGCACCGATTTTCACCGTACCGTCCAGATAGGTACGCCCGGTTTCGACATAGTCGACCACCACGGGTGCATTGCCGCTGAGATTCAGCATGGTGCCGTTCACGGCCAGCACGCCCGTTCTGCCACCCTGCTCAGCCAGTTTGACATGCTCGCGCAGGTGCCGGTGCTCTCCATGCATTGGGATCACAACTTGCGGATCGATCAGCGCGTGCACCTTCTCAAGATCGGGCCGGTTCGCATGGCCAGAGACATGATAGAGGCCCGAGCTGTCATCCACTACATCCACGCCCTTTTCACTGAGCTGGTTCATGATGAAAATCACGCCACGTTCATTTCCGGGAATGGTCTTTGACGAGAACAGGAACAGGTCGCCTTCGGACAGTTCCAGACCACGGTACTTGCCGCGGGCCAGTTGCGCGCTTGCCGCACGGCGTTCGCCCTGGCTGCCGGTCACGATCAGCATCAGGTTCTGGCGCGGCAGGTCCAGCGCCTCTTCCGCGCTGATCACCTTGGGGAAGTCCGACAGGATACCCGTTTCGGTCGCGGCCTCGATCATCCGCCGCATTGCGCGCCCCAGCAACACAACTGAACGCCCCGCGCGTGCGCCCGCCTCGGCCAATGTTTTGACCCGTGCCACGTTCGACGCAAAGGTGGTAGCCACAACCATGCCCTCGGCGCTTTCGACTAGCTTTGTAATCTCTGGCCCGACCTCGGATTCCGAACGGCCCGGATGCGCCGAGAAAACATTCGTGCTGTCGCAAACCAACGCCTTGACACCCGGCTTGGCAATCTCGGCCCACAGGTCGGGATCGAAGGGTTCGCCCACTACCGGGTTTGCATCCAGCTTGAAATCACCCGAGTGCACCACGCGTCCTGCGGGCGTGTCGATGACCAACGCAGCACTTTCCGGGATCGAGTGTGAAACCGGAAGGAAACCGACGGTAAACGGTCCGACTGAAACCGTTTCAGGCCAAGCGGACACGGTTGTCACCGCATCGGTCGGGTGCACATATTCTTCCATCTTGCGACGCGCGATATTGGCCGTGAAAGCCCGGGCATAGATCGGAGCTCCCAGAGCCTCATAGCAATGAGCCACCGCGCCGACATGATCTTCATGCGCATGGGTGATGAAAACGCCATCCAGCCGGTCGGCCCGTTCTTTCAACCATGAAATATCCGCATAGATCAGGTCGACGCCCGGAGTTGTGTCCATATCGGGAAAGGTGACGCCCAGATCCACCAGGATCAGGCGTTCCTGCCCGGGCTGACCATATCCGTACACATAGGCATTCATGCCAATTTCGCCCGCGCCACCCAGCGGCAGGTAGATCAATCTTTCACTGCTCATATCGAGCCATTTTCCTTGTTGTAGCGATGAATCACGGTCAAGCCGTGCATCGTCAAATCATCTTCGATTACGTCGAACCCCACGTCGGCCTGATCGAACAAGGGGGCCAACCCTCCGGTTCCCACGACTTTCATCGGCATTCCATATTCGGCCTTGATCCGCGCGATCAGCCCCTCGATCAGGCCGGAGTATCCCCAATACACGCCCGACTGGATACAACCAACCGTATTTGTACCGATCACCTTCTCGGGTCGCGTGATGTCGATATGCGGCAGTGCGGCTGCGCCCTGATGCAAAGCCTCAAGGCTGAGGTTAACACCCGGAGCGATGACGCCCCCTACATAGGCACCGTCCGCGGCGACAACGTCGAAATTTGTTGCGGTACCAAAGTCCACCACGACGACATTGCCGCCATGACGGTCAAATGCGCCAACCGCGTTGGCCAGTCGATCCGGGCCCGGCACAGTTCCTTGATCCACACGCGGAGGCACGGGCAACAGGCAGTCCGGCCTACCCACCACCAGCGGCCTGCACCCAAAAAAGCGATCAGCAAAGATGCGCAGGTTGAACACGACGCGCGGCACAGTCGAGGCAATGATGACATCCGAGATATTCGCCTCGATCCCGTAATGTTTCACCAGCGTCGAATACCAAGTGAAATAGGCGTCCGCCGTGCGTGCGTGATGGGTCGAGGTACGCAGGGTGCACAGAAATTCCTGACCGTCCCAGATTGAAAAGACTGTATTGGTATTGCCGCAATCAATGGCCAGAAGCATTTGCGCCCCTTTCAGAAATAGACATCCGCCGCAGGAATGCTCACGCGGCCTTTGGCGGTGTTTAAGACAAGGTTACCGCTTGCGTCTACCGTTTCGAAGGTCCCAACCGTCTCGGACGTTCCGGTACGGGCCGTGATAACCTCGCCCAGCCGGGCAGCACGGGACAGCCACGCAGTGCGAATGGGTTCGAACCCGTAGGTAACAAACTGAGTTTCATATTTGGCATAGGCCGAGGCAAGCTCGGTCAGAAAATCCTCGGGCGTGACGTTTGCACCGGTTTCCGACAACAGCGAGACGGGACGGACCGCGCCCGGTTCTACCACGTCGGCGTCTGGGGCGCTGGCCAAATTCACGCCAATACCGATCGACAGATGCGTTACACCGCGCCCCTGACCGGCGCTTTCCAGCAAAATACCAGCAAGCTTACCACCGTTCAGCAGTACGTCATTGGGCCATTTCAACGACAACCCCGCGGCACGCCCTGTCACAGAGACGCAAGCGTCAAACAGAGCCAGTGCCGCAACAAAACTGCGCAGTGCCGCTTGTTCTGGTGCACCTTCGGGGCGCATCAAAAGGGTCGCGGCAAGGTTGCCCATGGGGTTGGCCCATGACCGTCCGCGTCGCCCACGCGCAGCCGTCTGATGATGCGCCATGATCCAGACAGGACCACGGGCATTGGGGGCAATCCGCGCCGCTTCGTTGAGTGTGCTATCGACTTCCTGCACCTCGTGCAGGCCATAGCCTTGTGGCCACTTGGTCATATCAAAAAGGCCCGGTCACGCGACCGAGCCCCTCTCTCAGATTGTGCAAAACGTTCAGTTGACAAGAGTCGCCGCCGCGGCAGCGGCCGCGCCCTCGATCCCGAACTGATAGAAGACCCCGATCAGCATCAGCGCCGCGGATCCCATCAGGGCGACCCATAGAACGGGTGTCGACCGCGTTTCGATCGGGTCCTCGTTCTCGGCCCCGAAATACATGTAGAACACGATCCGCAGGTAATAGAAGGCGCCAATTACCGATGCGATGGCTGAGACCACAACAAGGCCGGTCAAATCGGCACTTACACCAGCCCGCCAAACACCAAACTTCGCAAAGAAACCCAGCATCGGTGGGACACCGGCAAGCGAGAACATCAGGATCAGAACAGCAAGGGCCTTGCCCGGATCACGTTTGGAATACTGGCGCAGCGCATCAATGTCAGTGACGGGTTTGCCGTCGCGTTCCATCATCAGGATAAACGCAAACGTGCCAATGTTCATGGTCACGTAAATCGCCAGATACATCAGCATCGCCTGAATACCCAACTCGGTACCAGCCGCCAGACCGATCAGCGCATAGCCCATATGGGCAATCGACGAGAACGCCATCAGTCGCTTGATGTCGCGCTGACCAATTGCGGCAACCGCCCCCAGCAGCATCGACAGCACCGACAGCAAAACAATCACTTGCTGCCAGTCTTTGACCACGCCTCCGAAGGCGTCATGCAGAAGACGTGCAAACAAGGCCATTGCTGCGACTTTCGGCGCGGTGGCAAAGAAAGCCGTAATTGGCGTCGGCGACCCTTCATAGACATCTGGCGTCCACATATGGAACGGAACCGCCGACACCTTGAATGCCAGACCCGAGATCAGGAAGATCAGGCCAAACAACAGACCAACCGAGACGTCCCCATGATGGACCGTCTGAATAATGCCCGAGAACAGTGTCGTGCCGGTGAACCCATAGACCAGCGACGCACCATACAGCAGCAGACCTGAACTGAGAGCGCCCAGAACAAAGTATTTCAGCCCTGCTTCGGTTGATTTCGCACTGTCACGACGCAGCGCGGCAACAACATACAGCGCAAGGGATTGCAGCTCGAGCCCCATGTAAAGAGACATCAGATCGCCCGCGCTGACCATCATCATCATACCAACGGCAGCAAGCGCCACCAGCAGCGGATATTCAAAGCGCAGCAGACCCCGGCGTGCCATGTATTCCTGGCTCATCACCAGAACGGCACCTGCCGACAAAAGGATGGCAACTTTGGCAAAACGCGCGAACCCGTCATCTACGAACATGCCGTTGAAGGCCACGTTGGTGCCACTGCCCTGGGTGGCGATCCAGATCGCCAGGACCGCCATCAGGCCCGCCGTGGTCCAGACCAGAACCGAAGCCAGCCCGTCTTTCGACGTGTAGACTGCCCCCAACAGAGCCACCATCGCATAGATCGCCAGAACGATTTCCGGCAGGATAATTGTCAGATCAGCCTGGATCATGTCTCCAAAGCTCCCTTAATGCGAAGCGGCAGTCTGGGTCGCAGCCTCAGCCGCGGCCAGAGCCGTGTCATAGTTCGAAATGAGTGCCGTCGTCGATTGCCCGATCACATCGGTCACCAGCGACGGGTAGACCCCCAACAGGATCGTCATCACGATCAGCGGGGCAAAAATCAGCCGCTCGCGAGAGCTCATGTCGGTCATCGCCTTCAGGCTTTCCTTGATCAGGTCCCCAAAGACAACGCGGCGGTAGAGCCACAACGCGTAGGCTGCCGAGAAGATCACACCGGTCGCCGCAACAGCAGTCACCCAGGTGTTGACCTGAAATGTGCCCATGAGTGTCAGGAACTCACCAACAAACCCGCTGGTGCCCGGCAGTCCGACATTGGCCATGGTGAACAGCATGAAGACCAGTGCATAGGCGGGCATCCGGATGACCAGACCGCCATAGGCATCGATATCGCGGGTGTGCATCCGGTCATAGATCACGCCGACACAGAGGAAGAGCGCGGCCGAAATAAACCCGTGGCTCAGCATCTGGAAAATCGCGCCGTCAATGCCTTGCTGGTTCGCAGCAAAGATGCCCATCGTGACAAAGCCCATATGCGCGACAGAGGAATACGCGATCAGCTTTTTCATGTCTTCCTGCACCAATGCCACCAGCGAGGTGTAGACAACCGCTATGGCTGACATCCACAGCACAAGATCAGTCATCACCGCCGAGCCAACCGGGAACATCGGCAGGCTGAACCGCAGAAAGCCGTAGCCGCCCATCTTCAACAGGATCGCCGCCAGCACAACCGAGCCCGCCGTCGGCGCTTGAACGTGCGCATCGGGCAACCAGGTGTGCACCGGCCACATCGGCATTTTCACCGCAAAAGATGCGAAGAAGGCCAGGAACATCAGCGTCTGCATACCGCCGGTGATATAGATGCCCAACACGCTGAAACTCTCGGATGCGAACTGATGGGCCATCAGCGCTTCAATATCCGTAGTGCCTGCGTCAGCATACATTGCAACCATGGCTACCAGCATCAGCACCGAGCCGAGGAAGGTGTAAAGGAAGAACTTGAAGCTGGCATAGATACGGTCCTTGCCGCCCCAGATCCCGATGATCAGGAACATCGGGATCAGACCCGCCTCAAAGAACAGGTAGAACAGCACCAGGTCCAGCGCCATGAACACGCCCAGCATCAGCGTTTCCAGCAGCAAGAAGGCAATCATGTATTCCTTGACGCGGTCTGTCACATTCCAGCTGGCCAGAATAGTCAGCGGCATGATGAAGGTGGTCAGCAACACGAACAGAACGCTGATGCCATCCACACCCATCTTGTATCTCAGACCCATCAGCCATGCGCCCTCTTCCACCATCTGGAAGCCGGTGTTCGAAGGATCAAAGCCTGTGTAGATGCCAATAGACACCAGAAACGTCACAGTTGTCGCCAGCAATGCAATCCACTTGGCGTTGCGCTGCGCTGCGACGTCGCTGCCATGCAGGAACAGCGCCAGAATGCCTGCTGCGATGGCGGGGATAAAGGTGACAATAGATAGGATATTGTCCATTAGTGTGCGCCTCCGCCGATCGACATCCAGGTGACAAGGGCCGCGATGCCCAATACCATCCAGAAGGCGTAAGTAAAGATGTACCCGGTCTGCGCCTTGCCTGCGAGGCGGGTGAAGAAGGGAACAACGCCCATTGCAACCCCATTCAGGAAGCCGTCGATTGTATTGCCGTCACCGCGTTTCCACAGGAACCGGCCAAGGGCGACAGTGGGTTTGACAAAGATCGCGTCGTAGATTTCGTCGAAATACCATTTGTTCAGCAGGAACAGGTACAGCGGACGCTGGTTTGCCGCCAGACGTGCGGGTAGCGACGTGTTCACGATGTAGAACCAATAGGCCACGACAAAGCCAAGCACCATCGCAACAAATGGCGAAACCTTGACCCATTTCGGAGCCGCATGCGCATCGTCCAGAATGTGGTTGTCCGGCGCCATATAAAGCGCCCCTTCACCCGGCTCACCCGCAAACACATAATGGTGGTCCCCGCCCACTGCGGCATTCTCACCATGCGCGGCCTCATCAGCATGGCTGTCAGCCGCTTGGCTGTCATCGGCATGGCTGTCTTGGCCGTGCGACGCATCCGCCGCCGCGTGATCACCGGCCTCGGCATGCTCTGAAGCTTCTGCAACCGGAATACCGTAGAATTTGCCGACCTTGTCGGCATGGCCAAAGAAGTTTCCGTACCAGATCATGCCTGCGAATACCGCACCCAGCGACAAAACTCCCAGCGGCACCAGCATGACCATCGGGCTTTCATGAGCGTGATCATGCGTATGCTTGTCCCCACGCGGCTCTCCATAGAAGGTCAGGAAGATCAGACGCCAGCTGTAGAACGAGGTGAACGCCGCAGCGACAACCAGCAACCAGAAGCCATAGCTTGACCCGCCCGCATAGGCGCTTTCGATAATTGCGTCCTTTGACAGGAAACCGGCAAACCCAAAGGTGGTCAGCGGGATGCCAACACCGGTAATCGCCAGGGTACCGATCATCATCGCCCAGAAGGTATAGGGGATCTTTTTGCGCAGACCGCCATATTCGGTCATCTCCTGTTCGTGATGCATCGCGTGGATCACGGAACCGGCCCCAAGGAACAACAGCGCCTTGAAGAAGGCATGCGTGAACAAGTGGAACATCGCTGCCGAATACATGCCGACGCCCGCCGCCACAAACATGTAACCCAACTGGGAACAGGTCGAATACGCGATGACACGTTTGATATCGGTCTGAACCAGACCAACAGTGGCCGCAAAGAACGCAGTCGAGGCCCCAAGAACAGTGATGAACCCTGTCGCGCCCGGTGCGAACTCCATCAGCGGGGACATGCGGCAGACCAAAAAGACGCCTGCGGTCACCATGGTCGCAGCGTGGATCAGCGCTGACACAGGCGTCGGGCCTTCCATCGCATCCGGCAACCATGTGTGCAGGATCAACTGCGCCGATTTACCCATCGCCCCGATGAAGAGCAGAACGCAGATCACTTCGATCGCGGTCCATTCCCCCCACAGGAAATGCAGCTTTTCTTCGGCCAAGGCAGGGGCAGAGGCGAAGATGTCCGAGAAATTGATACTGTCGGTCAGGAAGAACAGCGCGAAGATGCCCAGAGCAAACCCAAAGTCGCCGACCCGGTTGACCACAAAGGCCTTGATCGCCGCCGCGTTGGCCGAAGGCTTGCGATAATAGAACCCGATCAGCAGGTATGAAGCGACGCCGACGCCCTCCCAGCCAAAGAACATCTGCACCAGATTATCCGCCGTCACCAGCATCAGCATGGCAAAGGTGAAGAAGGACAGATAGGCAAAGAAGCGCGGTTTATAGCTTTCGCCTTCGCGCCATTGCGGATCGTGGTCCATGTAGCCGAAGCTGTACAGGTGCACGAGCGCCGAGACGGTCGTCACCACGATCAGCATGATTGCCGTCAGTCGGTCCAGACGGATGGCCCAGCTTGTCGAAAGCGAGCCGCTTTCGATCCAGCGCATGATCTCGATCTGCTGCGTGTGGCCGTCGAAGGTGAAGAATACGAGCCAAGACAGCAGACAGGCCAGAAACAGTAGGCCCGTGGCCGTCCACATGGCGGCTTTCTCGCCAATGAACTTCCAGCCGAACCCGCAGAGCAGCGCGCCCACCAACGGGGCAAAGAGGATGGTGGTTTCCATGTTCCCTTACCCCTTCATCATATTGACGTCTTCAACCGCGATGGTGCCACGGTTGCGGAAGAAACAGACCAGAATGGCCAGACCAATCGCCGCTTCGGCCGCTGCAACGGTCAGCACGAACAGCGTGAAGACCTGCCCGACCAGATCGCCGAGGAAACTGGAGAACGCCACGAGGTTGATATTCACCGCCAGCAGCATCAGTTCGATGCTCATCAGCAGGATGATGACGTTCTTGCGGTTCAGGAAGAGACCGAAGATGCCGATGACGAACAGCGTCGCCGCGACCGTAAGATAGTGTTCAAGTCCGATCATAGCTTCGCTCCTGGCGAGTCGGGGTAGTAGAGTTTGCAGCCGCAGGTGTAGTCGATACGTTTGTGGTTTTTGGTTCGAGCAAAGAACTTCCGGATATCTTTCGTGAATGAATATCGATGTTCGGATGCAATCTGCTTCAGTTCGGCTACTGTTGTCTCAGCGGTTAGTCCGATGGGACCTTCTGGCTTTTGTATCAGATCAATAGAACTTGGCACGTAACCGGCGATGTTGGTCGGCCTATATTCTCCATAGATAACGATACCTTCTCCGCTGCCGCAGTTTTGAAAGAACAGGCTTTGTTTCGGGCTGCAACCGTCTCCGGCATTCACACGTTGTCCAATGCGTCCATTGCCAATATTGACTACGGCTTCTCCGGAGAACGTTTCGAATTGCCCTCTACCGCCATTTACAAAGCTGCAATCGGAGTTCATTCGTTTTAACTTGTAACCCTCGTTCTGCGGCGCACTCTCACACGCCAACAGCGACGCCGGAGCTAGCGCAAGACAAGCCGTCATGGCTAAAACTTTCAAGAGTTCGCCTCTCACAACCCCTGCCCCGGTTTCACGTCCTTCAATTCCATCGCCTTGGCCGGGTCGCGCATCATCTGGCCTATGATGTCCTGACGCTTGATGTCCTTGCGGTGGCGCAGAGTCAGAACGATGGCGCCGATCATGGCCACCAGCAGGATCAGGCCCGCCAGTTGGAACAGAAGGAAGTATTGATCATAAAGAATGACGCCGAGCGCCTCGGTGTTGTGGCGGTCCGCTGGAACGGGTTGCGCCAGATTGGCCGCCGCGCCCTGCGCGCTGTCCCATGCCCCGAAGGCCATGACAAACTGCATCAGGATGATCAGACCAATCAGCAGGGCCAGCGGCATATAGCGCGCCATTTCGGCCTTGAGCTCGGCAAAATCCACGTCCAGCATCATCACCACGAAGAGGAACAGAACCGCGACCGCGCCGACATAGACGATGACCAGCAGCATCGCCACGAACTCGGCCCCCAGCAGCACGAACAGCCCTGCCGAGGACAGAAACGCCAGGATCAGCCACAGGACCGAGTGCACCGGCTGGCGGCTGATCACCGTGAACAGCCCGCCGGTGATGGCGCTGATGGCAAACAGGTAGAAGGCAAAGACGGTCATTGATCCTCATCCTCGTTGTCGCCCATGACCTCTTGCGCCAGATCCAGCGCGCGGGTCATGGCCGGGATGCCGGCAAAAACCGACATCTGACCGATCGTTTCCACGATCTCTTGTTTCTTTGCGCCCGCTTCCAGCGCATGACGTACGGTCTGGCGCACGGCCGAATCCGCCTGAGCGCCCTGACAGGTCAGCCCGGCCAGCGTCAGCAGCAGGCGTGTTTTGGCATCCAGCCCGTCCTTGTTGACGGTGTTGCCGAACATCATCTCCATGACCTCTTTCGGCATGGTCGGCCACAGCGCCTCGAACCCTTTGGGCGAGAAGCTTTCCATCGCCGGGTTCATCGCCTTGGCCATGTCCTGAGCCTGCTTCATCATCAGCTCGAACGGATTTGTCGGGCTGTCAGTCATCGGTACGGTGCGTCCAGTTCCAGATTGCGCGCGATCTCGGCTTCCCAGCGTTCGCCATTCGACAGGAGTTTTTCCTTGTCGTAGAACAGCTCTTCCCGGGTTTCCGTGGCGAACTCAAAGTTCGGGCCTTCGACGATGGCATCAACCGGGCAGGCCTCTTGGCAGAAGCCGCAATAGATGCACTTGGTCATGTCGATGTCATAGCGCGTGGTGCGGCGGCTGCCGTCTTCTCGCGGTTCGGCGTCGATGGTGATGGCCTGCGCCGGGCAGACCGCCTCGCACAGTTTACAGGCGATGCAGCGCTCTTCGCCATTCGGATAGCGGCGAAGTGCGTGTTCACCGCGGAAACGCGGTGACAGAGGGCCCTTTTCGTGCGGGTAGTTCACGGTGGCTTTGGGAGCGAAGAAATACTTCAGACCCAGTTTCATTCCGACCCAGAAATCCTGCAGTAGGAAGTATTTGGCAGCGCGGGTGTAATTGATGTTTGCCATATCAGCCTCCTACGCTCCAACGGGCAAATGCGCCCCAGAACCAGTCGAATTTCGCCGCAAAGGCCACGAACACCACCCAGACCAGCGAGAATGGCAGGAACACTTTCCAGCCCAGCCGCATCAGCTGGTCATAGCGGTAGCGGGGCGTGATGGCCTTGACCATCGCGAAGATGAAGAAGAAGAACGCCATCTTGGCGACCATCCACAAAACACCATCGGGCAGGCCCGGGATCGGCGACAGCCAGCCGCCGAAGAACAGCAGCGAGGTCAGCGCGCACATCAGGAAAATTGCAATGTATTCACCCGCCATGAACAGCAGGAAGGGCGTGGCCGAGTATTCGACCTGATAACCCGCCACAAGTTCCGATTCCGCTTCGGGCAAGTCAAACGGTGGCCGGTTTGTCTCAGCCAGCGCCGAGATGAAGAACAGAAAGACCATCGGGAAGTGCGGCAGCCAGTACCAGCTGAAGAACCCGAACGACCCATCCTGCGCCCGCACAATGTCACCAAAGTTCATCGACCCGGTCGAGATGATCACACCGATGATGATCAGGCCGATGGAGACCTCGTATGAAATCATCTGCGCGGCAGAGCGCAACGAGCCGAGGAACGGGTACTTTGAGTTCGACGCCCAACCGCCCATGATCACGCCATAAACCTCAAGCGAGGATACGGCGAAGACATAGAGGATTGCGACGTTGATATCCGACAGGACCCAGCCATCGTTGAATGGGATCACCGCCCAGGCGATCATCGCCAGCACGAAAGAGGTGAGCGGCGCGAGTATGAAAACCGTGCGGTCGGCTCCTGCGGGGATAACGACCTCTTTGACGACGTATTTCAACGCATCCGCCACCGATTGCAGCAGACCGTAGACGCCGACCACGTTAGGGCCGCGGCGCATCTGGACAGCGGCCCAGATTTTGCGGTCGCCATAAACAAGGAACAACAGCGAGATCATCACAAAGGCAACAACAGCAAGCACTTGCGCCAGAATGATGATGGCTATTCCGCCGGGGGTGTTAAAGAATTCAGCCATTGGTCCTCACACCGTGGGTATTCCGTTTTTCGCGCGCGATGCAAAGGCCAGATGCCTGCGCAAACTGCGGCTGGGTCGGCGCGTTGGTGTAAACAGCATCTGCCGCCATAGCGCCACCCTTTTTCTTTCGTTTCCCGCACATTTCCGGCGCAGTCAGGTGCGACCCAACCGCAGCACTGGCTTGCGATATGAAACTGCTATGGTTCATTCCGCCGCAATCTTCTCGGCTTTGCGGACCTGCGCCTGCGCCGACAACTCGGCCATCAGTTGCGAGGCCCGTGCGATCGGGTTGGTCAGATAGAAATCCTTGATCGCGTTGCGGAAGGTCGCTTGGCCCAAAGATCCGGCCTCAAGCGCTTGAACCTCGTTCTCGATCACCTCGTCGATGCGGGCCAGATGGGGGACCGCCTCGATCAAGGCTGTGCGCAACTGCGCCAGCGAGTCATAGGGGAGCGTCGCCCCCAGTTCAGCCGACAGCGCACGAAGGATGGCCCAGTTTTCCTTGGCCTCACCCGGCGCAAACCCGGCGCGCATCGCCAGTTGCGGACGGCCTTCCGTATTCACGAACAGACCGTTTTCCTCAGTATAGGCCGCACCCGGCAGGATCACATCTGCGCGGTGTGCGCCCCGATCTCCGTGGCTGCCCTGGTAGATCACAAACGCGCCTTCGCCGATTTCGACCTCATCCGCACCAAGGTTATAGATCACATCCGCAGCATTGATCGCTTCCATGCCGCCTGCGTTTGTGGCGTCCACATCCATCGCGCCCACGCGCGACGCCGCAGTGTGCAGAATGATCAGGCCGCTTTCCGTATTTGCGGCAATTGTTTGCGCGGCAGCCAGAACAGCGGCTCCATCCGCCTCCTGCAGCGCTCCCTGCCCGATGATGACCAGCGAGCGTTTGCCCCTGATTTCATCGTCGCCCCCCATGTCGACAACCTTTTGCAGCGCCGCGCGGTCATCGCCCACATGATGGTACGCATAAGTCAGATCGACCGCTGGACCTACCAAAGCGACTTCGGCCCCGTGCGCCCACGCCTTGCGGATACGCGCGTTCAAAACCGGTGCTTCATCGCGCGGGTTGGTGCCAATCAGAAGAATACGCTCGGCCGTATCGATGTCTTCAATCGCGGCGGTCCCGGCATATGCGCCACGGTTCCCGACCGGAAGCTTGGCTCCATCGGTGCGGCATTCGACAACACCGCCCTGTCCTTCGATCATCTGTTTCAATGCGAACGCAGCCTCGACCGGTGCCAGATCACCGACGATACCGGCTGGCTTCTCAGCGCTTTTCAGCGCCTCTGCGGCCTTGGTCAGTGCTTCGGACCATGAGGCCGGGCGCAGCTTGCCGTTTTCACGGATGTAAGGCTTGTCCAGACGCTGACGCCGCAACCCGTCCCAGACAAAGCGGGTTTTGTCGCTGATCCACTCCTCGTTCACTCCGTCATGATTGCGAGGAAGGAATCGCATCACCTCGCGCCCTTTGGTATCGACACGAATGTTCGATCCCAGCGCGTCCATGACGTCGATGCTTTCGGTCTTGGTCAATTCCCACGGGCGCGCGGTAAACGCATAAGGTTTCGAGGTCAGTGCCCCAACCGGGCACAGGTCGATAATGTTGCCTTGCAGGTTCGAATCCAGCGTCTGGTTCAGATACGAGGTAATCTCGGCATCCTCACCGCGCCCTGTCTGACCCATCTGAGTGATCCCGGCGACTTCGGTGGTGAAGCGCACGCAGCGGGTGCAACTGATGCAGCGGGTCATTGCGGTGCCCACAAGCGGTCCCAGATCCAGATCATCAACCGCGCGTTTGGCTTCCTTGAACCGCGAACCGGACAGGCCATAAGCCATCGCCTGGTCCTGAAGATCGCATTCGCCGCCCTGATCGCAGATCGGGCAATCCAGTGGATGGTTGATCAGCAGGAACTCCATCACACCCTCGCGGGCCTTCTTGACCATGGGAGAGTTCGTCTTGACTACCGGTGGCTGCCCTTCCGGCCCCGGGCGCAAATCGCGCACCTGCATCGCGCAGGAGGCAGCCGGTTTCGGCGGACCGCCCACTACCTCAACCAGACACATCCGGCAGTTTCCCGCAATCGACAGACGCTCGTGATAGCAGAAACGCGGTACCTCGACCCCGGCTTGTTCACAAGCCTGTATCAGGGTCATCGCACCATCGACTTCGATTTCCTGCCCGTCGATATTGATCTTGCGGAGGTCAGACATGGCTCTCAATTCGCTCTCAAATAAACGCCAATGGCGCTGTTTCTTTGGATTTCCTTCTGCCCCAGAGAGCAGAACGTTTTGGGGTTGTCGTAGGACACGCCGTTTTTCGCCAGATAAGCCTCGCCCTTGGCCCGCATCCGACCCTTTTCAGCATCCGACTCGACATAGGAGCGGATTTCCGTGTCCGAGTACCCCAGATTATTCGCTTTGGACCGCAGTCCCCACATCACACTGATCGCTTTCAATCGCCGCCCGCTGATCGACGGGCAGAACTCGGAAATCTCATTTGCAATGGCGATGTAGTAGAGTTCGTTGTCGATCTCTTTGACATCCCTCAAGGGCGGCTTTGCTTCTGTCACCGTCGGCAAGGCCATCAGCGATGCGAGGGCAACTAGTTTTACAACAGACATGGGTTTTCCTTTCGTCTTGGACTGTCCAAGACGAAGCGGTTTGCGGCTGCTAGGCAATAACACCCTGCCCGCCCACCGAAGATATGGAAAAACACCGGTCATGGCCGCTGGCAGGTTCCTGCAAATGTCAGTTGATCATTGCTGACGCTGAGGTTCTGCGGGTCAGTATCCGGACCCACCTTCCAAGCAATCCGAGACGATCCGAAGTTCTGGATGCAGAATTTGGTACCTTCATGACGTCCGGCCTCGCGCGCACCATCGAGTGAAGCAGAGACGCCTTTGACGACAACCGTAAAGTCCGCGGGCGAGGTTTTCTTGTTGACCACCTTCGCCTTGGCCCTGAACGACTTGCCGTCGAACAAAAGCCGGTCTGCCGACGGCTTCACCAGACCGCATGCAGAAACACCAGCCAGCGCCAACACAACAATAAGGGCTTTGGGGGCCTTCATACTTTCCCTCTTTGTTTTCTGTTCCGCTGCGTCGCCATCAAAACGCCGCCACCAATGCCATAAGCCCGATCACGACCATGCACACCCAGCCGATCACATACAGAATTGTCCGCGGACCACTGCTTGGCTTGCCAATCCCTTTCAGATGCACCACCAGCATCGCCAAGCGCGCAACCAGCGCCACCGAGGCCAGCAGGTTTACCCAAAACGGGCTGACACCAAGCAAAATCGCCGCTGTAATTACTGTCACAAATGCCGGAAGTGTTTCCGTCCCGTTCAGATAGGCCCGGTTCAGACGATACGCCTTGTCGGCATAATCCTGGTCAGGCGTCGCACCGGGTGCCAGCCCTTTGGCTTGTTTGGCCAGTGCCGAAAACGGTGCCAGAAACAACACAACCAGTGTGAATAGCACAACCGACGCAATTGCGTGGCTATATTCAGCAAACACTTCCATCTTGTTCACTCCGCTGCCATGGCACCCATACGGCCCGATTTCTGAGCCTTGATGCGGTCTTCGATCTCTTCCCGGAAGTTGCGGATCAGGCCCTGGATCGGCCAGGCGGCCGCATCACCCAACGCACAGATCGTGTGTCCTTCGACCTGTTTTGTCACGTCAAACAGCATGTCGATCTCTTCCAGTTCAGCCTCGCCGCGCACCAGACGATCCATCACACGCATCATCCAGCCGGTGCCTTCGCGACACGGCGTACACTGACCACAGCTTTCATGCTTGTAAAACTTCGACAGGCGCCAGATCGCCTTTATGATGTCGGTGGATTTGTCCATCACAATCACCGCTGCCGTGCCCAGACCCGACCCCAGATCATTGCGCAGGTAATCGAAATCCATGATCGCGTCGCGCATGTTTTCACCGCGCACGCAGGGAACCGAGGATCCACCGGGGATAACCGCCAGCAGATTATCCCACCCGCCGCGAATGCCGCCGCAATGGGTTTCGATCAGCTGTTCGAACGGGATCGACATCGCCTCTTCGACGACACAAGGATCGTTCACGTGGCCCGAGATCGCAAACAGCTTGGTACCAGCGTTGTTCTGACGACCAAATCCAGCGAACCAATCCGCTCCCCGACGCAGAATGGTCGGCACCACCGCGATGGATTCCACGTTGTTCACAGTGGTCGGACATCCGTACAGCCCCGCACCCGCCGGGAACGGAGGTTTCATCCGCGGCATACCCTTCTTGCCCTCAAGGCTTTCGATCAGGGCGGTTTCCTCGCCACAAATATAGGCCCCTGCCCCGTGATGAAGGAAAAGATCAAAATCCCAGCCCGAACCAGCTGCATTTTTGCCAAGAAGCCCCGCGTCATAGGCCTCATCAATCGCGGCCTGCAATGCCTCACGCTCGCGGATGTATTCGCCGCGCAGGTAGATATAGCAGGTATGTGCGTTCATCGCGAAAGACGCGATCAGACACCCTTCAATCAACGTGTGGGGATCATGGCGCATGATCTCACGGTCTTTGCAGGTGCCGGGCTCGGATTCATCGGCATTCACAACCAGATAGGAAGGGCGACCGTCGCTTTCCTTTGGCATAAACGACCATTTCAGGCCAGTTGGGAAGCCCGCACCGCCGCGTCCGCGCAGCCCCGAATCCTTCATTGTCTGAATGATCCAGTCCCGGCCCTTTTCAATCAGGCCAGCTGTGCCGTCCCAATGCCCGCGGGCTTGCGCGCCTTTCAGCGTGCGTTCGTGCATCCCGTAGATGTTGGTAAAGATCCGGTCCTGATCCTTCAGCATCATTCGTTACCTTCAGCTGTCCTGACGCATGCGCCAGAGTTGAAAAATGTTCACACCCGCATAAATGAATGCCGCCAGAGCGGCAAAATCAAACAGCAGCGCGTGCCGGGCCGTTAAACCCAGCGCAGGGCCAATGAACAGGTTCATGGCAAGCCAGATCACCATCGTCACCGCAATGACGATGCCGATATGTCGGCCCTTTCGGGCTATAGCCTGATCCTTGTCCTTGTCCATCATCCCCCGATGCCCGGATAGGGCACCCGTTTAGTCTTTGTAGGTGCCATCTTCCTTGGCACGTTTGGCAAATTCGGTTTCCTCACCCGCCGCAAGCATGGCTGCCTGTTCAATCCAGCCATCGCGCTCGATCCGGCCCTTGAACTTCAACCGTGCATCGACCCAGGCGACCTGTTCCGGTGTCCAGGCAGCGATCTGATCATAGTGGAAGAAGCCCAGCTCGTTCAGCGTCTGCTCCAGCTTGGGGCCTACGCCTTTCAACAGTTTCAGGTTATCTGCCTTGCCGTCGCGCGCGCCTGCCAGTGTTTCGGGCTGGTCCTCTTTCGCTGCCTTCGCCTCAGCGGCCTGTTTCGCAGCAGGTTTCGCCGGGGCTGGCGCTTTGGGCGGCTTCGGTGCCGCTTTGGTCGCAGCCGCTTTGCCATCCTTGCCCAACCAAGGGGTCAGGATCGGAACCTCGGTCCCGTCGATGCGTTTGACCGTATCGCCAATACCGGTGGCCAGTTCGACGCTGGCGTTATACCGGGCCTTTCCAGCCTCATGATCGGTCAGACTGGTCAGCCCTCTGAGCGGTTCAGCCGCATAACGTCCGTTTTGTGGGCCCGGCGTCGGAACTTTCCCCGCCACCAGATCATCGAGGATCTTGCCAAAGCTCTCGGCGGTCAGGTCTTCGTAGTAATCCTTGCCGATCTGCGCCATCGGCGCATTGGTGCAGGAGCCAAGGCATTCGACCTCTTCCCAACTCAGCTTGCCATCAGCCGACAGTTCGTGCGGTTTCGCCGAGATCTTTTCCTTACAGACCGCAATCAGGTCCTCTGCTCCGCAGATCATGCAGGAGGTCGTACCACAAACCTGAATATGCGCAGCCGACCCAACCGGTTGCAGTTGGAACATGAAGTAAAACGAAGCAACCTCAAGCACACGGATATAGGCCATACCCAGAATGTCGGCGACGGATTCAATCGCCGGACGGCTCAGCCATCCCTCTTGTTCCTGTGCGCGCCACAGAAGCGGAATGACCGCGCTGGCCTGACGGCCTTCGGGGTATTTGGTGATCTGCGCTTCGGCCCATTGCTGGTTGGCAGCGGTGAAGGCAAAGCTTTCGGGTTGTTCGGGATGAAGACGGCGGAGCATTAGCGGTCAATCTCTCCAAATACGACGTCCATGGTGCCGATGATAGCGGCGACGTCGGCCAGTTGGTGGCCTTTGGCAACGTGGTCCATGGCTTGCAGGTGCAGGAAGCCCGGTGCGCGCAGTTTGGCGCGGTAGGGTTTGTTGGTGCCGTCGGCGACCAGATAGACGCCGAACTCGCCCTTGGGGGCTTCGACGGCAGCATAGACCTCACCGGCAGGCACGTGGAAGCCTTCGGTATACAGCTTGAAGTGATGGATCAGGCTCTCCATCGAGGTCTTCATGTCCGAGCGTTTCGGTGGAGTGATCTTGCCGCGCGCCAGAACGTCACCGGGACACTCGCGGATTTTGGCGATGGCCTGACGAATGATCAGCAGCGACTGGCGCATCTCTTCCATGCGGACAAGGTAGCGGTCATAGCAATCGCCGTTCTTGCCGACGGGAATCTGGAATTCAAACTCATCATAGCACTCGTAGGGCTGCGCGCGACGCAGGTCCCAGGCCAGACCCGATCCACGCACCATCACGCCCGAGAAGCCGTATTTCTGGATGTCATCCTCGGACACCACGCCGATATCGGCGTTGCGCTGCTTGAAGATGCGGTTTTCGGTCAGCAGCCCATCAATGTCATCAAGGACGCTTGGGAATTCGTGACTCCAGGCCTCGATATCGTCCAGCAGTTCGGGCGGCAGGTCCTGATGGACACCACCGGGGCGGAAATAAGCGGCGTGCAGGCGGGCGCCACAGGCACGCTCATAAAACACCATCAGCTTTTCGCGTTCTTCAAAACCCCACAGCGGCGGGGTCAGAGCGCCCACATCCATCGCCTGCGTGGTCACGTTCAACAGGTGATTCAGGATGCGTCCGATTTCGGAATACAGCACCCGGATCAGCGAGCCCCGGCGCGGCACCTCGACCCCGGTCAGCTTTTCGATGGCCAGACACCAGGCATGTTCCTGGTTCATCGGTGCCACATAGTCCAGACGGTCGAAATACGGCAGGTTTTGCAGATACGTCCGGCTTTCCATCAGCTTTTCGGTGCCACGATGCAGCAGGCCGATATGCGGGTCGCAACGTTCGACAATCTCGCCGTCCAACTCGAGCACCAGACGCAAAACTCCGTGCGCCGCGGGGTGTTGCGGGCCGAAGTTGATGTTGAAGTTGCGGATCTTCTGCTCGCCGCTCAGCGCGTCCGTGCTGCCGTCATCATATCTTGAGCCGTCCATCAACGCCCTCGTTTCTTCTTTGCTTCGGCCCGAACCCGGACCTTTTCGGCCTCGACCGCCTTGACCGCAGACCCGGCCAGTAGAACCCCAAACGCGCCCAGAATGATCAACTCACCTATCATCTCAGCGGCGCTCCAACTCTTGCAGTTTCAGCCCGACCCACCACAGCAATGCGATCGTGCCAAAGGGAACCAGACACAGCAGGCACCAGTATTTGTTGATCCCGAAGAACGGCAAAATCTTCACCATCGGAATGATGGTCAGCGCAGACAGGATCAGCCACCAGATGCCACCCATTATTCGGTCTCCTGTTTCTCATCCCCTGGCAGAATGTAATTCGCACCTTCCCATGGGGACATGAAATCAAACTGACGGTACTCCTGCACCAGACTGACCGGCTCGTAGACGACGCGTTTCTGCGCCTCGTCATAACGCACCTCGGTGTAGCCCGTGGTCGGGAAATCTTTGCGCAGCGGATGGCCACGGAAGCCATAATCCGTCAGGATGCGCCGCAAGTCTGGATGGCCCGAGAACAGGATGCCGAACATGTCGAACACCTCACGCTCGAACCAGTTGGCCGAGGGGTGGATATCGACTATCGAAGGCACCATGTCATCTTCGCGGATCGAAACCCGCAGACGGATGCGCTGGTTCTGGTACATCGACAGGAAGTGATACACCACGTCGAACCGCTTGGCGCGTTCGGGGTAATCGACGCCGGTGATATCCACCAGTGTCGAGAACTTGCAATTTTGGTCCGACCGCAGGAATTCTACGAATTCCACGAGGTTCGACGGCGCCACATCGACGTTCAGCTCACCATGGGTCACATCCCAGGACAGAACACAATCGGCTCGTTTCAGTTCAAGCTGGGTGCCGAGTTCTTTGAGTGCTTCGCTCATCTACCCTTCCCCTCAGCGTACAATTGTGCCGGTGCGGCGGATTTTGCGTTGTAGCTGTAGCAGACCGTAAAGCAGCGCCTCGGCGGTCGGAGGGCAGCCGGGCACATAGATATCCACCGGAACTACCCGGTCACAGCCACGCACGACAGAATAGGAATAGTGGTAGTAACCACCGCCATTCGCGCAGGACCCCATCGAGATCACATAGCGCGGCTCGGGCATCTGGTCGTAAACCTTGCGCAACGCAGGGGCCATCTTGTTGGTCAGCGTGCCGGCCACGATCATCACGTCAGATTGGCGCGGAGAGGCGCGCGGGGCGATGCCGAAACGTTCCGCATCATAGCGCGGCATCGAGGTGTGCATCATTTCAACCGCGCAGCAGGCCAGACCAAAAGTCATCCAGTGCAGCGAACCGGTACGAGCCCAGTTGATGATATCCTCGCTCGAGGTCAGCAGAAAACCTTTGTCCTGCAACTCGGCATTCAGGGCCTGGGTGGCGACTTCCTTGTCGACGCCAGCGGTGTTTGCACCGGTCATCACTCCCATTCCAGGGCCCCTTTCTTCCACTCATAGGCAAAGCCGATGGTCAGCACGGCCAGAAACACCATCATCGACCAGAAGCCGACATCGCTGATATCGCGGAACCCGACGGCCCAGGGAAACAGGAATGCGATCTCAAGATCGAAGATGATGAAGAGAATCGAGACCAGATAGAATCGGACGTCAAATTTCATTCGCGCATCGTCGAAGGCGTTGAAGCCACATTCATATGCGCTGACCTTTTCGGGGTCGGGATTGCGGACAGCCAGTACAACGGCGGCAAGAATCAGGACGATTCCAAGGCCTACGGCAACGGCCAGAAACACCAGAATCGGGAGGTACTCCCGCAGCAGGTCTTCCACGAATAGCTCCTTTCTTGCGCACGCATCTTGTCGGGTGCGCCGTCAATTGGCGTGTTGACTGGACATTCTCTATCCCCGCCGGGTCAGAGGGTCAACCGAACACAGCCCCGTTCACCATCAAACATACGCTTGACAGCGCGGCATAGAATCGCATTTCGTGCGTTTTGCATTGGCTTGCGGAAACTCGGTAAACTTACTTATTCCATGCAGGTTTACGTTTTTCGAAGAACGCCGCGATCCCTTCACGCGCCTCTTCCGTTTCCCAGCGTTCGACCAGTTCGTTGATGGTCTGGTCGATTGTGGCATCATCAATACGAGGTCCCAGAGTTCGAACCAGCGCCTTGGCAGATGCAACCGCCCCCGGCGCGCACGAAAGATAGGGCCGAACTTCCTCTTCTATCGCGGCCGCAAGCTGCTCGGAGGGCACAGCCTTTGCCAGCAATCCCAGATCAACCGCTTCGGGCGCATCGAACAACCGGGCCGACATGAACACACGCCGTGCCCGCGCCTCACCCATACGAGCGATAACATAAGGGCCGATTGTCGCCGGAATCAGCCCCAGCCGGGTCTCGGTCAGTCCCATCTTCAGACTATCTACACCGATGGCAACATCGCACACGGCGGCCATCCCAACGCCTCCGCCAAAGGCGTTGCCTTGTAGTGCCCCGATCAGGGGTTTGGGCATTGTGTTCAACGCCTGCAACATCTCGGCCAGCTTGCGCGCCTCGACAAATCGCGTCGCCTTGTCGGCCGCCATCTGGTCCTGCATCCACCCCAGATCACCGCCGGCGCAAAACGTCTTTCCCGCAGCGGCCAGAACGACCACCCTGACAGAGCCATCCTGACCCAGTTGCGACGCGGCCTGTGTCAGCTCGGTGATCATTTGACCCGACAGCGCGTTGTGCTTTTCCGCCCGGTCCAGAGTTAACGTGGCAACACCGCGTTCGTCTGCTGAAATCGAGATTGTTTCGAACATGTTAGCCTCTCAACGCCTTGGCCATCTGCGCGGCCTCTTCGACCACATCGATATCCAGACCGGTTTGGTAGCCCAACCGGTGCAAATGCGCTGCAACGGTTTCAGTCGCGACATTGCCCGCGGCCCCCGGAGCATACGGGCAACCGCCAAGCCCACCCACGGCCGCATCGAACACGCGCACCCCCAGCGAAAGTGCCGCATCGATATTGTCGATTGCACGCCCATTGGTGTCATGAAAATGCCCGGCAAGCCGCGTCACAGGAACCCTTTCCCGCACCGCCAGAAGCATATGAGCGATCTTGTCTGGCGTGCCTTGCCCGATCGTGTCCCCCAATGACACCTCGTAACAGCCCAACGCAAACAGCCGGTCGGCAACTTCGGCCACTTTCTCGGGCGGGGTCGGGCCGTCATAAGGGCAATCCGTCACGCAAGAGACATAGCCGCGAACCGGAAGGTCGATATGGCGCGCCGCTTCGAGAATCGGCGTGAACCGTTCGATTGACTCGGCGATCGAGGCATTGATGTTTGCCTTGGAAAACCCCTCGGAAGCAGACGCAAAAATGGCAATCTCCTCCGCTTTGGCGGCCAGCGCATCCTCGTATCCGCGCATATTCGGCGTCAACGCCGCGTACCGCACTCCGTCCGCGCGGGTAATACCGGCCAGAACTTGCGCCGACCCCGCCATTTGAGGAACCCATTTAGGAGAGACAAAGCTTGCAACTTCGATCCGTCGAAATCCGGCGCGGCTGAGGCAATTGATCAGCGCCACCTTGTCGGCAACCGGTATCTCACGTGTTTCGTTTTGTAGCCCGTCGCGCGGTCCAACTTCGTAGATTTCGACCAGATCACCCATGTCAGAACCCCTTATGGCTTGTTCTCATTCCAAATACGGATCGCGCGACCGTGCCACGTCAAACCGCGCGGGTACAGATCACTCTTCTTCCAAACGCACCAAAGCCGCCCCAGCCTCGACCTGCGCGCCATCTTTGACCAGCACCTCGGCCACCACACCATCTCGCGCGGCCAGCAACGAATGCTCCATTTTCATCGCTTCGAGAATAGCCAAACGGTCGCCTTCTTGAACGGTTTGCCCCGCGGTGGCAAAGACTGCCTTGACCAGACCCGGCATCGGCGCCTCGATCACGTTGGTGTCACCCGTCGCGCTGGCATCCCGGTCAAGCGGATCGATAACGTCGAAACTGCGACCGTAGTCAGTAAATACGGTCAAAGTAGTTCCGCTGACAGCCACCCGGGGCATCGGTGCGCCGCTCAGCGCCCACCGCCCCGAGATCCGCTCGGCCACGACACGGTGTTCGCCCAGCTGCCAAAGCTGGCGATCCGACCCGTCGACTTGCACGTCCAGATCAAGAACTTCTCCCTGATCGGACAATTGCACCGCCCGATGCAACGGAGCCCAGAGCGAAAACCCGGTGTCAGGCGCGACATCCACCAGATTCAGTGCGGTCATCGCAGCCGCAACAGCGGTTGTGGCCGAAGTCGGCGATTCCTGCACCAACCCGTCAAGATCGCGCCCGATCAGGCCCGTATCTACATCGCCCGAGGCAAATCCGTCATGGCGGGTCAGCGCGCCCAGAAAGGCGAGGTTCGTAACGGTGCCCGCCACTTCGGTCTCCCGCAGCACTCGGTTCAACGTCTCAAGCGCGACGGCGCGGGTCGGACCGTGTACCACCACTTTGGCAATCATAGGGTCATACCACGGGCTGATCGTGTCGCCTGCGCGAACGCCACTATCCGCACGGCAGTTGGCCGGGAAAACCAGATGGGTCAGTGTACCTGTCGCCGGCAAGAATCCTTTCGGCACGTCCTCGGCATAAAGCCGGGCTTCGAAGGCGTGGCCCGAGATCGACAGATCATCCTGTTGCCTGGGAAGGCTCTCTCCTGCTGCAACGCGCAACTGCCATTCCACCAGATCGACGCCAGTGATGGCTTCTGTCACCGGGTGCTCAACCTGCAGGCGCGTGTTCATCTCCATGAACCAGAATCTGTCGGGGCGCAGCCCGTCCGAGGCATCGACGATGAATTCAACCGTGCCTGCACCCTTATAACCTATCGCCTCGGCGGCGCGCACACCGGCCTGCCCCATCGCCTCGCGCATCTCAGAAGTCATGCCCGGGGCTGGTGCCTCTTCGATCACTTTCTGATGGCGGCGTTGCAACGAGCAATCGCGTTCGAACAGATGCACCGCATGGGTGCCGTCACCAAACACCTGCACCTCGATATGGCGGGGTTTGGCCACGAATTTCTCGACCAGCACGGCGTCGTTGCCAAAAGCGGTTCTGGCTTCGCCCCGTGCGCTGTCCAATGCGGAACGAAAATCCTCGGGGCGTTCGACCAGACGCATACCTTTACCGCCACCGCCTGCAACCGCCTTGATCAACACCGGATACCCAATCGCATCAGCCGCACCCGCCAGGTGTTCGGGATCCTGATTGTCGCCGTGATAGCCGGGCACCACGGGCACGCCAGCCTGTTCCATCAACACCTTGGCCGCATCCTTGAGGCCCATTTTGCGGATCGCATCCGCTGATGGGCCGATAAAGGTCAAACCCGCGGCCTCGACCGCGTCGACAAAATCGGGGTTCTCTGACAGGAATCCATAGCCGGGATGAATCGCCTGCGCGCCTGTGTCCAACGCCGCCTGAATGATCACATCGCCCTTCAGATAGCTTTCCGCCGGGGCGGGGCCGCCGATATGAATGGCCTCATCCGCCATCTGCACATGCTTGGCCGCCGCGTCCGCATCGGAATAAACAGCAACGCAAGATACGCCCATCCTCTGAGCGGTTTCCATAACCCGGCAAGCAATCTCGCCCCGGTTGGCAATCAGGATTTTGTTGAACATAGCTTACCCCTCAACCGCCAGATCTTCGACAAGTCGAAATCGCTCGCATAGCAGCTCCATCTCCGGATCAAATCCGCCATTGCGTTCGAAATACTGGCGATGACCCTCTCTCCATCCCTCAAGCGTTTCATTTTCGCCCTCTGCCAACGCGAAATCCTCGGTTACGTCGCAGTATCGGCAGGTCGAGACCTCGACCGTTTCGATCACCAAGGCCGGACGATCATCCCATTCCATCGCAATATCCCTCCGACCGACCACAGGAGTGTCAGGGCTGCCTTCGGGATAGTCGCGCAACGCACCACAGGTTGCCGTTTTCCGCCCTGATCGTACCAATGCCAGCAGCTCAGCACTCAGCCGGGCATTGTCACCAAACTTGAAAGTCTGGGCACCCGGATAGCGTGCCATGACGTCATTCAATGAAACGTTCATCTTACATCCTGAACACGCCGAAACGTGTCTCCTCTATCGGGGCGTTCAGTGCGGCGCTCAGAGACAAGGCGAGCACATCGCGACTTTTGCGCGGGTCGATGATGCCGTCATCCCAGAGACGGGCCGAGGCATAAAGCGGGTGCGATTGCTCTTCGAACATCTCCAGCGTCGGACGTTTGAATTCGGCCTCTTCCTCGGCCGACCAGGTGCCGCCCTGTCGTTCGATCCCATCGCGCCTGACGGTGGCCAGAACACCGGCTGCCTGCTCACCCCCCATCACAGAGATGCGCGAGTTGGGCCATGTCCACAGGAACCGTGGCTGATAGGCGCGTCCAGCCATGCCATAGTTTCCGGCCCCGAACGAGCCGCCGACCAGCATGGTGATCTTGGGCACGTTGGTGGTGGCCACGGCGGTCACCATCTTGGCCCCATGCCGCGCGATGCCTTCGTTTTCGTATTTGCGACCAACCATGAAGCCGGTGATGTTCTGCAAAAACACCAGCGGGGTTTTGCGCTGCGAACACAGTTCAACGAAATGCGCGCCCTTTTGCGCAGCCTCCGAGAACAGAACGCCATTGTTGGCAATGATCCCGACGGGACACCCTTTGACATGGGCAAAGCCGGTGACCAGTGTCTCGCCAAACCGGGGTTTGAACTCATCAAACCGTGACCCATCGACAAGCCGCGCAATCACTTCACGGATGTCATAGGGCGTGCGCAGGTCGGCGGGAACGACTCCCAGAATTTCCTCCGGATCATAAGCAGGCTCCTCGGGTGCGTCGAACCGTAGGCCGGGCTTCAGCCCGGCACCCCCCAATGATCCGACCGCGCGCCGCGCCAATGCTAGCGCATGTGCATCATCTTCGGCCAGATAGTCTGCCACCCCCGACAGGCGCGTATGCACATCGCCGCCACCCAGATCCTCGGCGCTGACAACCTCACCCGTCGCAGCCTTGACCAGCGGCGGCCCGGCCAGAAAGATCGTGCCCTGTTCCTTTACGATGATCGTCACATCGGACATCGCAGGAACATAAGCCCCACCCGCCGTGCATGATCCCATGACAACGGCGATCTGAGGGATACCCTTCGCGCTCATCCGCGCCTGATTGTAGAAGATACGCCCAAAGTGGTCGCGGTCGGGGAACACCTCATCCTGATTGGGCAGGTTCGCGCCGCCGCTGTCGACCAGATAGATGCAGGGCAGATGGTTTTCCTCGGCAATCTCCTGCGCGCGCAGGTGCTTCTTGACGGTCATCGGATAATAGGTGCCGCCCTTCACGGTGGCATCGTTACACACCACCATGACTTCGCGCCCCTGCACCCGGCCAATCCCCGCGATGACCCCGGCACAAGGTGCTGCATCGCCATACATCCCATGTGCCGCCGTCGCCCCGATTTCAAGGAACGGAGACCCCGGATCAAGCAGGTTCGCCACCCGTCGTCGGGGGAGCATCTTGCCTCGGGATTCATGCCGCGCGCGGGATTTCTCGCCCCCGCCCATGCGGGCTGCTTCGGCAGCAGCAGAGATTTGCGCCAGCGCATCGAGATGAGCGGCGCGGTTTGCCTTGAAGCCCTCGGAGCCGGGCATGGCATTGGATGTGAGTTTCATGGAGCCTCTATTCTAAGTTGTCAGTATCGAGTGCCCAGACTCGTTCAATTATTCGGGACGCGCGCCAACCTGCCAGTGCATCGGCGTAAGAGCATACTGCCTCTTCCGAAATATCCCCGACGTCAATTTCCCTGCAATCAGGCAGCGGCAAACTGGGCCCAAGAGCAATTTCGCTTTCGGACATTTCTTTTGCTGTAGGCGGGTTTTCGAAACCTAACTTTTGCTCGTCAGGAAGCCGCTGCCAGCGAATCTCTGCGTCAAGCCGCATCCACGCAGTGACCTCACCAAGACAGTATTCGTTCTTTTCTAAATCATATGCATATTCGCACATATTGCGAACGTGGTTAACGCACTCCCCATCCATGATAATCGCCAATTCAGTATTTGGAATACTGTCTGAACAGAATTGCAGAAGGGTACCGACGCTGAGTTTGTCCTCTTTGGCAGCCAGTACGTTAGACGTCTGGGCGAAGCCCAACATTGCCAAGAGGAGTATCTTCACAATTGCTTTCACAGACTCACCTCCCGCGCCGCCAGCGCTTTTAATTCCTTGCGGATTACCTTCCCCGTGACCGTCATTGGCAATTCCTCCAGGAACGCCACCTCGCGCGGATAAGAATACTGCGCCAGACGGTCCTTGACCCAATCCTGCAATTCCTGCCCCGAAGCCTCAGCCCCCGGCTTCAACACCACATAGGCCTTCACGATCTCGGTCCGCAGCGGGTCGGGTTTGCCGACCACGCCAACCGTCGCCACTGCCGGGTGGGTCAGCAGGCAATCCTCGATCTCAGCTGGGCCAATGCGATACCCGGCTGAGGTGATCACATCATCATCGCGGCCGACAAAGCGCAGATAGTCGCCCTCCCACGCGCCGCGATCACCGGTGATCAGCCAGTCGCCCCGGAACTTCTCAGCCGTCGCCTTGGGCCGGTTCCAGTATTCCAGCAGCATCGAGGCCGAGCCGCGCCGGATGGCCACGTCGCCCTCTTCGCCGGTCGGGTTTCCGTCCTCATCAATCACCGCAACCTCATGCCCCGGCACCGGTTGGCCGATACAGCCGGGGCGCACAGGGAAATCTTCGGCGCAGGAGGATACGACCATGTTGCATTCAGTCTGGCCGTAAAATTCGTTGATCGTCAGGCCGAACGCCTTCTGACCCCATGCCAGCATTTCGGCCCCCAGCGGTTCACCCCCGGACGCGACCGAGCGCAGACCGGGGATCACCTGATCTGCTGCCTTGAGCATTCGCAGCGCCGTTGGTGGGAAAAAGACGTTCCGTACCCCGCCACGCGCGACGATGTCAGCGCAGGCCTCGGGGGTGAATTTCTCAAGCCGTGCCGCGACAACAGGAATGCCCAGCGCAAGACCCGGCATCAGCACGTCGAACAACCCGCCGATCCACGCCCAATCCGCCGGGGTCCAAAGACAATCGCCTTCGCGCAAGTGATTATGGCTGATCGAAACCCCTGGCAAATGACCGGTCAGAACCCGGTGCCCATGCAGCGCGCCCTTCGGGCTGCCGGTTGTGCCCGAGGTATAGATCAACACAGCCGGATCGTCAGGGCCGGTCGCGGCAAATGGTACAGCGGGACCGTCTTCGCCAATTTCCGCTGCAATCAAGGGCGTGGCCAGATCACCCAACAGATCAGCCCCTTCGGCGTCGGTCAGTACAATCCCGGCACCTGCGTCACTGACCCGCGACCGCAGCGCGTCCTGCTTGAACAGTTTGAACAAAGGGACCGACACAGCCCCGATCTTCCAGATCGCCAGATGGGCCGCCGCACACCATGGCGACTGGCTCAGCAACACTCCGACGCGATCACCGGGCTGCACATGGCGCAATAATGCGCGGGCTATTCCGTCTGTCATTTGCGACAGCTGCGCAAAGCTGATGTGCTGCGGGTCAGGTCCGGTCAAATCGATCAGCGCGACCCGGTCCCCCGCATGCCGCAGGCACTGCTGCGCCATGTTCAGCCTGTCCGGCAGATCCCAGCCTCCATCCGGGCGCAAACCCGGTATGCGCTCAGCGGTTAGCACGGCGAATTTCCCTTATATTTCCTGCACTTCTCGGTTCAACTGCACCCAACTCCTTCACATAAACTTGATGCAGATCAGAGTGGGCAGTTCCAATCGCTGCAACACCAAGGTCATCAACAGAACCAAAGGCAAGACAATGACCAAGAAACTCGCCGCATTGACCCTTTCCACCGCGTTGGTGGCTCTGGCTGCTCCTGCGTTTGCCCAATCTCAGGGGGATTGGACGCTCGGCATCGGTGTGGGGTACCTGGACCCGAAATCCAACAACGGAACACTGGCCGGCCTGAGCGCCGATATCGACTCGGATACGCGCCCGATCTTCACCGCCGAGTATTTCATCCAGGACAATCTGGGGATCGAGCTGCTGGCCGCGACCCCGTTCAAACATAACGTCACCTTGGGCGGAAGCGTGGACGCTGGCAGCGTCAAGCATCTGCCGCCCACCTTGTCGCTGAACTATCACTTCCCGACCAATAGCGCCTGGAAGCCCTATGTCGGCGCCGGTCTGAACTATACCATCTTCTTTGACGAGCAATCTGCCCTTGGCAACCTCAAGGTCGATGATTCCTTCGGCGTTTCGCTGCAAGCCGGTCTCGACTACATGATCACCGACAAAGGTGCGGTCCGTCTGAATGTACGCTGGTTCGACATCGACTCGGACGTCACTCTGAACGGAGCCGATATTGGCACTGCGAACATCGACCCTTGGCTGGTCGGTATTTCCTACGTTCATCGCTTCTGATCCTTTGATCGAAACGCCCCGCTGTAACCTCGTCTGCGGGGCGTCTTCATTCAGCGCATTTCGTTCATCATTTCCCGGCCGATCAGCATCCGTCGAATCTCGCTGGTACCTGCGCCGATCTCCATCAGCTTGGCGTCCCGGAAGATCCGGCTGACCGGTGCGTCAGACAGAAACCCTGCCCCGCCCAGCGCCTGAACCGCCTGATGCGCCTGAACCATCGCCTGTTCGGATGCGTAAAGACAGCACGCCGCTGCATCCTGCCGGGTGACGTCTCCACGATCACAGGCCTTAGCCACCTCATAGACATAGGCCCGCGCCGAGTTCATCGCGGTATACATGTCGGCAATCTTGCCCTGCATCAGTTGGAAACTGCCAATCGGTTTGCCGAATTGCTTGCGCTCGGCCAGATACGGCATCACCTCATCCAGACAGGCGGCCATGATGCCGGTGCCGATCCCGGCCAGAACCACGCGCTCATAGTCCAGACCTGACATGAGCACGGCTACGCCCTTGCCCTCTTCTCCCAACACATTCTCGAACGGCACTTCAACATCTTCAAAGATCAGTTCAGCTGTGTTCGACCCGCGCATCCCCAACTTGTCGAAATGGGGCGAGGTCGAAAAACCCTTCATCTCTTTTTCAATCAGAAATGCCGTAATGCCTTTTGATCCGGCATCGGGGTCCGTCTTGGCATAAACCACCAGTGTATCCGCGTCCGGCCCGTTTGTGATCCAGTACTTGTTGCCGTTCAGGCGGTAATGGTCGTTGCGTTTTTCCGCCCGCAGCTTCATCGACACCACGTCCGAACCTGCGGAAGGTTCCGACATTGCCAGCGCGCCTACGTGTTCGCCCGAGACCAAGCGCGGCAGGTATTTCTGTTTCTGCTCTTCCGAACCGTTCAGCTTGATCTGGTTCACACACAGGTTGGAATGCGCCCCATAAGACAACGAAACCGAGGCCGAGGCGCGCGCGACCTCTTCGACAGCAATTGTATGCGCCAAATAGGACATGCCCGCACCGCCGTATTCTTCTGGCACGGTGACACCCAAAAGACCAAGCTCTCCCATTTCTTTCCACAGTTCATTCGGAAAGCTGTTCTTGGCATCAATCTCAGCCGCCATCGGCTTGACGCGCTCCTGCGCCCACCGATGTACCATCTCGCGCAGGGCGTTCACATCCTCACCCAGATCAAACTTCATCGTGGCCATGAACATCTGTGTCCTCCCTCCGCATTAATGAACAAGTGTTCAATAAATCTCTAGCAGCGAATCTATCTTCGGTCAATCTTTGTGAAAGCCTGGACCAAAACACAAAACGCCGCCTGGACCGGGCGGCGCTCTCAAGGGTCGAGCGTGCGCTGAAAGCGCACTCTGTTTGGCTAGGATTGATAAACTGCGCCCACTTCGGCTCGGATGATGCGCGCGATCACTCGGCAATCCTCCAGCGAAAAGGTCAGCGGCACACGCATATCCATGATGCCTGCCAGAACACGGTCACTTTCCGGCATCTGTTCACTTTCGAAATATCTCCAGCTGTCATAGCGCGACGTGAACCCTGTTGGTTCAGCCCCGCCAAACCATTTGATCTCGACCCCACGCGCGGCGCAGCGGCTGATAACGTCAGCAATCTGCTCAGGCGACCAATCCAACAGCAGAAACTGGATCGAAGACCCGACATAGGTTTCCTCTTCGGGGCGCTCGACAATCGTCAGGCCCGGAGTGCCACGCAGTCCGGTTTCGATCTCGCTATAGCGCTCGTTCCACCGTTCCACCTGCCGGTCCAGATCCCGCAACTGAGGGCGCAGGATAGCGGCGCGCAAATTGTCCATGCGACCGGACACATTGGGTGTGGTGTACTTTATCCGCTCGAACACTTCAGGTCCCGGCGCTGCCAGATGGCGTTCATACAGCATGTATGACCCCGACAGCATTGTAGCCTTGGCCGCCAGTTCCGCGTCATCTGTAACCAGCAAACCACCCTCGCCCGAGTTTACGTGCTTATAGGTCTGGCAGGAATAACACCCGATTGCCCCCTGCCGTCCCGATAACTGACCGCGCCAAGCCGCGCCCATCGTGTGTGCGCAATCCTCGATCACGATAACGCCCGCCGCGTCACACATCTGCATCAGACGATCCATATCACACAGATGCCCGCGCATATGGCTAAGCATCAGGACACGGGCCTGATCCAGTTTACCCTCAAGATCCTCCAGATCGATGGTCAGGTTTTCGGTGACGCCGACAAAGATCGCCCGCGCCCCGACCGAGGCAATTGATCCCGGCACCGGGGCCAGAGTGAACGCGTTGGTCAGAACCGGGTCGCCCGGCTGCACACCGACGGCCCGCAACGCGGTGGCAAGCGCATAACCGCCAGAGGAAACCGCCAAGCAATACTTGGCCCCCATCTGTGCCGCAAACTCCTGCTCCAACAGGGCCGTTTCCCCCAACTCACCGGGGACCACGTTATAACGATGCAGCCGCCCGTGACGCAGAACAGCCAGCGCTGCCTCGATTGCATCGTCTGGAAGGGGTTCCTGCTGCGTGAAATTACCAGTGAATGTTTCCGTCATGGTCTTTTTCTGGCTCTCCGACAGGGTCCGGTCAAGGTTTCAGGCTGCCGCACCAATCAGATCAGGCACAAGATCGGGCAAGTCATCAAAATGATGCAGCAGCGCTTCGGGCTCCAGCGCTGCCATGTCCTCCCCTGACGGTCCGAAAGTCACCAAAACCGATGGGACCCCTGCCGCCCGGGCGGTATTGCGGTCAGTATCCGAGTCGCCGATCAGCACGCAACAGGCCGGGTCGCCACCGGCACGGCGCGCAGCCTCGCGCAGAGGGGCCGGGTCCGGTTTGCGCACCGGCAGCGTATCCGCACCGACCAACGAGGCAAAACGATCCCGCACTCCCATGCGCGTTAGTAACAATTCGGCCAGATGTTCCGGCTTGTTGGTGCAAATGCCGACACCGTAGCCCGCGTTACTCAGCATCTCGACGGCTTGTAACGCTCCCGGATAGAAGCTTGTGTGGGTGTCGATATCCTGCGCGTAAGCCTCAAGCAGAACAGGATAATAGGTCTGAACGGTGTCCTCGTCGTAAGCTCCAACGCGTTTCAGCCCTTGGGTTAACATCATGCGCCCGCCGCGCAACGCAATGCCTGCATCCTGCCCATGGACCAGCACATCACCATGCCCCATTTCGCGAAAACAATGGTTCGCCGCAGCCAGCAAATCGCCCGATGTATCCGCCAATGTGCCGTCCAGATCGAAGATGACGGTCCGCATGTAGCCTCCTGTTTCGGCAGGTTTTCGCCGTGCCCTGTTTCAATCGGCAATCTTGTTTGATGGCCGAACAGCTTGCGCCTTTGCCCTCAGCGGATAAAACGGTCGGCAACAAAACACAAAGAGAAAACGATTTCATGACCATTGCCCTTGTCATCCTTGCCGCCGGAAAAGGCACCAGGATGAATTCGGATCTTCCCAAAGTCCTGCATCCCATCGCTCAGGCTCCGATGCTTGTTCACGCGATGCGCGCCGGGTCTGTCCTGTCGCCCGAACGTACGGTGATCGTTACCGGCCACGGGTCCGATGCTGTAGCAAAGGTTGCTCAGGACGAAGACGAAGATGCCCGGATAACCGTTCAGGAAGAACAGTTGGGTACGGCCCACGCGGTCGGTCAGGCCAGGACGGCACTGGACGGGTTCGACGGTGATATCGTGGTTCTTTACGGCGACACCCCGTTTTTACAACACGACACGCTGGAACGGATGGTCGAGGCTCGATCTGGGAACGACCTGGTCATCCTTGGGTTCGAAGCGGCTGATCCGGCCCGCTATGGCCGGTTGGTCATGAATGGCGACACGTTGGAACGCATTGTCGAATTCAAAGACGCATCAGATGAAGAGCGCACCATAACATTTTGCAACTCGGGCCTTTTAGCTTGTAATGCCCAGTTGCTTTTTTCGCTGATTGACGCCGTTGAAAACAACAATGCCTCAGGCGAATACTACCTGACAGACGTAGTTGAGATCGCCCGCAAACGCGGTCTGAACGTAACCGCCGTCGCCTGTGACGAGGCCCAGACGCTGGGCGTGAACTCACGCGCTGATCTGGCTGCCGCCGACGCGGTGTTTCAGGCGCGCGCGCGGGCAGAACTGCTGGATATGGGTGTCACATTGATGGCACCGGATACGGTATACTTGTCCGCAGACACTGTGATTGGGCGTGACACAGTAATCGAACCCAACGTGGTCTTCGGCCCCGGAGTGACCGTCGAAAGCGGTGCAACCATCCGGGCCTTTTCCCATCTGGAAGGGTGCCATGTCAGTCGCGGCGCCATTGTCGGCCCCTACGCGCGGCTGCGCCCCGGCGCGGAACTGGCCGAAAACACGCGGGTTGGCAATTTCGTCGAGATCAAGAATGCAGAAATTGCCGAAGGCGCGAAGGTCAACCACCTCAGCTATATCGGGGACGCATCAGTGGGTGCTGCGACGAATATCGGCGCGGGAACAATCACCTGCAACTATGATGGCGTGATGAAGCACAAGACCACCATTGGTGCGAATGTCTTTATCGGCTCCAATACCATGCTCGTGGCCCCGGTCACTGTGGGCGATGGCGCAATGACAGCGACAGGCACCGTGGTGACCAAAGACGTGGCGCCCGAGGCGTTGGCCGTGGCGCGTGCCAAGCAGGAAAACAAACCCGGCTACGCGAGAAAACTGTTTGATATGTTGAAGGCGAAGAAGGCTCGCCGCGATAACGAGGCCTGAGATATGTGTGGAATTGTAGGTGTCTTGGGGCAGCATGAAGCGGCTCCTATACTGGTAGAAGCCCTGAAACGGCTGGAATATCGCGGCTATGACAGCGCCGGGATTGCAACCGTTAATGACGGTGTCCTGGGTCGTCGCCGTGCGGTCGGCAAACTGGTCAACCTCAGCGATCTGTTGGTGCATGATCCGCTGCCCGGTAAATCCGGCATTGGTCACACCCGATGGGCCACACATGGTGCGCCTTCCGTCAACAACGCGCATCCCCACAAGGCGGGCCCGGTGGCCGTGGTTCACAACGGAATTGTCGAAAACTACCGCGACCTGAGGGCGGAACTGGCCAAACACGGCGTGGCCTTCAAGACCGAAACCGACACTGAAACCGTCGCGCTGATGACGGAACATCACCTCAACACAGGCATGTCCCCGGTCGAGGCCGCTTTCAAGACCATCGACAAGTTGGAAGGTGCCTTCGCCCTTGCATTCCTTTTCGATGGTGAGGATGACCTGATTGTAGCGGCCCGCAAAGGATCACCCCTGGCCATCGGCCACGGCGATGGTGAAATGTATGTGGGCTCGGACGCCATTGCCCTTGCGCCGCTGACCAACCAGATCACTTATCTTGAGGAAGGCGACCGCGCGGTTCTGACCCGAACATCGCTGGAAATCCGCAACGAAGCCGGTGAACTGGCCAACCGGGAAAAGCGCAAGATCAAGCTGGATCATGCGCGCGCCGACAAGGGCGAGCATAAGCATTTCATGGCCAAGGAAATCGCTGAGCAGCCTATCGTCGTGGCCGAGGCCATCCGATCCTACCTGCCCACGGGCGGTGATCAAGTGGTGTTCCCCGACGCCGAGCTGGATTTCAGCAAGCTGGACCGTCTGACCATGGTCGCCTGCGGCACCGCGTTTTACGCCTGCCTGACCGCGAAATACTGGTTCGAACAACTGGCCAAGATGCCGGTTGAGGTCGATATCGCCAGCGAGTTTCGCTACCGCGAACCTCCGATCACGGCTCGCACACTGGCGCTGTTTGTCAGCCAGTCAGGAGAAACCGCCGACACCCTGGCCGCGCTGCGCTATTGCGAGGGCAAGGCGGACAAGATCGTTTCTGTCGTCAATGTCCCTGAAAGCTCGATTGCTCGGGAAAGCGATATCGCCCTGCCGATCTATGCTGGCGTTGAAATCGGTGTGGCTTCGACCAAGGCCTTCACCTGTCAACTAAGCGTTTTGCTGATGCTCGCGCTCAAGGCGGCGACAGATCGCGGCACCCTGACGGATGAGGAAATCGCCGATCATGCCGCTGCGCTGCGCGGATTGCCGACCGTGCTGAACACAGCACTGGATCAGAACCGGGCGATCCGCAAAGCAGCCCAACGCCTGTCCGAGGCGCGCGATGTTCTGTTCCTGGGCCGTGGCCTGATGTATCCGCTGGCAATGGAAGGGGCGCTGAAGCTCAAGGAAATCAGCTACATCCACGCCGAAGGTTATGCATCGGGCGAGTTGAAACATGGCCCCATCGCCTTGATCGACAAGCATATGCCCGTGGTTGTCATGGCCCCCCGTGACACTGTGTTCGACAAGACCGTGTCAAACATGCAGGAAGTGATGGCGCGCAAGGGCAAAGTGATCCTTGTGTCTGATGATGATGGAATTGACGAGGCCGGAGACGGAGTCTGGTGCACGATCCGGATGCCGCATGTTCACACCAGTCTTGCGCCGATCCTTTATTCGGTTCCCGCACAGTTGCTGGCCTATCACACAGCTGTAGCCAAAGGGACGGATGTAGACCAGCCGCGCAATCTGGCAAAATCAGTGACGGTAGAGTGACCCATGTCCAAACAGTTTCCCCGGCTTGATGACGCGCATCAAAAGTTCATCGAAGATCAGCATATGTTCTTCGTCGGCACCGCCGGGACCGAGGGAAAGGTCAATATCTCGCCCAAAGGTATGGACTCGCTGCGGGTGCTGGGGCCAAACCGCATCGTCTGGATGAACCTGACTGGCAGCGGCAACGAGACGGCGGGGCATCTGATGCAGGTCAACAGGATGACACTGATGTGGTGCTCCTTCACCACGCGCCCACTGATCCTGCGCACATATGGCACAGCCCGCACTCTGCACGTCGGAGATGACGGCTGGGATGAACTGGCCAATCTTTTCCCCAACCACCGCAGCGCGCGACAGATCTATGACCAGTCGATCGAAATGGTTCAGACCTCTTGCGGGTATGCAGTGCCGTTCATGGAATTCAAGTCCGACCGCGACACGATGCAGAAATGGGTCGATGGCAAGACGGACGGCGACATCCGGTCTTATTGGGCCGAAAAGAACAGCCAGACGATTGACGGCGAACCGACAGGCGCTCCGGTCTGCCCCCAATGCTGACCCCTTTTCTTGATCAGATCAAAGCCCATGCCGACCCCGAACGTGCGGGTCAGATGGCCAGTTATCACAAGGCGGATCGCGTCTATCTGGGTGTCGCCAATCCGGTTCTCAACGATCTGACCAAAACATGGCGGCAAGAGCTGGATGTGAACAAACGCGTCACGCTGGCCAGGGCGCTGTGGCAAACCGATATCCACGAAGGGCGCCTTGCCGCGGCCAAGCTTCTGACCCAGGCCCGCATCCGGCCCGACGATCAGGTTTGGGACCTGCTTCAAAGCTGGCTACCGGATTTTGACGCCTGGGCCGTCGCCGATCATGCCTGCATGGCGATGCAAAAACGACTGATGGCCGACCCCGAGAGACTGATTGTCGTCGAACAGTGGACTCAGTCCGATCACATGTGGACCCGGCGCGCGGCCCTTGTCGCTACACTGCCCTGGACCAAACAGAACCACCCCAAGCCCGAAGACCTGCAACGTCGCGACTGTATCCTCGGCTGGGCCGCCGGATATGTCCCTGACCGCGACTGGTTTATTCAGAAATCAATCGCCTGGTGGCTGCGGGAACTGTCCAAACACGACCCCGAACGCGTGATCGCGTTTTTGGACAGACATGGTGGTGCCATGAAGCCGTTTGCCCGCCGCGAAGCAGCCAAATACCTGAAAAGTCAGTCGGCATAAACCGCGACTTCGACCAGTTCGTCCAATGGCACCAGAAGGGCCCGCATGGCATCCAGCGACAAGCGACTGCCGCTACTTTCCGGGCCTGCGGCAGGAACCAGAGTGATATAGGCCTGCGCGCCGGTTTTGGGCACAACAACCCGCGCCGTTACCTCGCTATCGACCAGCGGCGTCTGCATCCAGCGTCCTGGCGTGGTCGGATCACCAAGCCCGGCAATGGTTGTTTTGGCCCCGACCCAACTGGGGCGTGCCGCAACCGGTTCGGGCTGAAGAACTTCCTCAGCGACAACTGGCGCAGTTTCGACATCCGATACGGCCTCAGCCGCCTCACCCCCGGACCCGAATACACGTTCCGTCGTTGCCCGGACAGTGTCGCACCCGGTCAAAACAACGCATAGAAATACAAATGTCTTTTTCATGCCCGGAAACTACAACCCCATGCGGGTGTGATCCAGTGCAAAGCGCAGTTCGCACTTGTCGCAGGCAGGTTACAGCTTTACCTATGTCGCATGTCTGCTCCGCTCATCGACCCGTTTGCCCGCGCTATCACATATCTCCGCGTCTCCGTCACGGACCGCTGTGATTTTCGTTGCGTCTACTGCATGTCCGAAAACATGACCTTTCTGCCCAAGAAAGACCTTCTTACGCTGGAAGAGCTGGATCGCATGTGCTCGGCCTTTGTAAGAATGGGCGTCGAGAAACTGCGCATTACCGGCGGTGAGCCTTTGGTTCGTCGTGATATCATGACCTTCTTCAACGCCATGACCCGCCACTTGGACAGCGGTGCGTTGAAAGAGCTGACGCTGACGACAAACGGTTCGCAGTTGCATCGCTTTTCCGAAGATCTTTATGCCGCCGGTGTGCGCCGCGTGAATGTTTCCCTGGATACGCTGGATGACGACAAATTTGCAAAAGTCACGCGTTGGGGCCGCCTCAAACAGGTACTGAACGGCATCGACGCGGCGCAAAAGGCAGGGCTGCGGATCAAGATCAACGCTGTTGCACTCAAGGGATTCAACGAACCCGAACTGCCCAAGATCACCGAATGGTGCGCCGAGCGTGATATGGACCTGACCTGGATCGAGGTCATGCCGATGGGCGATATCGGCAACGAGGATCGACTGGATCAGTACTGGTCGCTCAAGGATGTGCGCAAAGAGTACGAAAACCATTACTCGATCACGGATCTGGCTGAACGCACTGGCGGTCCGGCCCGCTATATCAGGCTGGAAGAAACCGGTCAGAAGATCGGCTTCATCACGCCCCTGTCTCACAATTTCTGCGAAAGCTGCAACCGCGTGCGCCTGACCTGCACCGGTGAACTCTATATGTGTCTGGGGCAGGAGGACATGGCGGATCTGCGCGGCGCATTGCGGGATTACCCCGACACCGAACAGCCGCTTGAAGATGCCATCCGCGCGGCGATCAACCTGAAACCAAAAGGTCACGACTTCGACTATTCCCGCCAGTCAGTCGATGGCCGAATGAGCCGCCACATGAGCCATACAGGCGGCTGATACATGCCGGATCACAAAGACCGCCCCACAGCGCTGTACCATCTGTACTGCGCCCTGATCTCTCTGGCCGCACCTCTGGTCTGGAGAACCGTCCGAAAGAAACTTGAGGCTGCCGGTGTACCAGCCAATCGCCAACAGGAGCGTCTTGGCCATGCCAGTATGCCCCGCCCCGCAGGGCAGTTGATCTGGTTCCACGCCGCCAGTGTCGGCGAAAGCCTGTCGGTCCTCACTCTGATCAATCGGCTGGCCGACCGCCTTCCCAAAACCGAGTTTCTGATCACCTCAGGCACGCCAACCTCAGCGGCCCTGATCGAAAAGCGCTTGCCGCCCCGCACCCGGCACCAGTACCCGCCGCTTGACACAGCCAACTCGGTCCAACGCTTTCTGGACCATTGGCAACCCGATGCCGGGATCTTCGTCGAAAGCGAGATCTGGCCGCGGCTGATTGTCGAAAGCGCAGGGCGCGACATTCCACTGGCTCTGCTGAATGCTCGATTGTCGGACAAATCTGTCGCCGGATGGAAGAAGCGCCCTAAAACGGCAAGGTTTATTCTGAATAAGTTTCGCCTGTTCCTGACGCAAAACGACAAAACAGCTGCCGACCTGATTGCCATGGGTGCCCCTGCCCAACGCGTGCAGCCCGGCACCAACCTCAAGGCCATGTCCGATCCTCTGCCTGTGGACCAGAACACGCTGGATGACATTCGCGCGCAATTAGCCGCCAGACCGGTCTGGATCGCCAGTTCCACCCATGCCGGAGAAGAAGACAGCGTTCTGGCAGCCCACAAAGCATTGTTGCAGCATTGGCCCGACCTTCTGCTGCTTCTGATCCCACGCCACCCCGAACGACGCGGTGAGGTTGCAGAACTTCTGAACAACGCGGGGCTCAAGGCGTCCTTCCGGTCAAAAAACGCACCGATCACAGATACGACGCAGGTGTATGTTGCCGACACACTGGGCGAAACCGGAACCTGGTACGCGCTTTGCCCGATCGTTTTCCTTGGGGGGTCACTGAAAGAAATTGGCGGACACAACCCATTTGAACCGGCACAGGTCGGGGCCGCCGTGATCACCGGCCCGGGGTATTTCAACTTTGCAGAAACCTTTGCCCCGCTGATCGACGCCAAGGGCGCTGTCGAGGTCCAGACATCCGCTGACCTCTCTGAGGCCGTTTCACATTGGTTGTCGGACCAGAATGCCCTTCAAGCGGCCCGAAGGGCTGCACAATCCTGCGTCAATACGCAATCGACCGCCTTGGATGCCGTCGTCGAAACCCTCTGCACGGTGCTTGATCTGCAAGCAGAGGATCCCGCTTCATCTGGCTAGAAATATCCCGGGGGTGTGGGGGCAGAGCCCCCACCCTCTCCATCAGGCAGCTGGCATCCGCTGTTCGACAATCTCCGCCCACCAGCTGCATCCGGCCGGAATGGCTTCGTCGTTGAAATTGTATTCCGGGTGATGAACCATTGCGGTGTCACCGTTGCCCACAAGAATATAAGCGCCTGGGCGTTCCTCCAGCATGAAGGCAAAATCTTCGCCCCCCATGACCAAAGGTGCCTCGTCGCAATCACCGGACACCGACCGGGCCACGTCCGCCGCAAACTCTGTTTGCTCGTCGCTGTTCACCATCACCGGATATCCACGAATGTAGGTCACGTCAGCGGTGCCGCCAAACGTGGCCGCAACACCGTTGCAAATCTCGTTGATCCGCTTTTCAGCCAGATCCCGCATGCCCTTGCTCATGGTGCGCACCGTGCCTTTGATCTGCACGGTCTGAGGGATCACATTGAATGCCTTGGATGACGTCTCGAACGACGTCACGGACACCACAACCTGATCAATCGGGTCGGCATTGCGCGAAGAAATCGTTTGCAACGTAAGGACAGCCTGCGCTGCCAGAACTGTGGTATCCACGGTCTCATGCGGTTTGGCCGCATGTCCGCCGCGACCCTCAAAGGTGATGTCGAACTGATCGGTTGCCGCAAAGAACGACCCCGGTCGGATTGCGAACTTGCCGACAGGCTGTCCCGGCCAGTTATGCATGCCGTAGACTTCCTGAATGTTCCAGCGGTCCATCATGCCGTCTTCGCACATTTCGCGGCCCCCGCCGCCCCCTTCCTCAGCAGGTTGGAAGATCACGACAACGGTGCCGTCAAAGTTGCGGGTTTCCGACAGGTACTTTGCCGCCCCCAGCAACATCGCTGTGTGCCCGTCATGACCACAGGCATGCATCGCACCCGGCGTTTTCGAGGCATAGTCCAACCCCGTCGCCTCATGTATCGGCAATGCATCCATATCTGCGCGCAGGCCGATCACCTTTCCCTTACTGTCCGACTTGCCTTTAATCACCCCCACAACGCCGGTACGTCCGATACCGGTTACAACCTCATCGCATCCGAACTCCTTCAGCTTCTCGGCCACCTTCGCGCTGGTGCGGTGGGTCTCAAACAGGATCTCTGGATTTTCGTGAAGATCCCTTCGCCATTCCGTGATTTCATTCTGCAATTCGGCAAAGCGGTTCTTGACTGGCATGTCTTTTCTCTCTCCTGATTCAGGTCACGCCGCCGGCATCCGGCGCTCGACCATTTCCGCAAACCACGAGCACCCAATGGGGATGATCTCGTCATTGAAATTGTATTCGGGGTGGTGCAGCCCGGCACTGTCACCGTTGCCCAAGACGATGAATGCCCCGGGCCTCTCTTCCAGCATGAACGAGAAATCCTCGCCCCCCATCACCATCGGCGCTTCAATGCAACTGCCCCCAACCGACACCGCAGCCTCTGCTGCATATCCCGTCTGGGCTTCGGCATTGATCGTCACCGGAACACCGCGCGTATAGGTGAGGTTCACGGACCCGCCAAATGTTGCAGCGGTCCCTTCCGAGACTTCCTTCAGCCGTTGTTCGATCAGGTCGCGCAACTCGTTGGAATGGGTCCGAACGGTGCCGCGTATCCGCGCCGATTGCGGGATCACGTTGAACGCTTTCGAAGATGTCTCGACCGAGGTCACAGACAGCACGGCCTGCAAAATCGGATCCGCGTTGCGCGACACGATCGTCTGCAACGCCACGATCAGCTGCGACAGCATCACCGTTGTATCAATCGTCTGATGAGGTTTTGCCGCGTGGCCGCCGCGCCCTTCAAGTTGGATGTCAAACTCGTCCGCCGCTGCCAGCAACGGGCCTGAGCGAATGGCAAACTGCCCGGTGGGAACACCCGGCACATTGTGCATCGCATAGATTTCCTGAATGCCGAACCGATCCATCAGACCGTCCTTGCACATGGCCTCGGCGCCATTCCCACCCTCTTCGGCAGGCTGAAAGATCACAATTGCCGTGCCATCAAAGTTGCGGGTTTCCGCCAGATACTTGGCGGCCCCCAAAACCATCGCAGTATGCCCGTCATGACCGCAGGCATGCATCGCATTCGGTATTTCTGAGGCATAGTCCAACCCGGTCTGTTCCTGCATCGGCAGGGCATCCATATCGGCGCGCAAGCCAATCACACGGCCCCGCGTGTCGCTTTTGCCGCGAATGACCCCGACGACTCCGGTGCGACCGATGCCGGTCACGACCTCGTCGCAACCAAACTCGTTCAGCTTTTCCGCAACCAGCGCACTGGTGCGGTGGGTGTCGTACAGAATTTCCGGGTGTTGGTGAATGTCACGCCGCCAACCGGTGATCTCATCATGCATCTCTGCGAGACGGTTCTTGATCGGCATGTCATTCTCCCTGTTTCATGCGACAGGCAATCGTCGTTCCACAAGCTCGGCAAACCAGCTGCAACCGGCGGGGATCGCGTCGTCGTCAAAGTTGTATTGCGGGTGGTGGCACATGGCCGTATCCCCGTTCCCGATAAAGATGTACGCGCCGGGGCGTTCTTCAAGCATATAGGCAAAATCTTCGGACGGCATGATCGGGTCCGTGCTGTCATTGACCTTGCCCGCAACCGCTGCTGCCGCCTCGGCCGCATAGCCCGTCTCAGCCTCGGAATTCACTGTCACCGGGTATCCCGGTGTCCAGATAACCTCCGCCTTCGCGCCAAAGGCCGAGGCCGTATCCTCGGCGATCCGGCGCACGCGTTCTTCGGCGATTGTGCGATATTCGGGGTCAAGTGTCCGCACGGTTCCCTGCAAACGAACCGTATGAGCTATCACGTTTGACGCTACGCTGTCCGTCACAAACGTCCCAACGGTGAGGACAACTCGCTTGATCGGGTCAACGGTCCGGGACACCACCGATTGCAAGGCTACAACGATGTGCGAGGCCACCAGCGTTGTATCCACTGCCTCGTGCGGTGCAGCGGCGTGTCCGCCCTTGCCAGTGACGGTGATTTCAAACTCATCGGACGAGGCCAGCAACGCACCGGGTCGAATTGCGAACTCTCCCACCGGAAGACCGGGCATATTGTGCATGCCATAGACCTCGTGAATGCCCCAGCGGTCCATCAACCCGTCCTGACACATGGCCAGACCGCCGGCCCCGCCTTCCTCGGCAGGCTGAAAGATCAGAACTACGGTGCCATCGAAATTGCGCGTTTCGGAAAGGTACTGCGCGGCCCCAAGCAGCATCGAAGTATGCCCGTCATGTCCACAGGCGTGCATCTTGCCCGACACGGTCGAGGCATAGTCCAGCCCTGTCGCCTCTTCAATCGGAAGCGCGTCCATGTCTGCACGCAGGCCGATGACGCGCCCCTGCGTATCCGTGCGCCCTTTGATCACCCCGACAACGCCCGTTTTGCCAACGCCCGGAGTGATCTCGTCCACTCCGAATTCTTTCAGACGGGCAGCGACAAACGCCGCAGTTTCATGGACGTCATACATCAACTCCGGATGGGCGTGCAGGTGGCGACGCCATTCGGTGATCTCGCCATGCATTTCCGCAAGTCTGTTTTTCACGGGCATCTCAAGACCTTTCTCTCAACCGCTGGCACCGTATTACACCGGGCTAGACGCATAGTTTTTCAACCAATCGCTGCATGAATTTATGACCGGCTTCGAATTGTTCAATCGTAATGAACTCATTCGGCTGATGGGCCTGTGCTATGTCTCCGGGTCCGCATATCACGGCAGAATACCCGGCCTCCTGAAATTGGCCTGCCTCGGTCCCATAACTGACCACATGGCTTGCGTTGTCTCCGGTCAGGGCGCGTACCAGAGCTTCGGCTTCACCATCCTCTTCCGGGATCAACCCCGGAATCGCGAAGTTTTCAGTCAGTTCGATGCGGGTATCCGGGTGAACGGCCTGCATCTGAGCCTCAACTTGCCGAACCTGTTCGAAATAGGCATCGCGCCATTGGGCCTGCGTTTCATCGGGCACAGTCCGGAAATCCATCATGAACCGGCAGTCTTTGGCGGTAATGTTATGGGCTGTTCCGCCTTCAATCATACCGACGTGGCAGGTTGTCCAGGGTGGATCGAACACGGCAGCAACGGTACTGGGTTGCGTCGCCATGTTTCGCGCGTTCTGTTGGTTGGCCCAGTCGATCAACGGGGCCGCCGCCATGATGGCGTTGACGCCTGTGTGCATGATCGAGCTGTGAACTTCGAACCCGACCATATGGGTGTCAAAGCCGAACCCACCCTTGTGACCCGTCACCGCCTGCATCATCGATGGCTCGCCCACAACCACCGCCGAGCCTTTGGGGAGAACGCCCTGCATCGCCTCGATCATTGGCGGCGCTCCGGTGCACCCGACTTCCTCATCAAAACTCAGCGCAAGTTGGAGCGGTCGTTTCACACGTGCGTAATGCGCCTCGACCAGCGCCCAGATGGCAAGCGCATCAAATCCCTTCATGTCACAGGTGCCGCGTCCGAAATATTTGCCGTCCTCCTCGGTCACGGTGAAGGGGTCGGTGTCCCAGGGTTGCCCGTCAACCGGTACGACATCCGTGTGCCCGGACAGCACAACTGCGCCTTCTTCCAAAGGGCCAACATGCGCAAAGATCGCCGCCTTATGCGGCTGATCCGGATCAGGCCAGCGGTGCGACGTGATCCCATGGCTTTGCAGGTATTCTTCCACCCAGTCGACCAACGGCAGGTTGGTGTCACGACTCACGGTTGGGAATGAGATCAGCTTGGTCATGATCTCAAGCGGCGTCAGGCGCTTGGCCATCGTGTCAGTACCCACTGTCTGTGGTCAGGATAAAGTGACCCGGTTCAACCTCTTGATATTGCGAGGGTTCCGGTTTGTAATCGACAGGATGGATCGGTGACGGGATCGGTTTGAAGTTCAGGTCTTTTTCAGTCTTTCGCTTGTTCGGATCAGCAATTGGAACTGCCTTCATCAATGCCTGCGTATAGGGGTGTTGCGGGTTTTCAAACACACGTGCACGCGGGCCCAGTTCCACAATGCGGCCCAGATACATAACGCCGACATAGTGGCTGACACGTTCAACCACGGCCATGTCATGACTGATGAACAGATAGGACAGCCCCAGATCGGACTGCAGCTCCATCATCAGGTTCAGAACCTGCGCCTGAACCGACACGTCGAGGGCCGAGACCGCCTCATCCGCGATGATCAGCTTGGGGTTCAGGGCCAGTGCGCGGGCAATCGCGATCCGCTGACGCTGTCCCCCGGACATTTCATGCGGGAAACGACGCATGAAGCTGCGCGGCAGCTGCACCTTGTCGAACAATTGCGCGACGCGGTCCTGCAATTCGGATCCCGACGCCACGCCATAGTTGCGCATCGGCTCGGCAACCTGATCGACCAGCTGCATCTGTGGGTTCAGCGAGGCGAACGGGTCCTGAAAGATCATCTGCATGTCCAGCCGCGCCTTGCGCAGGCCGGACGGGTCCAGCTTCATGATATCGACACCGTCCAGATTGACCTCGCCCGCCATCGGCTCGACCAGCCGCAGGATCGAACGCCCGGCCGAGGACTTTCCGCACCCGGATTCGCCCACAAGGCTGAGTGTCTGACCTTTGTTCAGTGTGAATGACACATCCTCGACCGCATGAACGTTCGAGATCGTGCGCCGCAGAAGACCACCTTTGACAGGAAACCGCGTGGTCAGGTTCTTTACCGTCAACAAAACTTCTTCGGTTCCGGGGATGGGTGCAATTTTCTGCCCCTCGACACCCAGCAACTTCATCGGTTCGGGTGCCGACTTGCCCTGCATTTCACCCAACTTCGGCACTGCGGCCAAAAGCGCCTTGGTGTAATCATGCTGCGGGTTTTCAAAGATTTCCCTGACGGTCCCCTCTTCGACCTTGTTGCCGCGATACATGACGACAACACGGTCAGCCATCTGCGCAACAACCGCCATGTCATGGGTGATGAACATTACCGCCGTACCGGTTTCGCGCTTGAGGCGATCCATCAGGGCCAGGATCTCGGCCTGAATAGTCACGTCTAGCGCCGTGGTGGGTTCATCCGCGATCAGCAAGCGGGGTTCGCAGGCCATCGCCATTGCGATGACGACACGTTGGCGCATCCCGCCCGACAGCTCATGCGGGTACTGTTTCAAACGACGCTCAGGCTCGGGGATACGAACCTGGCGCAACAACTCAAGCGCCCGGTCCTCGGCCTGTGACTTCGACATCTGCTTGTGGATGCGCAGACCTTCGGTCAACTGGCGACCAACGGTAAAAACTGGGTTCAGCGCCGTCATCGGCTCCTGAAAAATCATCCCGATCTCGTTGCCGCGAATCTGTTTCATCAGATCCGGATCGGCTTTGGACAGGTCCATCTCGCCCCCATCGCGGCGATCAAACAGAAGTTCACCACCCGCGATTTCACCCCCACCGAACTCGACCAGCCGCATCAGCGACAGCGACGAAACCGATTTTCCAGACCCCGATTCGCCAACGATACAAACGGTTTCACCCGGTTTGACCTCGAACGAGACATCCTCAACACCGACAACGGGGCCATCCTTCGTCTGAAACTCCACCCGCAGTTTTTTAATCTGTGCAATAGGCTGATCCAGCACGCGCGCGCTCCCTTGACGACGGTATTCTTTTTCTGAATTCCGAACGCTAAGGCGGGCCGCCGGGAAAAGTCAAACCCATTACACATTTTCGCGACGGCACTACTTGCATTTTTCTCAGGTTCTGTTTCGATACGCCATGTAACCGACCTGGGGAGGCGGCGCAGACCGAAATCGTTAGCGCTATTATCTTTGTTGATCAGAACCTTACCTTGGGGCGGCAACGCCAAACCCGCAGGCCTTGCGGAGATAATCGAGACACGAACGTGTCCAACTTGGGAGTAACTTATGAAAATCAAAACCCTTTTGCTTAGTGCGATTGCAAGCACGGCGATGGCCCCTGTGGCTATGGCCGAGCGTGGATCGGACGGCAATGTCAGCATCATTTACTGGCAGGCTCCGTCGATCCTGAACCCGTACCTGTCCTCGGGCACCAAAGATATCGAATCGGCTTCGTTGGTGATTGAGCCGCTCGGTCGCTATGACCAAGACGGGAACCTTGTAGCCTATCTCGCCGAGGATATCCCGACCGTGGAAAACGGTGGTGTTTCGTCGGATCTGAAATCGATCACGTGGAAACTGAAATCCGGTTTGGTCTGGTCCGATGGATCGCCCGTGACGTCGGCCGACGTGAAATTCACCGCCGACTATTGCATGCATCCGGAAGGTGGTTGCGCCCAGCTTGCCAAGTTTGAAGGCGTCGAAAGCGTCGAGGCAATCGACGATCTGACCATCAAGGTCAACTTTGCCGAACCAAAGCCGAACCCCTATGGCCCATTCATGGGTGGCCAGTCGCCAATTATCCAGATGGCCCAGTTTCAGAACTGCATGGGCTCCAAGGCGCCCGAATGTACAGATCAGAACTTTGGCCCGATCGGAACCGGCCCGTTTGTGGTGGACGAATTCAAGCCAAACGACGTGATCACCATGTCGGCCAACCCGAACTATCGTGACCCGAACAAGCCCGCTTTTGCCACGCTGACCTTCAAAGGTGGCGGTGATGCGACAGCGGCTGGCCGTGCTGTGATGGAAACCGGCGAATTCGACTATGCGTGGAACCTGCAACTGGCGCCCGAAGTCATCGAGCAAATGAAAGAAGGCGGCAAGGGTACTCCGATCGCGGCGTTCGGGACCTTGGTTGAACGGATCGAAATGAACATGACGGATCCGTCCCCCAGCCTGCCTGAAGGTGAACGTTCAACCGCAAAACATCCGCACCCGGCCTTGTCGGAACTGGCGGTTCGCAAGGCACTGTCGATGGCAATCGACCGTGATCTGCTGGTTGAGATTGGCTACGGCCAAGCCGGTCGCCCGACCTGCAACCTGGTACCGGCCCCGGCATTGTACGCAAGCGACAACACCGAATGTCTGACACAGGACATCGACGGCGCGAACCAGATGCTGGAAGAAGCCGGTTGGGTGAAAGGTGCTGACGGTGTCCGCGCCAAGGATGGTGTAAGACTGTCGCTGGTCTATCAAACCTCGACCAACGCCGTTCGTCAGGACTTCCAGGCGCTGATCAAGGAATGGTGGAGCCAGATCGGTGTCGAAACCGAGCTGCGCAACATCAACGCGTCGGTCTTCTTTGGTGGTGACCCGGGCAGCCCGGACACGTTCCAGCGTTTCTATGCAGACGTTGAAATGTACGCCAACAACTTCGATGGCACCGATCCGGAAAGCTATCTTGCGCAGCACACCTGCGACAAAGCACCCAAACCGGAAAGCCAGTGGCAGGGCGAGAACATCAACCGCTATTGTGATGCCGAGTACGACAAGTTGGTGGCCGAACTGGGCCGCACTGGCGAGCTTGAAAAGCGTGGCGAAATTGCCCGTAAACTCAACGATATGCTGACCAAGGACAGCTATGTCGTGGTTCCGCTGGTTGATCGTGGACGGGTCTCTGCACATTCCAACACATTGGGTGGCGTGATCCTGAACACTTGGGACAGCGAGCTTTGGAACGTTGCGGACTGGTACCGCAAGACCGGCTCCTAAGCGTTAAACCTGCCAAGCCGCGCCCCGATCTTCGGGGCGCGGTCATTTGCAGGCCGCTCCAACAAGAAGACGCATCAACAAAGGCGCCTTTGAATGCTCAACTTTACAATCAGACGACTGGTGTTGGCGGTGCCCACACTGCTGTTCATCAGCCTCGTCATTTTCCTGCTGCTCGAGCTTGCCCCTGGCGACCCGATGGCACAGGTTCCACTCACCGTTCCCCCGGAAGTCAAAGAGAAGATGCGCGAGGCGCTTGGCCTCGGCCAGCCGATGCATATCCGGTTCTGGAAATGGATCGTGCAGTTCTTCTGGATAGAACCGCAGGTATTGGTCGATTCTGTATTCGGTACAACCTTCTCCGAAGGCGACCTGCGCGTGATTTCCTGGCAGACCCGTTCGCCGGTCATGGACATCGTCGTTCAGCGTATCCCGCAGACCCTGTGGGTTGTCGGCACCGCCTATGTGGTCGCCATCCTGATTGCGCTGCCCATCGGCATCTATTCGGCCTACCGTCAGTATTCCTGGTTCGACCAGATGGGTACCTTCGTGTCGATGGTCGGCTTTTCCGTTCCACCCTTCTTTTCGGGCGTGCTGGTAATCGTGATCTTTTCAGTCCAGCTGGGCTGGTTCCCGTCGATCTATGACACCACGCTGGTGGTCAACAGCTGGGACAGCTTTGTTGTGCAGCTCAAACAGATGATCATGCCGGTCATGGTTCTGGCCTTGCAGATCACCGCACAACTCAGCCGGTTCATGCGCGCGTCCATGCTGGATAACCTCAATCAGGATTACGTTCGCACCGCCCGCGCCAAGGGTCTCAGCGAATATACCGTGGTCATGGTTCACGTCCTGCGAAACTCGATGATCCCGGTGGTCACCGTGATCGCGCTGGGTATTCCGTCCATCTTTGGTGGCGCCATCATCACCGAGCAGGTGTTCAAGGTGAACGGAATCGGGCAGTTGCTGATCGGCGCGATTCAGGCCAATGATCTGCCGATGGTGCAAACCCTGACCTTTATTTTCGCCGTACTGATCGTGCTGTTCAACCTGATCGCTGACGTACTTTATGGCATTCTGGACCCGAGGATTCGATATGACTGATCATGATCGTACCGATACGCTGGTCCCGGACGAAGGACTTGCACCAGCTTCAACCGCCTTGCCGACAGCCGACGTGATGGAAGAACTGGCCACCCCTCCCCGCAGCCAATGGCGCGATGTTTGGGATCAGTTCAAGACCCACAAAGGCGCAATGGTCGGGGCGATCCTGTTTATCATCATCGTTGCCGGTGTCTATCTGGGCCCGTATCTGTGGAGCATTGATCCAACCCAGATCGATATCCGGTCGCGCAATCAGGGGCCCAGTTGGGCGCATCCCTTTGGCACCGACCAATTGGGTCGCGACATTCTTGCGCGCATGATGTCGGGTGGTCAAACCTCAGTCTCGGTTGGCATAACCGCGATGTTGCTGGCGCTGTTCCTGGGTTCGTTCATCGGCGTTCTGGCAGGATTCTTCAGACGGCTCGATGGGCCGCTGATGCGCCTGACCGACCTGTTTCTGGCCCTGCCCCTGCTGCCTTTGCTGCTGGTCATGATGCTTCTGTTCCGCGAGCCCCTTTCGGCGGCTTTTGGGCTGGAGCGCGGGATCTTCATCCTGATCGTCTGCGCCATCGGCATCACCTCATGGATGCCGACGGCACGGATCGTGCGCGGTGATGTGCTGGCCATCAAGGAACGAGAATTCGTTCTCGCCGCGCGCTCCATCGGCACCAGCAACAGCCAGATCATCACGCGGCATATCCTGCCGAACGTTCTTTCGCCAATCATGGTGTCGGCAACGCTGGGGATTGCCACAGCGATCATCACCGAAAGCGCGCTGTCCTTCCTTGGGTTGGGATTCCCGCCCGACTTCCCGACATGGGGCCGCCTGTTGTTTGATGGTGTCGACTATCTTCAGCAATACCCCGAGCGTGTATTCTGGCCCGGTCTGGCAATCTCGCTGACTGTGCTGAGCGTCAACTATCTGGGTGATGGTCTGCGCGACGCGCTGGATCCCCGCATTCGCGGACGCTGAAACAAGTTAGTCGGCGCGCTTTAGCGCGCCGGCCAACAGCACGATCAGAACGGCCAATGGCAACAGCACGGCGAACGCCAGACGCAGGCCGAACAGTTCCGCCAAGAATCCGATCAGCGGCGGCCCAATCAACAGCCCGCCATATCCCAGCGTAGCGACACTTGCGATGGCTTGCCCCGGCGGCACATGTGGATCACTGGCTGCACGGCTGAACGCCAGCGGCATGATCACCGCATACCCTATGCCCATCAGCGCAAACCCCGCCAATGCGGGCAAGGGCGCGACCGAAGAAACCACAGCGAAAACGCCCAGTGCCGCGCAGATCCCGCCAAACCGAGCCGTGGCGACAGGACCAAACCGCATAATGACAATCGCGCCTGCAAGGCGAAATGCCACCATCGTCACGGAAAACACGGCATAGCCCAGTGCGGCAACACTTTCGGGCGCCCCGGAAACGTCTCGCAGGAAAATCGCGCTCCAGTCTGCGACGGCGCCTTCACCCAATGCACCACACATGGCCGCGAATCCGACCAGTATCAGCGCACCCGAGGGCAAAGCAAAAACCGAGCTTTGCGACCGCTCGGACCGTTTCGACGTCCAGCGCACCCACGACAAGGCCAGCGCGAAGGCGACAACCGCGCCACCCGCCACTAGGAAGTGCACCAGAACCGTCAGCCCCATCTGAACTGCCACATACCCGCTGAGCGCGCCAAGACCGGCCCCAAGGCTCCACATGGCGTGGAATGACGACATTACGGGTTTGTCATATGCCTGCTCGACTTCGGCGGCCCAGGCATTCATTGCCACATCCATCGATCCGTGGAACGCGCCGAAAACAAACAAACAAAACGCCAGCGCCCAAAACCCGCCAGCAACAGCAAGAAGAACCAGAGACAGCGTGTACAGAACAGCCACTATCCGGGTTACCGCGACTGCGCCATACCGATCCGTCAACCGCCCCGTGACCGGAAACGAACAGACAGCCCCGGCCGCCATGAACAACAACCCGTACCCCAACGCGTCATGGGACAGCTCCAACCGGTCGCGCACGGCCGGAATGCGCGAGGCCCAGATGCCAAACAAGGCCCCGTTCAGGATGAACATGGCCGCAACTGCCCGCCATGCCGAGAAAACGCCAATCAACAGAGAACCTCGTGCTGTCTGCCCGCCCCACCCGTTCTACAGGTTGGGCGCAAATTGGCAATTGCAGCTTAACCCAGGCGTTTGCGGATACGCCGAACGGCGAACCATACGCCCGCTACAACCGGGATCGTCGCCGCCGCCGTCAGCATTCCCTTGCTTATCCCTGTGGCCGTCAACGGATACAGAAGATAGCCAACAAGTGAGACCGCGTAATAACTGATGGCCACTACAGAAAGCCCCTCGACCGTGTGTTGTAAGCGCAAGGCAAGATCAGCCCGACGATCCATGCTTTCCAACAGGGCCTGATTTTGTGCACTCCGCTCGACGTCCACCCTTGTGCGCAGCAACTCACCCGCACGGATCGCCCGGTCAGACAGCGCCTGCAGGCGGCGTTCGGTTGATTTCACGGTACGGATCGCAGGGTCATAACGGCGCATCATGAAATCGGCAAAGCTTTGGCCGCCTTCGAACCTTTCCTCGCGCAGGACGTCGATCCGTTGATTCACCAGCGCCTCGTAAGCGCCGGTTGCCCCAAATCGGAACGAACTGCGGGCCGAAATGGTCTCGAGCTCAGTCGATGTGGCCAGCAATTGAGGTAACAGCGCTTCTGGTGGTGTGGTGTCATCCGTCATTTCAACCATCAGCTTCGCCAACTGGGCGTCCAGTTCCTCGATCCGGGGGGCCAATTGTTTGACGCGGGCAAAGCCAAGCATCGAAATCGCCTTGTATGTCTCGATCTCGCACAGCCGCTGGATAATACGCCCTGTGCGGCGCGTGCCCGTGCCTTCGGTCACGAACAGGGCAAAACGCATGTGACCAGCCGGGTCGATGCGGAAATCACTGGCGCAAATCGCCGAAGCATCCAACACCCGCGACACCGCCAGACTTTCAGGTTCGAACCAATCAGCCAGAGCGACCTTTACAGCTGCATCTTCCGGGCGCGGTACCACCCGCATTAGCAGCGAAGTGATCCTCTGGCCCGGGCTGGCCATCAGCCAATCTGGGGGAAACACTTCGAAATCAGCCGGGTTGAAGGGGCGGCCGCTGACGTTCGGCACAATCGCCGTATAGGTGACAAACTCTGTGTGCTGCTCCCATTTCAGCCAATGGCGTCCTATCTGCCCGGCATAATGCGTGGCCCCCGGCTGCGGATGTTGCGCCCCATGCCGGTCAAGCAGATCGATCAGATGCGCAATATCCTGATTGCGGTCCCGAGCGACGGCTGCTTCAGGCTTCTTGATCGCAATAAATGCGACCGTGCACGGCGTATCGGCGGCCGGAAACGGGCGGGCATGAAGTTCATTGGCCAGCGCATAGCGCAGCGGGTGATCATCGATTGGCGTCATTCCGAGGCTCCGATAGCGGTGTCCGCACTATACGTCACAACTCGGAGACATCAATTCTTATTTTATTTCATATACTTACACGAATACAAAGGTATACAAACCGACTATCTCATTGATTTGGCTGCCACAGCTCGATCGGATTTCCTTCCGGATCGTGAAGTCGCGCGAACTTTCCGATTTCACTGTCCCAGTCGGGGCGGGTCTCAACAGCGATTCCGGCAGCTTCAAGCTGCTGTATCATCGCGCCCAGATCGTCGACCCGAAAATTGATCATCCATTGCTGATCCGGGTTTCCGAAATACTCGGTGTCCTGCGCGAACGGCGCAAACACCGTATACCCTTCGCGCTGCTTCCAGGGCACCGGATCATAGTGGTTTACGCCCAGATGTTCTTCGTACCAACGGCTCAATTCCTCGGGATCACTGGCCCGAAAGAATACGCCCCCAATACCGTTCACTTTCTGCATGTTTCGCTCCTACCACACGTGCATCGAGTATATCACAACCCGCCTGCTTCATCTGGCCATAAATATCCTGGGGGTTTGGGGGCAAAGCCCCCAACAGCACAAAAAAAGAAAAGGGCGCCCAAAGGCGCCCTTTGCAATTGGATCAGACCGGTTAATCACTCGATCATCGGCAGGAGCTTATCCAGCGACGCTTTGGCGTCGCCATAGAACATGCGGGTATTTTCCTTGAAGAACAGCGGGTTTTCGATACCCGAATACCCCGTACCCTGACCACGTTTTGACACGAAGACCTGCTTGGCCTTCCAGCATTCCAGAACCGGCATACCGGCAATCGGGCTGTTGGGATCTTCCTGCGCCGCAGGGTTCACGATGTCATTCGAGCCGATGACGATGGCCACATCCGTATCCGGGAAGTCGTCATTGATCTCGTCCATTTCCAGAACGATATCATAGGGCACCTTCGCCTCGGCCAGCAGCACGTTCATATGGCCCGGCAAACGGCCCGCGACCGGGTGGATCGCAAAACGCACCTCTTTACCCTTGGCGCGCAGCTTACGGACCAGTTCACTGACCGATTGCTGTGCCTGCGCCACCGCCATACCATAACCGGGAATGATGATAACGCTGTCGGCATCGTTCAGGGCTGCAGCAACGCCATCCGCCTCGATGGCCACCTGCTCGCCCTCAACGGCCATCTGTTCACCCTGCGGGCCACCAAAGCCGCCCAGAATCACGCTGACAAAGTGACGGTTCATCGCCTTGCACATGATGTAGGACAGGATTGCACCGCTTGAGCCCACCAGCGCACCGACCACGATCAGCAAGTCATTGCCCAGCGAGAAACCAATCGCCGCCGCGGCCCAGCCCGAATAGCTGTTCAGCATCGACACAACCACCGGCATATCCGCGCCACCGATGCCCATGATCAGGTGATAACCAATGAACAGCGCGGCCAGGGTCATCAGGATCAGCGGCAGCAGCCCACCGGACGAGGTATACCAGATCAGACAGATCAGCGAGAGACCCGCAGCCGCTGCGTTCAGCGCATGACCACCGGGCAGCTTTGTCGCCGCCGAGGTCACTTTGCCCGCCAGCTTGCCATAGGCCACGACCGAACCGGTAAAGGTGATCGCACCGATAAAGATGCCCAGGAACAGCTCTACATGAAGGATTGCCAGCTCGGCCGGCGTCTTCTTGGCGATAAGTTTGGCAAAGGTGCCCAGATCATGCAGATCCGCCTCTTTCGCCGTATCCACAATTGCCATGACTTGTGCCACGTTGCCGATTTCAAAATGCGCGTTGAAGCCGACGAACACAGCCGCCAGACCGACCAGTGAATGCATCGCGGCCACCAGCTGCGGCATCTCGGTCATCTGGACGCGCTGCGCCACGTATTGACCGATCAGACCGCCGCCAATGATCAGCAGGATCGACAGCAGCCACAGCCCAGAACCGGGGCCAACCAGCGTGGCAAAGACCGCCAGCGCCATACCGACGATGCCGTACCAGACCGCGCGCTTGGCGCTTTCCTGGTTCGACAACCCGCCAAGGGAAAGGATGAACAGAACAGCCGCAACAACATAGGCGGCAGTGGTGAAGCCAAATTCCATGTGCCCGGCCTCCTTAAGATTTCTGGAACATGGCGAGCATGCGCCGGGTTACGAGGAAGCCGCCGAAGATGTTGATCCCGGCCATGAAGACAGACAGTGCCGCCAGCAGAATGACCAGGAACGACCCCGATCCGATCTGCATCAAGGCCCCAACGATGATGATCGACGAGATCGCGTTGGTGATCGCCATCAGCGGCGTATGCAGGCTGTGCGAGACATTCCAGATCACCTGGAAGCCCACGAAAATGGCCAGCACGAAGACGATGAAATGCTGCATGAAGCTGGCCGGGGCAACCAGCCCCACCAGCAGCATCAGTGCACCGCCGACACCCAACAATGTAAACTGCTGCCTGGTCTGCGCCTTGAAGGCCGCAATCTCCTGCGCCTTTTTCTCTTCCGGGGTCAGTTCCTTGACCTCGGGCTTTTTCTGTGCGGCGATCGCCTGAATCTTGGGCGGCGGTGGCGGGAAGGTGATTTCACCTTCATGCGTCACGGTCGCGCCGCGGATCACATCGTCTTCCATGTTGTGATTGATCTGACCGTCCTTTTCGGGCGTCAGGTCTGTCATCATGTGACGGATGTTGGTGGCATAAAGCGACGAGGATTGTGCCGCCATCCGGCTGGGGAAGTCGGTATAACCGATTATGGTCACGCCATTGTTGGTGACAACTTTCTCATCCGGCACGGTGCCTTCGACGTTACCGCCACGCTCGGCTGCAAGGTCGATGATGACCGAACCCGGCTTCATCGCCTTGACCATATCCTCTAGCCACAGCTTGGGCGCCGGACGGTTGGGGATCAGGGCGGTGGTGATAACGATGTCCATCTCGGGCGCAAGTTCGCGGAACTTGGCCAGCTGGGCGTTGCGGAATTCTTCCGACTGGACCGAGGCATACCCGCCTGTGGCCGCGCCGTCCTGCTGCTCTTCTTCGAAGTCCAGATAGACGAACTCAGCCCCCATCGATTCGACCTGTTCGGCCACTTCAGGGCGCACGTCGAACGCGTAGGTGATCGCGCCCAGCGACGTGGACGTCCCGATTGCGGCCAGACCGGCCACACCGGCCCCAACGATCAGCACCTTGGCAGGAGGAACTTTACCGGCGGCGGTCACCTGGCCGGTGAAGAAACGGCCAAAGTTGTTGCCTGCCTCGATCACGGCGCGATAGCCTGCGATATTTGCCATCGACGACAGCGCGTCCATCTTCTGCGCGCGCGAGATGCGTGGCACCATCTCCATGGCGATCACGTTGGCGCCCTTGGATTTGGCCAGCTCCATTCCTTCTTCGTTGCCCGCAGGATTGAAGAACGAAATCAGGGTCTTGCCCTTGGTCAACCGTTTCAGTTCGGCCTCAGTCGGGATCCGAACCTTGGCAATGATATCCGCAGTCTTCCACAGCGACGCTGCGGTCTTGACCACCTCAACGCCTACGGCCTCGTATGCGGCATCCGAAAAACCGGCAGCCGCGCCCGCGCCTTTCTCGATCAGGCACTCATAGCCCAGTTTCTGCAATTGCACGGCCGAGTCGGGCGTCATTGCAACCCGGTTCTCACCGTCCAGTATTTCCTTTGGCGTGCCTATCTTCACTGGCAGTCCCCCTAATTTTTACTCTGTCCGAGCGGGTGGTCGGTATTCTTTGTTAAGCAAAGATGTATCCTGCGCAACATTATTTCGCAAGCGCAGCATTTTTTACGTAACATCACAAAATCAGCCACCTTAGATCCAACGCCGCGTCTTGCGTTCATAGCGTGCGAAATCCGTGCGGAACTGCCGGCGCAGGCGGTCTTCTTCCGGCAGGATAAACCGGCGCTCCAGCACCCAGACGAAGACCGGAACCAAAACCAGTGACAACACGGCGTCAAACCGCAGAATCAAACCCGCAAGAATCAGTACGTCCCCGACGTAGATCGGGTTTCGACTGCGTTTGTAGATGCCCGTTTGCACCATCGCGGTCGGTGTCTCATGGGGAATGACGGTTGTTTTATGGCGGCGAAACTCGACAATGGCCAGAACGGCCATCAGAACGCCACCGCCGATCAGAACTCCACTGAGAAGGTCGGTCAGGCCGCTCTCTAGTGACAGGCCCAGCGCCATGTATCTGGCTTGTGCCCATGCCAGCACCGCAAAAGCGATCAACCAAACTGGCGGTACATCTATCCAGCGCATTCTAAGCCCTCATGAACGACGACGGTGTCGGGTGTGTGTCGCTTCTGACCGACGTCCTACCGTTTTTCGGCCAGATTAGCAAAAGACCAGTATGTCGCATCGATAGACAGACATGTCAGGATCGGCTACCCCAAATGCAACAAAAGACGACCACACAAGTGAGTGAGCCTTCATGACCGATTTTGCAGCAACCAAAGCCATGTTCGACCTGCCCGAGGGCGTGATTTATCTGGACGGCAACTCTTTGGGCCCGCTGCCTAAAACGGCTGCGTCTCGTGTGCAGAACATGCTGTCCGAGGAATGGGGGCAAATGCTGATCACCGGCTGGAACAAAGCCGGTTGGATGGGCCTTCCCATGGGGCTTGGAGATCGAATTGGCCGCCTGATCGGAGCCGAGCCAGGCAGCGTCGTGACCGGCGACACCCTGTCGATCAAGGTTTATCAGGCCGTGTCCTCTGCCCTTGAACTGAACCCGACCCGCAAGGTTGTGCTTTCCGACAATGGGAACTTTCCGTCAGACCTGTACATGGTCGATGGCCTGCTGCGATCCCTTGGGAGCCCATACGAACTGCGCGTCGTCGACCCGCAGGACGTCGCAGATGCAATCACCGAAGAGGTCGCAGTCCTGATGCTGACCGAAGTGGATTACCGCACGGGCCGGATGCACGACATGAAGGCACTGACGGAACTGGCCCACGCCAACGGTGTCGTGACGGTTTGGGATCTGGCGCATTCCGCAGGGGCCATTCCCGTTGACCTTGCAGGGTGCAATGCGGATTTCGCAGTCGGGTGTACTTATAAATACCTCAATGGCGGCCCCGGTGCGCCCGCGTTCATTTATGTTGCGCCCCGACTGGCAGATAGTGTGCGCCCGGCCCTGTCCGGCTGGCTGGGGCACGAAGAGCCCTTTGCCTTTGACCTGGACTATCGCCCCGGAAGCGGGATTGAGCGTATGCGCGTGGGAACACCTCCGATCATCCAAATGACCGCGCTGTCGGCGGCCATGGATATCTGGGATATGGCCGACATGGCGGATGTGCGCGCCAAGTCCATTGAATTGACCGAGCTTTTCATTCGTCAGGTCGAGGCGACCTGCCCAGACTTGCAATTGGACAGTCCGCGCGCGCCCGAGCAGCGTGGCAGTCAGGTTTCATTCCGCTTCAAGGAAGGCTATGCCGCGATGCAAGCGCTGATCGCGCGTGGTGTCGTCGGAGATTTCCGCGCACCTGACACAATGCGGTTTGGTTTCACGCCGCTGTATATCGATGAAAGCGATGTCGAGCGTGCAGTCGGGATTCTGGCGGATGTCATGCAGAACAAGCTTTGGGACACGCCCGAGTACAAAACCCGGCAGCGCGTTACCTGATTTCCAGCCCGGCCCCGATCAGGGCCGCCAACTGGTTGGTGCGCCTTTCAAATTCCTCGGCGTCTGACGCAGTCAGCTTGATCCCCTTCAGCGTGACCGTAAGTGTTTTCGCCGTTTCTTCAGGCGTGTCGAACAGACGAACGCGGCCAGCACCCTGCTCTCGCCTCAGCCATTCGGCATAAAGCGCGGTTAGTTCACCTTCGCCCCGTTCGACAATGTCGATGGCCATGGATTTGGTCGTGTCCAGCATCTCAAGCCCATGCGGCGACGCCAAAATCGCAGCCATGCCCTCGGTCTGGGCGTGGATCGCCTTTCTGGCAAGTTCTGAAACCGAGCCTTCGCTGTTCAGCGCCGCGGCCACCACTGCGGACTTTTCCTCGTAATGCCGTTCAGTCAGCTTGCGAACGATCGCTTCCTTGTTCCTGTAATACAGATAAACCGCTGGCCGTGACATCCCCGCACCGCGCGCAATGTCATCCATCGAGGTCTTGCGGAACCCGTATGCGGAAAAGGCCTGAAAAGCAGATGCTAGGATCGCTTTCTGCCGGGATTCGTCACTCGTATCTTTCATGCGCAAATCTCTGACATTTTTTGTGTAATTTGTCAATTGACAGACTGACACTTTACAACCATTATGTCAGAACCTGCCACAGTTACAAAAGGTGCGCCATGGCGACGGCCCTGAAGATTAACGGAACTCCTCATCAGATCGACCTGCCGGATGATGTCCCCCTGCTTTGGGTTCTGAGGGATGAGGTTGGCCTGACCGGCACCAAGTTTGGCTGTGGCGTCGCCGCTTGCGGCGCCTGTACGGTTCATATCGATGGCGAGGCGGTACGTTCGTGCCAAGTGGCGCTGTCGGATGTCTGGGGTGACGTGACCACAATCGAAGGCGTCGGCACGCCAGAAGCACTGGCTACGATCCAGCAATCCTGGGCTGACCATCAGGTGGCGCAATGTGGCTATTGCCAGTCGGGCCAGATCATGCAGGCCGCTGCCCTGCTTGCGGAGAACCCTGCGCCCACGGACGCAGAGATCGATGAGGCGATGCAGGGAAACCTGTGCCGCTGTGGCACCTACCCCCGCATCCGGGCCGCGATCCACGACGCAGCCTCCAAGTTGAAGGAGGCGTAAGAGATGGCTTCTGTTGGCAAAATTATCCGCCGCACGTTCCTGATCGGCTCAGCCGCAATTGTCGGCGGCGTCGCCTTTGGCGCGTATTATGTCACCCGCCCTGCCCCCAACCCGCTGAAACCGAAAGAGGGTGAAGCGGCCCTGAACCCCTTCGTACTGATCGATCAGAATGGCATCACCCTGTTCGCGCCCCGTGCCGAGATGGGACAGGGCGTGAAAACCACGTGGGCCGCGCTGATCGCCGAAGAACTGGATGTCGATCTGGATCAGATCACCGTTCTGCACGGTCCGGCAGCCGCCGCCTATTACAACTCAGCCATGATGGGCGAGGGACTGCCAAACAAGGGCTACGACATCTCAGACTTCCAGCACAACTTAGGTGAAGCACTGGGTGTTCTTGGCAAGGCCCTTAGCCTGCAGGTCACAGGCGGCTCCACCTCGATGAAGGACGGGTTCGAGAGGATGCGGCAAGCCGGTGCTTCGGCCCGTGAAACGCTGAAACGCGCCGCCGCTGATCGGTTGGGTATCGACCCCTCGGATCTGAAAACAGCTTCAGGCCATGTCATCGCGCCGACCGGTGACAAGATCGCTTATACCGATCTTGCAGTGGAAGCGGCCGGACTGGAACCCGTCGAGGTACCTTTGCGAGACCCGTCCGAATGGCGTTATCTGGGACGGGCACAACCGCGACTGGACATGGTGGGCAAAGTGACAGGCACTGCCGAGTTCGGCATCGATGTTCGCCTGCCCGGTATGAAATTTGCTGCCGTGCGCATGAACCCCAAACTGGGCGGCGCGATGAACAGCTTTGACGACAGTGCTGCAATAACCATGCCCGGGGTCGAAAAAGTTGTTGATCTGGGCACAGGTGTTGCCGTGATCGCGAACAACACATGGCTGGCCAATCAGGCTGTTGAGGCTGTTGAGATCGACTGGGGCGATGCGCCATATCCACCTGATACCGATGGTATTTTCTCAAAGATTGCAGAGGCGTTTGACGGCGCGCCGAACTCGACCATGCGCGATGATGGCGATGTCAGCGTGACGCCGGATGGCGCAACCGAGGTCACTGCCGAATACCAAGTGCCTTATCTGGCGCACGCCACGATGGAGCCGATGAATGCCACCGCGCTCTATACCGGAAACGCTCTGGAACTGTGGTGCGGCAATCAGGCCCCGACGCTGATCCGTTTTCGCGCTGCGAATACCGCAAATCTGGACACTGAGGCTGTTCAGATTCACACCACCTATCTGGGGGGTGGGTTTGGCCGCCGGGGCGAACTGGATTTCGGAGAAATCGCCACCAAGGTCGCCATGGCCATGCCTGGCACACCGGTCCAGACAACCTGGAGCCGCGAAGAAGACATGCGTCACGACTACTTCCGCCCCGGCGCCATCGCCCGGATGCGCGGCGCTGTTCAGGACGGCAAGGCCGTTCTTATTGACGGCAAGGTTGCAGCGCAGTCCTGCACGCAACAGGCGGTCGAGCGTTACACCGGCTTCCCCGGAGGCGGACCCGACAAAGTGCTGGTCGAAGGGTTCTTCAACCAGCCATATGCCGTGCCAAACTACCGGATGAGCGGCCACGTCGCTGATCTGGCTGTCCCGGTGGGCTTCTGGCGTTCAGTCGGCAACAGCCACAACGGCTTTTTCCACGAGACCTTCATGGACGAATTGGCCCATGCCGCAGGGCGCGACCCGCTGGACTTCCGGCTAGAAATGATGAGAACCGAACATGCCCCATCTGCCGGATGTCTGGAGGCGGTCAGGGAAATGTCCAACTGGACCGGAAAAACACCTGACGGTGTAGGCCGTGGCGTGGCCTTCACCTACAGCTTCGGCACTCCGGTGGCTCAGGTTATCGAAGTGGTCGACGATAACGGTGCCATCCGCATCCACAAGGCCTGGATCGCCTGTGACATGGGGCTGGCGCTGGACCCTGAAAACGTCAAGGCACAGATGTTTGGCGGCATGATGTATGGCCTGTCGGCCGCGTGTTTCGGCGAGATTACCTTCGCCGACGGGGAAGTCGAGCAGTTCAATTTCCCCGACTATGACGCCCTTCGTATGCATACTGCGCCACAAGTCGAGGTGCGCGTTCTGGAGACCAATCGCCATATGGGCGGCGCTGGTGAGCCCGGCACCCCCCCCTCGATGCCCGCACTGGGTAACGCTCTGTTTGATTTAACCGGAAAACGTGCGCGCAGCCTGCCGCTGGTCAATCAGTTCAACCTGCTGGTCTGATTGCCATTTACCTTCCCCTGCACCGGTCCGTCGCGCGCCCGCACGGTCCGGTGCCCTAGTCAGGCTGATTTCTGAACTGCCTGACAGGCAATCCCCGCCGCCCATCCCCGCACAGCCATGCCGAAGGCTTCGAACAAGGGGCGTGAAACCGGGTCGTTGATCGCATCCCATTCGGGATGCCATTGCACGGACAGCGTAAATCCGGGCGCGTCCTTGATGTAGATCGCCTCGGGCGTTCCGTCCGGCGCATGCCCATCGATCACCACACGCTGTCCGATGCACTTGATCCCCTGCCCGTGCAGCGTGTTTGTCATGACCTCCTGCGCACCAAACAAGTCGTGGAACACACCGTTTTCCGTCAGTTTCACCACGTGGCGCAGCGCAAATTTTTCCTCAAGTGTACCATCGGGCGGCATCCGGTGGTTCATCCGCCCCGGCAGATCACGAATTTCCGGATAGAGTGTTCCGCCCATGGCCACGTTGACCTCTTGAAATCCGCGGCAAATGCCCAGAAACGGCTGACCCCGTTCCACACAGGCCCGAACCAGCGGCAGGGTGATCGCGTCACGCGCGCGGTCAAACTCTCCATGCGCCTCGGTAGCCGGTTCACCATATTCTTCGGGATGCACATTGGGGCGACCGCCGGTCAGAAGAAAGCCGTCGCAAACCTCCAGCAACTCCTCAACCGACACATAACGGGGATCGGCGGGGATCAGCAGCGGTAAACATCCCGATACGTTCGCCACAGCGTCCGAATTCATCGTCCCCCCTGCATGGGTCGGGTATTGATCGTTCATGAGGTATGAGTTGCCGATAATACCAACAACGGGTCGAGACATTCCGCTTTCCTTGTTATACATCCCCTTGAAAAGGAAGCTAACCGCAGCTTCACAGTCGTGCAAGAATACACCTCCTGCGTGACAGCGCAGGGACGTGTTCAGGGGTGCACAAATACCCCCCGCGATCAGTCAAGTCACGGCTCGTTTTCCCCGCCTAAAACTTCAAGTCGGAAACATGCGCCAAGTCATTGCTTTGACGGAGCTGCTCTCAATGGTCGGACTTAAATCTCGCCGTCCAACCCAGCGGCCTCAATTCCCGCCATCGCAACGGCAGCATCGTTTTCTGACGTGTCGCCGGTTACCCCAACGGCACCGATCACGTCGCCCTTTCGACCCCGTATCAAGACCCCGCCCGGAACTGGTACGACCTGCCCGCCATACACTCCGTTTACAGCCGCCATAAAGTAGGCTTGCGCCTCGGCCCGTTGCATCTGTGCCGTGCCCGCCATGCCCAGCATGACAGAGCCATATGCCTTGCCATGCGCAATCGCAAAGCGGCCCGGTGCTGCATCATCCTCACGCTCGAACGCGATGACGTGGCCGCCTGCGTCCAGAACAACCACCGAAAGTGGCTTCAGCTCCATCTCGCGGCCTTTCTCAAGCGCTTTGCGGATAATGGTGCGGGCTTTGCGAAGGGAAACTTCCATGTGCATTCCTGTGTCTGCATGTCGAAAGAAGAAAGGGGGCGGATCGCCCCCTTCGTTTTACGCTGTGGCTGCCTTCAATTCCAGACGGCGTGCGTGCAGGACCGGCTCGGTGTAGCCCGAGGGCTGCACACGGCCTTTGAACACAAGGTCACAAGCCGCCTGAAAAGCAATTCCGTTAAAGCCCGGCGCCATCGGGACATAACCCGGATCGCTTTCATTCTGGCGGTCCACGACAGCCGCCATTTTCTGCATCGCAGCCATCACCTGTGCTTCGTCGACAATGCCATGATGCAGCCAGTTGGCCAGTGCCTGAGACGAAATCCGGCAGGTCGCACGGTCTTCCATCAACCCGATGTCGTTGATGTCGGGCACTTTGGAGCATCCCACGCCCTGATCGACCCAACGCACGACATAACCCAGAATGCCTTGTGCATTATTCTCGACCTCGCACGAGATTTCCGCGTCACCAAGATTGCGCCCCCCCAGCAGGGGAATGGTCAGCAAATCGTCAAGCGTTCCTCGGGCACCCGCCGCTGCAATCTCGTCCTGACGGGCCAGTACGTTGACCTTGTGGTAATGTGTGGCGTGCAAAGTCGCGGCGGTCGGCGACGGCACCCAGGCGCAGGTGGCGCCTGATTGCGGATGGCCAATCTTTTGCTCCAGCATATCGCCCATCCGGTCCGGCATCGCCCACATGCCTTTGCCGATCTGCGCCTTGCCTTTCAGGCCGCAGGCCAAACCGATATCGACATTTCGGTCTTCATAAGACGCAATCCAGGGCGTGTTCTTGATGTCGCCCTTGGGCAGCATCGGCCCGGCCTCCATCGAGGTATGAATCTCATCCCCCGTGCGATCCAGGAAACCGGTATTGATGAAGGCGACGCGCGACTTCGCGGCGCGGATACATTCTTTGAGGTTGACCGACGTGCGGCGTTCCTCATCCATGATGCCCAGCTTCACGGTGTTGCGCGGCAGGCCAAGGATGTCTTCGACCATGTCGAAAATCTCGACCGCAAAGGCAACCTCTTCCGGCCCGTGCATCTTGGGCTTTACCACGTAGACCGACCCTTCGACTGAGTTACCCCCATCCCGTAGCAGGTCATGCATTGCGATCAGAGTGGTGCAGAGCGCGTCCATCAACCCTTCGCCAATCTCGCGCCCTTCAGCATCCAGAACGGCCGGGTTCATCATCAGGTGGCCGACATTCCGCACCAGCATCAGCGAACGACCCTTCAAGGTCGCCTGCTCACCTGTCGGTGTGGTGAAGGTCAGATCCTCTGCCAGCTTGCGGGTAAATGTGGTGTCGCCCTTGGTGACGTCTTCGGTCAGATCACCCTTCATCAGGCCCAGCCAGTTGCCATAGGCCACGACCTTATCCGCTGCATCAACACAAGCGACCGAGTCCTCGCAGTCCATAATCGTTGAAAGGGCGGATTCCAGCCGGACATCGGCGATACCTGCGCGATCAGTGGCGCCGATGGCGCCAGTCGGATCGATCATGATCTGAATATGCAGACCATTGTTTTTCAGAAGCACAAAATCCGGCTTGTCTGCCGCGCCACCGAAACCAACAAATTGAGCAGGGTTTGCCAGTGCCGGGGAAAGAACACCTTCTTCAACATGCAGTCCCGACACCTTGGCCCAAGACCCACCAGCCAGAGGCACGGCGTCATCCAGAAAGGCTTTTGCCCAGGCTATCACCCGCGCACCGCGCGCCGCATCATACCCACCACCTGTTGGCAGATCGCCTATCGCATCGGTGCCATAAAGCGCATCATACAGGCTGCCCCATCGCGCGTTCGCCGCGTTCAGCGCAAAGCGCGCGTTGGTGATCGGCACAACCAGCTGCGGGCCCGGCGTCAGCGCAATCTCGGGGTCGACATGTGTCGTGTCGATCTGAAACCCGTCGCCTTCCTCGACCAAATAACCGATTTCCTTCAGAAAAGCCCGATAGTCAGTGGGATCAATGCTCTGACCCTCGCGCGCAATATGCCAGCTGTCGATGCGCCCTTGAATCTCGGCGCGCTTGGCCAGAAGCGCGCGGTTCTTCGGCCCCAGTTCAGACACCAGTCGCGCCAGACCCGCCCAGAAATCCTGCGCCGACACACCCGTACCCGGCAATGCCCGCGTCTCGATAAACTCTGCCAGTATTGGATCGATCTGCAGCCCGCTCAGGGTTTGTCTGCCACTCATCTTCCTGCTCTCCCGCGATTGTGTGCCATTGTATGCGTAAGTGACTTAGGCCGAAAGTTTCCGATAGGCAACTTTCGACTTTGCGTTAGGGTTATTCGGATCGAAGGGAAGCTGTTTCAAAAACAACAAGGGAATGGCGGGGGCCAGTTGCAGCTCTGGAACGATGCCCCTAACGTCGCGCCAGACACGAACCGATGCGAGGCCCCCATGCGCGACGCTGCCCCCACCACGATCTTCCTGAAAGACTACACTCCGTTTGGTTATCTGCTGGACAGCGTACACCTGACCTTCGATCTGTCCGCACATGCAACACGGGTCACGTCGCGTATCGCGTTTCGTCCAAATCCCGACGCGACCGATCGCACCTTTTTCCTGCACGGCGAAGATCTGAACCTGATCCGCGCGTCCATCAACGGATCCGAAGTTTCGCCTGACGTCACGGACAAGGGCCTGACCGCCGGTGTTCCCGACGCCCCGTTCCTCTGGGAAGCCGAGGTTGAGATCGATCCGGGCAACAACACGGCGTTGGAGGGGCTTTATATGTCGAACGGCATGTATTGCACCCAGTGCGAGGCGGAAGGTTTCCGCAAGATCACATATTATCCGGATCGCCCCGATGTCATGTCCACCTTTACCGTGCGCATCAATGGCGACCTGCCGGTTCTTCTGTCGAACGGCAACCCCTCGGGCAAGGGCGAAGGATGGGCCGAATGGACCGACCCGTGGCCCAAGCCTGCCTATCTGTTTGCGCTTGTCGCTGGGGATCTTGTGGCCCATCCTGATCGGTTCACCACCAGATCAGGCCGGGATGTTGAGTTAAACCTGTGGGTGCGTCCGGGGGATGAAGGCAAGTGCGCCTTCGGCATGGAGGCGCTGAAGAAGTCCATGAAATGGGACGAAGATGTCTATGGCCGTGAATACGATCTGGACGTCTTCAACATCGTCGCCGTCGATGACTTCAACATGGGCGCGATGGAAAACAAGGGGCTGAACATCTTTAACTCTTCGGCTGTTCTGGCCAGTCCTGAAACCTCGACCGATGCCAATTTCGAACGGATCGAGGCGATCATCGCGCATGAGTATTTCCACAACTGGACAGGCAACCGCATCACCTGCCGCGACTGGTTCCAGCTGTGTCTGAAAGAAGGCCTGACCGTCTTCCGCGATGCACAGTTCACATCCGACATGCGCTCGGGCCCTGTGAAACGCATACACGACGCCATAGACCTGCGCGCGCGGCAATTCCCCGAGGATAACGGCCCGCTCTCGCACCCGGTACGACCCGAAAGCTTTCAGGAAATCAACAATTTCTACACGGCCACGGTTTACGAAAAAGGTGCCGAAGTCATCGGCATGTTAAAGCGGCTGGTCGGGGATGAGGCCTATGCAAAGGCGCTGGACCTCTATTTTGACCGCCATGACGGGCAGGCCTGCACGATCGAGGATTGGCTGAAAGTGTTCGAAGACACTACAGGCCGCGACCTGACCCAGTTTAAACGCTGGTACAGCCAGTCGGGCACGCCGCGTTTGACCGTATTTGAAGATTGGGCCGACGGGACCTTTACCCTGACACTGAAACAGCGCACCGATCCCACACCGGGTCAGGCAGAGAAACTGCCGCAGGTGATCCCGGTCGCCGTTGGCCTGCTGGGACCAAACGGGGATGAGGTCCGCACGACCGAAGTGCTGGAACTGACAGAGGCCGAGCAAAGTTTTCAGTTCACGGGGCTTGCGACAAGGCCCACAGCTTCGATCCTGCGCGATTTTTCGGCACCGGTCATCCTGGAACACGATCATTCAAACGCCGAACGCGCGTTTCTGCTGGCGCATGACACAGATCCGTTCAACCGCTGGCAGGCTGGCAGATCGCTGGCGCAAAACACCTTGCTGCGGATGATCTTGGACGAGGCAACCCCGGACGCCGATTACCTTGACGGGCTGCTGGCCGTGCTGCGCGACGACACGCTGGACCCGGCCTATCGCGCCTTGATGCTTGGGCTGCCGACGCAATCCGAACTGGCTGCGGCATTGCATGAACACGGTCAAACGCCCGATCCGATGGCAATCTGGTCGGCGGTCGAAACGCTGCGGCAGGCCACGGCACAGCATGTGCAGGATCTGCTGCCCCGCCTGCACAGCGAGGCGTTGGTTGATGGCCCCTACAGCCCGGATGCCCAGCAATCCGGAAAACGCGCCCTTGGCAGTGCGGCATTGGCGCTGACCTCTCGTCTGGACGGAGGGGCAATGGCGGCCGCTGTGTATACCAAAGCGGATAACATGACCCTGCAACTGACAGCCCTGTCCTGCCTGTTGCGTGCCCGCAAGGGCGAGGCCCAACTGACCGCCTTCTATGACCAATGGCATCATGACCGGCTGGTCATGGACAAATGGTTTGGCTTGCAGGTGACCATGGCCGCCCCCGAGGCGACACCGGAAACGGCGAAGGCATTGACCGGGCATCCCGATTTCAACTGGAAGAACCCGAACCGGTTCCGCGCTGTCATGGGGGCCTTGGCGATGAACCACGCAGGGTTCCACCAGCCGGATGGTGCCGGGTACAGCCTGCTGGCCGATTGGCTGATCCGCCTTGATCCTGTGAACCCGCAAACCACGGCACGGATGTGTTCAGCTTTTCAGACCTGGAAACGGTACGACACCGGGCGTCAGGGCCAGATGCGCGCGCAGCTTTCTCGCATTGCAGAAACACCGAACCTGTCGCGCGACACGACGGAAATGGTATCCCGCATCCTCGGCGCATGACACCCTACAGCTTTACCCGCCGCAACCGGAACACACGAACACTGGTCATTCTGGCCAGTGTCTACGCGACCCTGCTGGCGCTGGTCATCCTGTTCGACGCGGCTTGGTGGGTTGTCGGCCTGCTGTCTCTTGCCACTCTCCCCGCAATCTGGGACGTGATCCAGAATACCAGCGCTGGCGTGCATCTGGACCGGGATGCGGTGCGCTGGTTCACGGGCAATCGTAAGGGAGATATCCCGATGCGGGATATCGACCATTTCCGATTTGACACCCGGTGGGACTTTTCCGTTCGCCTATCCATCGTCCTGAAATCCGGGAAACGAATCCGGCTGCCAGATGAGTCTCTGCCGCCGCATCGGGATCTGGAAACCATTCTGAAACAGGCAGGTTTTCGCGTAAACCGTCATCATTTCACTGTTTTCTGAAACACTGCGTGATCTAAGGGCGCATTGGACACAAAAAACAAAGTTTATTAAGCAAATTACTTGAATTGAGCCTGATACCTCGCCAGACTTCAGACTCAGTTAAGTGTTTTTACAGTTTTGAGTTTTACCATGTTTCGGTCGTTAAGGGCGCTGTTTGCCCAGCCCATATCCAATCCCACGGACGCCTCAGAAGATCTGTGCGCAACGAAATCTGCGCTGGCCGCTGCCCTGCCTGAACATGGGCAGCTCAACATTCCTGTTGCAACGTCGAATTGCGACAATCTGATTGGACATTCTACAATCGAACATGGGCGCTATCTGGCCAGACAGGATCGCTGGACCGAGTTGTCCGATGAAATGCGTGCAGCGGATCAGGATCGTGCCGCCGTATCAGATGGTATGCCGATTGCCGATCTTTTGGCGTTCGGGGCCAGATCTGACGTGGTTCTGGCTGCGGAACATGCACTGTCGGACGGCAAGGCCATATCCGATTACGATTTGCTGGGTGGTATTTCGGAACTGGAAGGCGAGTTGTCAGACAATCCTGGTGATCCGATGATCGCTGCCGTTGTGGCGCTGGCCCATATCGACCTGGCCTGGGCCTGGCGCGGGAACGCCACGGACACGGCCCTTCCACCCTTGCACCGTTCGCGCTGTGCCGCTCATTTCGACCGGGCCGCTGCGATCCTGCCCAAGTGCAAGGCGGATGCACCGAACAGCCCTCTGATTGCGGCCGCTGGTTGTGCCCTGTTGGCCGGGCAGCGCAAATCAAACGCCCGCGTTGCCGATGAGTACGAGCGTCTGATCACGCTGGATCCGCGCAATCAGCGTCACATGCGCGCGATGGGCAGCCATCTATTACCCCGGTGGTTCGGCAGCTACGCGGAACTGGAATTGCAGGCATTGCGCAATGCCGTCCGGACACAGGATATCTGGGGCGCTGGTGGATATACGTGGGTGCAATTCGATGCCATCGCTTTGGACGAAGAGGCCTGCGCACAGGTCGATGTCGAGTATTTCCTTGAAGGATTGCGCGATATCGTAGGTCTGCGCCCTGACCAGCAGATGATCAATATGTTGTCGGCCTATTGTGCAATCACCATTCAGAATGGTCACGGGCTGAACGAAAAGGCAGACAATGTCCGCGCTCAGATGCGCGACACCGCAAACTGGCTGATCCGCGATCACCTGACCGAGCTTCACCCCCTGATCTGGGCCCATGCCGCCAACGGGTTCAACAACTCGGTCCGCATCAACTCGCCCGAGCGGTTTGCTGCGCGCGGTCAGCGCGACGCGCTGCGCGCTATCTCGGATTTGTTCCGGGATGAACTGCGCAGCGGCAAGGATGTAACCTTTACATCGTCCGGTCTGCAGTTTTCCAAGAACTGAACGCGTCAGGATTCCCCCTTGCCCCTAGGCCCTGCCGGGCCTAATACGCAGGCTTAGACTTCTGCGGAAATGAGGCGCGCCATGCTCGACCTGACATACGATATGCCCAAACCCAAAACCATTGCCGGGGCCAAGCACGATTGGGAACTGGTAATCGGGATGGAGGTGCATGCGCAAGTCTCATCCAATGCCAAGCTGTTCTCGGGCGCGTCCACAAAATTCGGGGCCGAGCCGAACTCGAACGTGGCTTTCGTGGATGCGGCGATGCCGGGAATGCTGCCGGTGATCAACGAGTTCTGCGTGGAACAGGCGGTGCGCACCGGGCTGGGCCTGAAGGCGGATATCAACCTGAAATCGGCCTTTGACCGCAAGAACTATTTCTACCCTGACCTGCCGCAAGGTTACCAGATTTCCCAGCTTTATCATCCCATTGTGGGCGAAGGCGAGGTTCTGGTCGAGATGGGTGACGGCACTGCGCGCATGGTGCGGATTGAACGTATCCACATGGAGCAGGACGCCGGCAAATCGATCCACGACATGGACCCGCACATGTCTTTTGTCGATCTGAACCGGACCGGTGTCTGCCTGATGGAGATCGTCAGCCGCCCTGATATTCGCGGGCCGGAAGAGGCCGCTGCATACATTGCCAAGCTGCGTCAGATCATGCGCTATCTGGGCACCTGCGACGGCAACATGCAGAACGGCAACCTGCGGGCGGACGTGAACGTCTCGATCTGTTTGCCGGGTGCTTATGAAAAATATCAGGAAACACAGGACTTTTCGCATCTGGGCACCCGTTGCGAGATCAAGAACATGAACTCGATGCGGTTCATCCAGCAGGCCATTGAGGTTGAGGCCCGCCGCCAGATCGCCATCGTCGAAGCCGGTGGCAAGGTCGAGCAGGAAACCCGCCTGTATGATCCGGACAAGGGCGAAACCCGGTCGATGCGGTCCAAGGAAGAAGCGCATGATTACCGCTATTTCCCCGATCCCGACCTGCTGCCGCTGGAGATCGAGCAGGCATGGGTGGACGATATCGCCGCCCATCTTCCAGAGCTGCCTGACGACAAAAAAGCGCGCTTTATCAGTGAGTTCGGCCTGACCGACTATGACGCCTCGGTACTGACTGCCGAAGTTGAATCGGCGGCCTATTTCGAAGAGGTCGCGCAGGGCCGCAATGGCAAACTGGCCGCGAACTGGGTGATCAATGAGCTTTTCGGACGTCTGAAAAAAGAAGACCACGACATCACGGAGTCGCCCGTTTCTCCGGCGCAGCTGGGTGGGATCATCGACCTGATTTCCTCTGATGCCATCTCGGGCAAGATCGCCAAGGACTTGTTTGAAATCGTCTATACCGAAGGCGGTGACCCGGCGCAGATCGTCGAGGATCGCGGGATGAAACAAGTCACCGACACCGGTGCGATCGAGGCCGCACTGGACGAGATCATCGCGGCCAATCCGGCCCAGGTCGAGAAGGCCAAGGTGAACCCGAAACTGGCGGGTTGGTTCGTGGGTCAGGTGATGAAGGCGACCGGCGGCAAGGCCAACCCGAAGGCCGTTAACGATTTGGTCAGCAGGAAGCTGAGTTCCTGAACCTTACAATTTGTACAAGCCTGCCAGTGGCAATTGTCAGGTTTGTACAATCAGATTTCCACGATTTCTTAAGAAATGGGGTCAGCTCATCGGCTTGACTTCGCCCGTGATTGCACCCTTTCTTCCGCCCCAGAGAGGTGAGGTATCATGCAGAACAGATTTGATCAGGAACTCGAAGATCGGCTGGTGCGTTACGCGGCGATCGACAGTCAGAGCGACGAGACCTCGGCGACCACGCCGAGCACCCCGATACAGTTCGACATGCTGAACCTGCTGAAGCAGGAACTGACCGAGATCGGCGCTAGCGATGTGACGCTGACGGGTGACAGCGTGGTCGTCGCGACCATCCCCGGCACCGCACCCGGCCCGACGGTAGGCTTTCTGGCGCATGTGGATACGGCCCCCCAGTTCAATGCAACGGGCGTCAAGCCGCGGGTGATCAAGGGATATAACGGTGGTGACATTTCCTTTCCGGATGACCCGGATCTGGTGCTGTCCCCGGACGAGAACCCCTATCTGGCCGAAAAGATCGGACATGATCTGATCACGGCATCGGGCACCACCCTGCTGGGCGCGGATGACAAGGCCGGGGTGTCGATCCTGATGACCATGGCCCGGCATCTGATCGAAAACCCGGATATCCCGCACGGGCCTATCCGCATTGCCTTTACCCCGGATGAAGAGATCGGGCGCGGCGTTACCGAACAGCTGCCCAAGGATCTGGGGGCGGATTTCGCCTATACTCTGGACGGTGCCGAAGTGGGCGAGATCGAATATGAAAGCTTTTCGGCCGACCGTGCCGTGATCCGGATCGAGGGGGTATCGATCCACCCCGGACTGGCCAAGGACAAGATGGTGAACGCAGCCCATCTGGCGGCGAAGATCGTGCAGACCTTGCCGCAGGCCACCATGACACCCGAAACAACCGATGGCCGCGACGGGTTCATTCATGTCACCGACATGAGCGGTGGATCGTCCGAGATGGAAATCAAGCTGATCCTGCGCGATTTCGAGATGGAGGGCCTTGAGGCGCAACGTGACATCGTACGGCAGGTCTGTGCCGCCGTGCAGGCCACGGAACCGCGCGCGACCATCACCTGCGACATCAGCCACCAATACCGGAACATGCGCTATTGGCTGGAAAACGACATGACACCTGTTGATCTGGCGCGCGACGCCTGCCGCGAGCTGGGGATCGAGCCGCTGTCGGTCCCGATCCGCGGCGGCACCGACGGATCGCGCCTGACCGAGTTCGGCACCCCCTGCCCCAACCTGTTCACCGGAATGCAGTGCATTCACGGGCCGCTGGAATGGATTTCGGTGCAGGACATGGCAGTGGCGACCGAGCTGTGCCTGTCGGTTGTGACCAAGGCGGCACAGGCTGGCGGCAATAATCAGGGCTGAAAACCGCCGGTCGGGCGACGACCCTTTCACCCGGGGGTCAGCGTGGTAAGTTGGCGTGAACAGGTATTTAGGAACACTTGATGCAGCTTTTTGAATACAAGGTCGTCCCCGCGCCGCAAAAGGGCGTGAAAGCCAAGGGCGTGAAAACGGCCGAGGGCCGCTTTGCGGTCTCGGTCGAACAGGTTCTGAACCAGATGGCGCAGGACGGCTGGGAATACCAGCGCGCCGAGCTGCTGCCCAGCGAGGAACGCTCGGGCCTGACCGGATCGACCACAAACTGGCGCAATGTGCTGGTGTTCCGGCGGGTCGTGGCCGAGGAAGTCGATGCGTCGGTGATCGGAGACGTGCCCGAGTTTGACGACACCCCGTTGGCCCAACCGATCCCCGGCCCCGGTGTGGTGGCCGCGCCGAAACCAATCTCGGAAGAAGCGCATGAGCCGCCTTTGTCGTTGAAAAGCCGGGACCAGGTTGACCAGGATACGGATACCGCGGGCGACAAGAAAGACGCCTGAGACGGATCAGGGTTTGACCCGTGGTCACACCTGAAACACGCTGTCGACCGGAGATTGAGCAGCTGTCCTGCGGGCAGGTTTGGCGCTGCGGGCGCGATATGTGCTTATCAACCCAGCGAAATCTGTGGCATGTTAGCCGGACAACCGGGAGGGACTTTGAAATGGGTATTCGGCAGACACAGGGGCGGGCACGCCTGTATGACAGCATCCTTGATACAGTCGGCGATACGCCCTGTATCCGGGTCAACCGGATCGCGCCGGAGCATGTGACCGTTTATGTGAAGTTCGAAGCGTTCAATCCGGCGGGGTCGGTCAAGGACAGGCTGGCGCTGAATATCATTGAGGCGGCAGAACGGGATGGGCGGCTGAAACCCGGTCAGACGGTTGTCGAGGCAACATCGGGCAATACTGGGATCGGGCTTGCCATGGTCTGTGCGGCCAAGGGATATCCGCTGGTCGTGACGATGGCCGAAAGCTTTTCGGTCGAGCGGCGCAAGCTGATGCGCTTTCTGGGCGCGAAGGTTGTTCTGACCCCCAAAGCAAAAAAGGGGTTCGGCATGTATACCAAGGCCAAGGAACTGGCCGAGGAAAACGGGTGGTTTCTGGCCAGCCAGTTCGAGACTGCCGCCAATGCCGATATTCACGAGAACACGACCGCGCGGGAAATCCTTGCGGATTTCGAAGGCAAGCAGCTGGATTACTGGGTGACGGGCTATGGCACCGGTGGCACGGTCGCCGGAGTATCACGGGTGTTGCGCAAAGATCGGCCCGATACGAAAATCATCCTGACCGAACCGGCAAATGCCGCCATCGTGTCGTCAGGCTATGTGAATACGCGCAACGACGATCACCAGCCCACCGAAAGCCACCCCAATTTCGAGCCGCACCCGATTCAGGGCTGGACGCCGGATTTCATTCCATGGGTCCTTCAGGAAGCCATCGACAACGCCTATTACGACCAGCTGATCCCTGTTCCGGGGCCGCAAGGGATTGAATGGTCGCGCCGCCTTGCCTCGGAAGAGGGGATATTCACCGGGATCTCGGGCGGGTCGACCTTTGCGGTGGCGATGAAACTGGCCGAAACCGCAGCGCCGGGAGCGGTCATGCTGGTGATGCTGCCGGATACGGGCGAGCGTTACCTGTCGACGCCTCTGTTCGAGGGGATCGAAGACGTCATGACGGATGAGGAATATGCGATCTCGGCCTCGACCCCATCCGCGCAGATGAGCGCAGAATAGGGCGCAGCGTCAGGTTCCGATATCCAGCGCCAGCGCGTGGATGCGGGGCACGATGTCGCCCAGCGCCTTGTGCACGGCCCGGTGGCGGGCGACGCGGGATTGACCGGCGAATGCGGCGGCGCGGATGCGGACGTTGAAATGGCTTTCGCCGCCTTCCCTGTGACCTGCATGGCCGCGATGGCTTTCGCTGTCGTCGATCACGTCAAGTTCATGCGGGTCAAAGGCGGCTTGCAGGCGGGTTCGGATTTCGTCGGTCACGCTCATTTTTTTGCTCAGCGGCAAAATTTTTGCCGCCCCCCTCTTCTACTTTCGGCTGCTTAGACTAAACTGCTGCCTCCGAGTCGAAAAGATGCGTTCGTGAGGATAGAGCATGGCGAAATCAGACCCCTTCGGATTCGATATGTCCGTTTCCAGCGCCAAGAAAAAGAACCCGCGTGGGCGCCGGGGCATGTCGGGCGCGTCCGAGACCTCGGTCCGGATCTGCGATCACGACGGGTGTGACGAGCCGGGCAAGTTCCGCGCGCCAAAGGCACCGGATGTTCTGGATGACTATTTCTGGTTCTGCCAGCAGCACGTGCGCGAGTATAACCAGAAGTGGAATTTCTTCGACGGCACCACCGAGGCCGAGCTGAACGCGCAGCGCTCGAAGGACAAGGTTTGGGAGCGCGAAACCAAGCCGATGGGAGACCCGGAGGCGCGCGCCTGGGCCCGTCTGGGCATTGAGGACCCGCATCAGGTTCTGGGCGCCAACAGCACGCAGAACAAGGGGCGCACCTCGGGTGGTGGCGGACGTCGCCTGCCCCCCACTGAACGCCGTGCAATCGAGATTCTGGAAGCCCATGACAGCTGGTCCAAAACCGAAGTGCGCAAGGCGTACAAGAAGCTGATCAAGGTGCTGCATCCGGACATGAACGGCGGCGACCGGTCGCAGGAAGAGCAGTTGCAAGAGGTCGTCTGGGCCTGGGACCAGATCAAGGACAGCCGGAATTTCAAGTAGGGCCGCCGTCAGTCGCCAGCTGTTTACACAGTTTGAACGGATTGTGAGGATGCTGTCTGGAAACCTGTTTCAATTCCCGCAATAGTGGCAGGGAATAGAACCAGAGCTTTTCCCGGAGCAACCGCTGTGCGTATGCCTTTCTTTTTGTTGCTTGCCTCACTTTGTGGGCTGGTCGTGGCGCAGTTCTATCCAACCGAGATGGACTGGCTTTTCCTTTTGGCCCTGCTTTGTGTGTTCGCCAGTACGATCCTTCTGATCCGGGCCTGGTTCGGCTGGCGCAGGGCCAACACATGGATCATCGTGGACGGGTCGAACGTGATGCACTGGAAAGACGGCGCCCCGGATCTGGCGACGTTGCGGCAGGTTCTGGCCAGCCTGAAGCAAGCCGGGTTCAAACCGGGCGTCGTGTTCGACGCGAATGTCGGGTACAAGGTCGAAGGGGAATACATGAACGACCGGGCGCTGAGCCGCGCCCTGGGCTTGCGGGCCAAGCGGGTCATGGTCGCGCCCAAAGGCACGCCGGCAGATCCGCTGATCTTGCAGGCCGCGCGGGACAGCAGGGCGCGTATCGTGACAAATGACAGGTTCCGCGACTGGGAGGACGAGTTTCCGGATGTGTTGAAAGCGGATCGCCTTGTGAAAGGTGGTTTTCGCAAGGACGAGCTTTGGTTTTCGCTTTGACCACGCGACCACAGCTTTACGCAACGATCCGGGTTTCGTAGCGTTCAGGAGTGATACCGACGGGCCCCTGCCCCGAAATAACCGTGTTGGATGCAAGCACCGTGGCACGCAAAGAGCAGAAACCGCCAAAAGCCAAGATCCCGCCGGATCATCCGTTTTCTGACATCGTCAGCGAAGCCTACAGGGTTTTCACCTATCCAAAGCCGACCAGTATCGAGGTTTGTGAGGGCTGCTGCATGGACGCCGACATTGAGGCCGATTTCTTTACACCGCCCATTTCCGAGCTTCCCCTGCATTACGTTCAGGACTGGTTCTTTGCCGCTTGTGATCCTGCGGGGATAGCCCGCGACACATGGGGGTACCTGCTGCCCCGGATCCTTGAGATTCTGGCCGTGGACGAAGACCCCGCCAGCGTTGGGCTGGAGGTGAGCCTGAACCGGTTTGAAACCGGCAACCCGAAGAACTGGTCGCCCGAGGAATGGCAGGTTCTGGACCGGTTCCAGCGTGCATATCTGAAACGCGAAATGGCACGGGAACGCGGCTGCCTGGACGATACGCTTTGCATGTTCGCCCTGGCAGGATGGCCGCTGGAGTCGCTGTTCGAACAGGTCGCCGCAAGCCCGGATACCGAATTGGTGCTGCGTCTGTGGCGCGATTGGTGTGCATATTGTATTCCGGGGCGGGACTCGATCTGGATTACCGCATTCTGGAACAGCCCCGGCAATACGCAGGCCTTTGAGTTTTACACCTCGGAAGCGATGCACGACAGGGTGACCCGCATCGCGTTCGCCGAGGACACTCCGAAGGATATCGCGGAAAAGGCGCTGGCCGTAGCCAGTGTTATCGAGACCCATGCCGATTGGGCAATGGGTGGGTTGAGCGGGTCTTGAAACCTGTGCCATGCCGGTGTGATCCCCGGCGGATGAAGACGTCAATCCTTGTTTGATTGGTCCCTGATTAGCAACTACTGCACTATAGCGTCCAACAGCGAGGTATCGTCCGGGTACGCGCGCCTATCAGTGGCGCCACGATTTCCGCAACGCGGGACTAATCTGCGAACACGTCTCGCAACGCGCGCGCCTCGCGCCCGGTCAGGCAGCTTAGGCGCGTTTGGGGGGGCGGTCCTGCGTCTGAAAGCAACCCCGGAAAGAGCGCGCGCAGTTCCTCGACATCGTCGCGGTGCAGCGATTTCAGCGCCATGTCGCCCGGAAACAGGCTTTCGCTTTGCAGACCGTGCGAGGTGAGGATCACATGTTCGGCGCAGGCGATATGGTAGTATGTCACCGCCTCATCCGTCGTCACCTGCCGGATGGTATCATCGTTGACCAGATGAATGGCCGCGCAGAACACGCTTGGTGCACCAAAATAAAGCTCGGCCCGCCAGCCCCCCAGCACAACGCGGTGTTGCGGAGAAAGGTAAAGATCCCTGTCGGGAAGACCCTTGCCCAACGCATCGCGCCGGATGCAAACCGGGTTGTATTGGGGCCGGATGCGCAGGATTTGCGCACTGAGTGTTCGTTTGCCGATCCATTCGATGGGCAGCGTGGTCCCACCGGCCACGCAAACCCGGTCGCCCACAGCCAAATCCTCGACCGGGCGCGGGCCGCAATCCGTTTCGATCAGGGTGCCCGAAACAAAACAGGGCGGATCGGTCGGGTTCAGATCATTCGGGGTGATCTTCCAGTTGCCCGTGGTCATCGGACCGGTTGGGTTATTCGCATCCCAGGCGTAAATCTGTCCGCCGACCTGAATGAACTCTCCGGTTTGTCCGGTTCCGCGATAGTTTCCCTGACCAAGATAGGTGTAGGGCTGGAAGGTCGTGCCCCCGTCAAACGACACCATCGATCCGCTGATGATCGCGGATTGTGTCGTGTTCTGGACGATGAGATCGTTCTGGCCCGTTGTCTTGGCCGTATGGAGAAGAACGCTAAATGCCACCTGGCGTCACCAAGGCCATGTTGGCAGATATCGACGCGTGCTGATCACTCGACCCAGAGCAACATTGCAGACGGAGCCGCACCCGGCATTCCCGTTTCACCAACACCCGATCACTTATAAAACGCCCCATAAGACCATTTTATATGTCTGATAAGGTCACTTTCCACAACATATAGTTTGCCGAATGCCCACCTGCATGCAGCATTTCGGACACATGGTTCGGCATCTGCATCCGATCAGGCCGCGCTGTCATTGAGGAGCGCAGCGTGATCTGTGTCTTGTACCCGTCGCAGTTGAGGATCACCCGCGCGTCAATAGGGCCAGTTTGAAAGAAAAACCTGCTCACCTTTCCGAGCGGGCGGCTTTCCCTTGCCCTTGCCCGCAATATGTTGCACCACACACGGGTTCAAACCCGGCAATACGGGCCAAAGGATAAGGACAAGGCGAATGGCTGACGGATCGATCGATGTAAACGCAAAACCCACCGAAGATATCTCGGTCCGTGACGTATTTGGCATTGAGACGGATATGAAGGTCAAAGGGTTTGCCGAAGCCACCGACCGAGTGCCCGTCATCGACCCGACCTACAAGTTTGACCCCGAGACGACATTGGCGATCCTGGCAGGTTTTGCCCATAATCGCCGGGTGATGATTCAGGGTTATCACGGCACCGGCAAATCGACCCATATCGAGCAGGTCGCCGCCCGTCTGAACTGGCCCGCCGTGCGCGTGAACCTGGACAGCCACATCAGCCGGATCGACCTGATCGGCAAGGACGCGATCAAACTGCGCGATGGCAAGCAGGTGACCGAATTCCACGAGGGCATCCTGCCCTGGGCCCTGCGCAACCCTGTCGCCATCGTATTCGACGAATATGACGCAGGCCGTGCGGACGTGATGTTCGTGATCCAGCGGGTGCTGGAACATGATGGCAAGCTGACCCTGCTGGACCAGAATGAGATCATCACGCCGAACCCGTGTTTCCGCCTGTTTGCCACTGCAAACACCGTGGGTCTGGGCGATACCACGGGGCTGTACCACGGCACCCAGCAGATCAACCAGGCACAGATGGACCGCTGGTCTCTGGTCTCGACCCTGAACTATCTGAGCCATGACGCCGAGACGATGATCGTGCTGTCGAAGGCGCCGCATTACAACACCGCCGAGGGGCGCAAGACCGTCAGCCAGATGGTCACCGTGGCCGACCTGACCCGGACCGCCTTCATGAATGGCGATCTGTCGACGGTTATGAGCCCGCGAACCGTGATCAACTGGGCGCAGAATGCCGAGATCTTCCGCAACGTGGGCTATGCTTTCCGCCTGTCGTTCCTGAACAAATGCGACGAGTTGGAACGTCAGACCGTGGCCGAGTTCTATCAGCGCTGCTTTGACGAGGAACTGCCGGAGAGCGCCGCGAGCGCGAGCTTGGGCTAATTGGTGATACGACTAACGATAGGTGCAGCGTTAATTTCGTTGCCCTCTCTGGCGCACGCCGAACTATCTTCAAGCGTTTTTCCGACCGGTGCTTCAGAAATCGAGAAGATCAAACACTGTGTGGCTGTGAACTATGCCAACGCACTAGCTGGACTAGTTGGTTCGGAGATAGCCAACTTGTCCTCCAAGCCACGCGAATACTACTTTGGCGACACAGTTCAGACCAACCTACCCGCCGACTGGATTCTTGAGGCCATAGGAGGAATGTCGGTTTTAGCAGATGCGCAAAAAGTAGCACTCGGCTGGGAAAAAAACTGGCGAAGCCAAGGCGAAACCTACTGGGCACCAATCAAACTTAACGATGGCGAACCTTACAATGTTCACGAAGGCAGACTTCTCGCTGCCCACACAATTGCATGTGCGGAATTCACGCACGCTATCACTATTAAGTATGGTCGCGGTTTCTACTCGAAAAACACCCAGGAAGTTTCGCTACCTGAGTAACTCCCAACTGGTGAGTGATTAGCTGGGACTGTAGGTTAAATGGGGCAAGTGCATCTGATTGCATAAGAACCTGCTGTACAGGTGTGCTGGTTCGATGGGAAAAGGGGGTTGGCCCTATGGTCAAGTCCCCTGAATAGCACTAGGTTGCCGGGACAGAACAAGACCGGACCTGCCTGATGAGCAAACCCAACGACAACCCCGCTGATCCGTTCAAGAAAGCGCTGGCCGAGGCCACCAAGGTCATGGCTGATGATCCTGAGCTGAACATCTCGTACACGGTCGATCCATCGGGCCTGTCGGGTGAGTCGATGCGGCTGCCGCAGGTGTCTCGGCGTATGACGCGGGAAGAGGTTCTGCTGGCGCGCGGCACGGCGGACGCTTTGGCGTTGCAGCGCCGGTATCATGATGACGCAACCCATGCGCGCTATGCGCCTCCGGGGGATATGGCGCGGGACTTGTACGAGGCGATGGAGACGGCGCGCTGCGAGGCGATGGGCGCGCGGGACATGCCCGGCACTGCCAGCAATATCGACGTCAAGATCGGGCATGAGGCGATCCGGCGCGGATATGACCAGTGCAAGCAGCCTGCCGATGCGCCCTTGTCGGTGGCGGCGGGATATCTGATCCGGCATCTGGCCACCGGGCGCGATCTGCCGCCTGCGGCCGAGAATATCATGAACCTGTGGCGCGGGTTCATCGAGGAACAGGCCGGTGGCGTGTTGGAAAACCTTGATGACGTGCTGTCGGATCAGGCGGAGTTCGCCAAGTTCGCGCGCCAGATGATCAAGGATCTGGGCTATGGCGACCAGCTGGGTGATGACCCCGACGAGTTGGACGACGAGCAGGAGGATCAGGCCGAGGACGACGCCGAGGAACAACCCGATCCCGACAGCACTGGTCAGGATGATCAGGACGATCAGGACGCGGATGCGACGCCTGAGCAGACGCAGGAAGAGCAGCAGGATCAATCTCAGGCGCAGGTCTCGATGGACGAGATGGCCGAGGATGAGCTGGGTGACGAGGCCGAGATGCCTGATGGCGAAGCGCCGCTGGAGCCGCCTGCCCCGCCGCCCGCATCCGAGGCTGATCCGGATTACAAGGTCTATCTGAGCACGCATGATGAAGAGATTGCCGCCGAAGATCTGGCCGAACCTGCGGAACTGGAACGGCTGCGGGCCTATCTGGATCAGCAGCTTGAACCCTTGAAAGGGGCGGTTTCGCGCCTTGCCAACAAGTTGCAGCGCCGGTTGCAGGCGCAGCAGAACCGCAGTTGGGAGTTCGACCGCGAGGAAGGCATTCTGGACGCGGGCCGATTGGCACGAGTGGTCGCGAACCCCACCACTCCGCTGAGTTTCAAGGTCGAAAAAGACACCGAGTTCCGCGACACGGTTGTCACGCTGCTGCTGGACAATTCGGGGTCGATGCGGGGGCGTCCGATTTCGATCGCGGCCATCTGTGCCGATGTTCTGGCGCGGACGCTGGAACGCTGCAATGTGAAGGTCGAGATACTGGGCTTTACCACGCGGGCGTGGAAAGGCGGACAGGCGCGCGAGGCATGGCTGAACGATGGCCGCCCGCAGCAACCTGGCCGTCTGAACGACCTGCGCCACATCATCTACAAGGGCGCCGATGCGCCGTGGCGGCGGGCGCGGCCCAATCTGGGCCTGATGATGAAAGAGGGCCTGCTGAAGGAAAACATCGACGGTGAGGCGCTGGAATGGGCGCATCGCCGGATGATCGCGCGGCGCGAGCAGCGCAAGATTTTGATGGTGATTTCGGATGGGGCTCCGGTTGATGATTCAACCCTGAGCGTGAACCCCGCCAACTATCTGGAAAAGCACCTGCGCGATGTGATTGCCATGGTGGAAAAGCGCAAAATGGTCGAGCTGCTGGCGATTGGCATCGGTCATGATGTGACCCGGTATTACGACCGTGCGGTGACAATCACCGATGTGGAACAGCTGGCCGGTGCGATGACGGAACAACTGGCGGCCCTGTTCGACAGTGATCCGCGCGCGCGGGCGCGGGTGATGGGGATGAAGAAGGTCAGCTAGGCTGGCCTTGCCTCCGGCGGGAGTATTTCCCAAAAGATGAAAAGGCGGCGATTTCGACCGCCCGGCTGAGGGAGGTGTAGTATGTTCCAATCCTTTGAGGTGACCGCGCGGCCCGAGCAGGGGCCGCCGCGTCTGGCTGCGTTGCGCGCAGAGCTGGCGCGCGAAGAGTTGGACGGGTTTCTGATCCCGCGTGCTGATGCGCATCAGGGCGAGTATGTGGCCCCGCGGGATGAGCGTCTGGCCTGGTTGACCGGGTTTACGGGATCGGCCGGGTTCTGTGCTGCGCTGACCGGCATGGCCGGTGTGTTCATCGACGGGCGGTATCGCACGCAGGTCAAGGCGCAGGTCGCGGATGTGTTCACGCCGGTGCCGTGGCCTGATATCAGCCTGAGTACATGGCTGAAAGCGCAGTTGCCCGGTGGTGGTAAGGTGGGCTTTGATCCGTGGTTGCACGCGGCAGGGCAGATCTCGTCCACGCTGGGCGAGCTTGAGGGCGCAGGCATCGAACTGGTGCGCTGCGGCAATCTGGTGGACCGCATTTGGGCGGATCAGCCTGAACCGCCGATGCAGGCCGTCAAGGCGCATCCGATCGAGTTTGCGGGCGAAACCGCTGACAGCAAGATTGCCAGACTGGCCGCAGACCTGCGGCAGGCCGGGCGAAAGGCCGCGGTGATCACGTTGCCGGATTCGATCATGTGGCTGCTGAACGTTCGGGGGTCGGATATCGCTTACAACCCCGTGGCCCACGGGTTTGCGATCCTGCATGACGACGGCCGGGTCGATCTGTTCATGGCTACGGCAAAACTGTTGGACGTGCAGGATCATCTGGACCCGAAGGTGACGGTGCACAACCCCGCGGAGTTTCTGGAGGCGGTGAAAGCGCTGGACGGTGTGGTGCAGGTGGACCTGAACACGGTGCCGCAGATCGTGGCCGACGCGTTGGGTGATGCCATGGTGGATGGCGGCGACCCCTGTGCCCTGCCCAAGGCCTGCAAAAACCCGGCCGAAATCGCGGGCAGCGCCGAGGCGCATTTGCGTGATGCGGTGGCGGTGGTCGAAACTCTGTGCTGGCTGGACGCACAGCCCCCCGGCAGCCTGTCCGAGACGCAGGTGGTCACGCGGCTGGAAGACAACCGCCGCAGGGACAACGTGTTGCAGGATATCTCGTTCGATACCATTGCCGGGACGGGTCCGAACGGCGCGATCATGCATTACCGCGTGACGGACGAGACCGACAGCCGGTTGCAGGACGGTCATCTGCTGGTGCTGGACAGTGGCGGACAATATCTGGATGGCACCACCGATATCACGCGGACGCTTGCCATCGGCTCTGTCGGGGCGGAGGAAAAGACCTGCTTCACCCGCGTGCTGAAGGGCATGATTGCCATGTCGATGCTGCGCTGGCCCGCAGGGCTGGCCGGGCGCGATATCGAATGCGTGGCCCGCACGCCGCTATGGGCGGCGGGGCAGGATTTCAACCATGGTGTCGGACACGGCGTCGGGGCCTATCTGAGCGTGCATGAGGGGCCTCAGCGCCTGTCGAAAGTCAGCCTTGTCCCCTTGCAACCCGGCATGACCCTGTCGAATGAGCCGGGATATTACCGCGAAGGCGCATTTGGCATCCGCATTGAAAACCTTGTGGTGGTGGAAGAAGCCCCGGCCCTGCCTGGTGGCGATGCGGAACGCGCGATGCTGTGCTGGCGCACCCTGACATTTGTGCCAATTGACCGCAGGCTGATCATGGTGGATATGTTGACGCCTGACGAACGCGGCTGGCTGAACGCCTATCATCGCGACGTCGCGGAAAAAATCCGCCCAAGGCTGGGACATGACGCGCAACTGTGGTTGGATGCCGCAACTGCGCCGATCTGACACCCGCCTGTTACATAGAACGGGCAGAGGAGAGGCCCCAATACGTCGACGGAAGGACCAGAGATGACTGAGATCACGATCCAAAAAGCGCCGGGCAAATGGACTGTCCGTTCGGGCGGCGCGATTCTGGGCGAAACGAGCAACGCGCTGGAACTGCACGAAGGCGACAAAGCTCCGGTGATTTACTTTCCGCGCGGCGATGTTGCGATGGCGTTTCTGGACCAGACCGACAAGGTGACGCATTGCGCCGGCAAGGGTGACGCGACGCACTTTTCCATCGTCAACAAATCCTCGGTGACCGAAAACGCGGTCTGGAGCTATGAGGACCCGATTTCCGCCTTGGCCGAGATCAAGGGGTATCTGGCGTTTTATCCGGTAGACTCGGTGAAGGTGGAGCAGATCTAGAGGCGCCGGACAGGGGTTCAGCGGAGGCTTCGGGAACGCTTGTCCCGGTGGCGGGAGCCTTATGAATGTTCCTCGGCCGCGGTGGCTGCAAGGGCCCGGTTGTACGCCTTGAGCGCGTCGACATGGTAGAGCGCGCCAACGGGTGTCTCGGACCCGTCCTGTTCCAGAACGATAACCGGAATGCAGGGTATGTCGTCGCGGTCGAAATAGGGCATCGCGGCCTCAAGCGTGGCGCTGGCCTGAATACACAGGCCCTGTTCGATCAGGGCGCGCGCCTCGTCCGCAGTGATTGAACGGTCATCCCCGATGGGGCGCATCACCGCCCCGGCGCGCAGCATCGCCAGCAGATAAGCCTGCGGCCCGGCGGCCAGGTGGACATCGCGGCGTTCCAGCTGGGTCAGGAAGAACGACCGGTCCACAAGGCGCGACGCCAATGCGGTGGATATGGATACAGTCACCATCACGGCAAGGCCGATCTGCCAGTCTCCGGTCAGTTCAAACACGATCAGAGTGGTCGAGATCGGGGCGCCCAGCACCGCAGCAGCCACGGCGCCCATTCCGGCAAAGGCGTAAAGCGTATGCGTGCCGGACACATCCGGCAGCAGCCCAGTGGCGATCAGTCCGAACGCCAGCCCGGTCAGCGCGCCGATCATCAGGGACGGTGAAAACACCCCGCCCCCCATGCGCCCGCCCATGGTGATCGCCACAGCCACTGTCTTGGTCACCGCAAACAGGATCGCGGTTGTCAAAACCAGATCACCGGTCAGGGCGCGGATCGTGGTTTGGTAGCCGACACCGATGATATGCGGGAACCAGATTGCCATCAGCCCCAGCATCGCGCCGGACACGGCCGGGCGCAGCCAGCCCGGAATGGACAGGCGGTTCTGGATATGGCTGCCGATATCATCAGCAAAGAAGATCGACCGCATCAGCAGCAGCGCGACAAAGCCGCAGATCAGGCCGAGGATCAGGAAGGCGGGAAGTTCGACATAGAATTGCAGCGATCCGGGCGTTTCCAGCGTGAACTCGGTAACGTCGCCATATTCCAACCGGTTGATCACCGTTCCGGCGACCGAGGCGATGACGATCGGGGCAAAGGCATGCACGGCGAAGTGGCGCAGCACGACCTCGAGCGCGAACAGGGCCCCGGCGATGGGGGCGTTGAAGCTGGCTGATACGGCGGCGGCGACAGCACAGCCCAGCAAGTCGCGGCCCGTGATCCCGTCGGCATGGATGCGGTTGCTGACCCAGGTGGAAATCACCCCGGCCATATGCACCACGGGGCCTTCACGGCCCGTTGACCCCCCGGAACTGAGCGTGATCAGCGAGGCAAAGAACGAGGCGATGCCGGCCTTGACCTCGACCCGCCCGTCGGTGATGGCGGATCCTTCGATCACATCAGCGACAGACCTGACGCGCCCGTCATTGGTGAACCGGTTCAGGATCAGGCCCACGACCAGCCCACCGATGATCGGGATGATCAGGATCATGAACCACGGCAGTTTCTCGGCATGGCTGTGCAGCAGCAGAACGTCGTCGGTGTCGTAGAGATAGGCCTGCAACGCGCGGATGGCCTTGCGGAATCCAAGCGCCATGAAACCGGCAGCGATACCGATGACCAGCGCGATGAACCAGAACTGTATCTGGCTTGGTCCCCGGCGCAGCATCACCCGCCACGCATCCCTGATCGCGGCCAGAGCCTGATTGAGCTGGTTGCGCAGAACGGTGCGGGTCGACTGGGTCATTGGCCCTCGGGGATCATCACGTAACCCTTAGTAAGCCACGGAGCATCCTAATAAAAGTGAGATAGCGACAGTGTGAAGCCAATTCGTGCCACGGGTGCATCAGGCTTGCAGCAGAGCCCGGGCGGCGGCGCGGGCCTCGTCCGTGATGGTGTCGCCCGCTACCATGCGCGCAATCTCGTCCACCCGGTCGGGTTGGGCCAGAGGGATGACGGTGGACAGGGTTTGCCCGTCCGTGACCTGTTTCTGCACCCGCCAGTGATGCGCCGCACGGGCGGCGACCTGCGGGGAATGGGTGACAACCAGCACCTGCCCGCCCTGCGCCAATGACGCCAGCCTGCGCCCGACCGCGTCGGCAGTGGCCCCGCCGACACCGCGGTCAATCTCGTCAAAGATCATCGTGCGGGCGCTGTCATCGCCCGACAGGCACACTTTGAGCGCCAACAGGAAGCGGCTGAGTTCACCCCCTGACGCGATCTTGTTCAGCGGCCCGGCAGGCGCGCCCGGGTTGGTGGCCACGGTAAAGGCCACCGCGTCCGTCCCTTCGGGGCCGGGTTCGGCTGGGCTGAGTTCGGTCCGAAACACCGCGCGTTCCATCTTGAGCGGGGCCAGTTCCGCCATGACGGCGGCATCCAGCCGACCGGCAGCCGCCGCGCGGGCCGCGCTGAGGTCGGCGGCGGCATTGTCATAAGCCTTTTGTGCCGCGTCCAAAGCGGCGCGTCTGTCCGCCAGGTCGGCGTCGCCTGCTTCCAACTGGTTGAGGCGGGTGCGCAGAGTGTCGGCAAACGCGCCCAGATCATCCGGGGCCACGTCGTGTTTGCGAGCCAGTGCGCGGATGGCAAACAGGCGTTCCTCGGCCTGTTCCAGTTCCGACGGGTCGAAGTCCAGCGCCTGAAGGCAGGCGTTCACGCCATCCTGCGCCTCGCCCAGTTCAATCATGGCGCGGCCCAGCGCGGCAATCGGTTCGTCCAGCTGACCACCCGCGTTGCCGGACACACCTTCCAGCCAGCGGATAGCGTCGGACATCGCCCCTTCGGCACCGTCCCCGGACAGCAGGGCGTAGGCGCGGGCGACATCATCGCGGATACGCTCGGCCCCCTGCATCATGCGGCGGCGGGCATCAAGTTCGGCATCCTCACCGGGCTGAGGATCAAGCTGATCCAGCTCGGCAACCGCGTGGCGCAGGAAATCTTCCTCACTTCGGACGGCAGCCAGAGCGGCCTCGGTCTCGGCCAGCACCTTGCGGGCGCGTGACATGTCGGTCCAGGCCGCACGAACGGATGTCAGCCGGTCCGAAACCCCGGCGAAATCGTCCAGCATGGCCCGGTGGCCACGCGGGTTCAGCAGCCCGCGGTCATCGTGCTGGCCGTGCAGTTCGATCAGGGTTTCCGACAGCGCCCGCAGCACATCGCCCGAGCAGCGGCGGTCATTGACCCAGGCGGTCTTGCGCCCCTCGGCGGTGTTGATCCGGCGCAGGATCAGCTCATCCCCGCCCGGCAAGCCCGCTTCGGCCAGTATCGCATGTGCGGGATGATCGGCGGAAAGCTCGAACTCGGCCACAACCTCGCCCTGCGCCGCACCCTGCCGCACCAGTTCGGCCCGCCCGCGCCAGCCCAGAACAAACCCCAGCGAATCCAGAAGGATCGACTTGCCCGCGCCGGTTTCGCCGGTCAACGCATTCAGGCCCGGCTGAAAACTGAGTTCCAGCCGGTCGATGATCAGCATGTCGCGGATATCAAGGGCGCGCAGCATCGGGTCTTCAGCGTCCCAAGCCTAATGCCATGGCGATTACAACCACTCACCCTTGATGGTCTGACGATAGATCGTGCTGAGCCAGTTGTTGCCACGGCTCTTGAGCTGGAGCCCGCGTGAGGTCAGCAGCTTGTAGGCATCGTCATACCATTCCGAGGATTGGTAATTGTAGCCAAGGATGGCACCTGCGGTTTGCGCCTCATCCAGCAGGCCGAGGGACAGATAAGCCTCGACCAGACGATAAAGCGCTTCGGCGGTGTGGGATGTGGTCTGGAAATCCTCGACCACGACGCGGAAGCGGTTGATGGCGGCGACAAAGTGATCCTGACGCAGGTAGTATCGCCCGATCTCCATCTCTTTGCCGGCCAGATGGTCAAAGGCCAGATCGAATTTGAGCACTGCCGAGGTGGCATATTCGCTGTCGGGATAAACCTCGATCACGGTGCGCAGCGATTGCAGCGCCTGAAAAGTCAGCCCCTGATCGCGCCCGACCTCGTCAATCTGGTCATAATAGCTGAGCGCCAGCAGATACTGGGCATAGGCCGCGTCTTCGTCCGTTGGATAGAAGTCGATATACCGCTGGGCCGCGGCCCGGCTTTCTTCGTAGTTCTTGTCGGAATGGAAAGAGAACGCCTGCATGATCAGCGCACGCTTGGCCCAGTCGGAATAGGGATACAGACGCTCGACCTCGGAGAAATACCAGGCCGCGTCATCCGAGCGATTCTGCGACAGTTCGTATTCGCCACGGGTGTAGATCTGTTCCGGTGTGAACCCTTCCAGATTCTGATCCCGGTCCGCGCCCTTGTTGCCAAAAAGGCCGCCTGCGTTTCCACATGCCGTCAAAACTGCTGCCAGAAGAACCGCGCCTGCGAATCTGACTGCCGCTTTGCTGCCAACCATACCGCCCATCCTTGTCGTCTTACTTAAGGGGGTTCGCCCCGAATTGAGCCATGGTCTAGCACAGAAAATTCCGGTGCAAAACGCCTTATGCAACATCTGGCGCAAATGTCGTCAGAGTTGATCTGATCAGGCGACTTCGGGAATTTCGTTTACGATCAGGCCCTGCCCCGGCAGGCGTGCGGCCTGTTCCGGCGTGCACAGAACCGGACGCACCGCGCCGGGTGTTTCAAACAGATTGCGCAGCAATGTGTTGGTCAGCGAATGACCCGACTTGTCGCCCGTGAAATGGCCCAGAATCGGCCCGCCTGCCAGATAGAGATCACCCAGAGCATCCAGCATCTTGTGGCGCACGGCTTCGTCGACGCGGCGGAACCCGCCGGGTGTCAGCACCTCGTTGCCCTGCACGACCACGGCGTTATCCAGGGTACCGCCAAGGGCCAGCCCGTTTTCGCGCATGGCTTCGACATCAATGCGGCGGCAGAAGGTGCGGCAATCGCTGAGTTCGCGCGCGAACGACCCGTTGCGCATATCCAGCGTCTTGGTCTGGCTGCCGATTGCGCTGTCTTCGAAATCGATGTGAAAGTCGATGATCAGCCCATCCGCGGGCGCGATGCTTGCGCTGGCGCCTTCCCGCGATGCGGTGACGGTCTTCAGCACCTCATAGGCCAGCACCGGGCTGGCCTGACGGCGCACGCCTCGGGCCATGATACCGCGTACGAAATCGATCGAGGACCCGTCCATGATCGGCACTTCGGGGCCGTCGATTTCAATCAGCGCGTTGTGAACGCCGCACCCGGCCAAAGCAGCCATGATATGTTCGATTGTGGATACCGACACCCCGGCGTCATTGACCAGACGGGTGCAAAGCGGGGTCCGTTCGACCACGTGATAGATTGCCGGGATCATCGCATCGCCCAGATGGATATCCGTCCGTTTGAACCAGATGCCATGACCAGCTGCAGCCGGTTTCAGGATCATGGTCGCAGGCTTGCCGCTGTGCAGCCCGACGCCTTTAAACGTGACCGGAGATTTGAGCGTATGTTGCAAAATGGGCCTCGGCGAGTGGTGTCCAGCCTTCTGGGGCTGTGTTGGACACTCAGTTAAGGAAGCCCGCGTCAAGGCTCAACTCACTCTTTGCAACCGAATGAAACATGTATGTAACAGATCGGCAAAACCCTGCTTACCTATTCGTAAGTCACTGTTTTAAAAAGAATTAGGGCCGCCAAATGGCGACCCCATGAGTGGATTTTGTTACCGCGATCAGTTGGCCTGACGGCGCAGGAAGGCCGGAATTTCGATACGATCCTGATCCGGGTCGGCCTCATCGTGAATCGGTGCCGTGGCCTCGGACTGGCGCAGAACGGGCTGCTGACGCGGCGGTTGGGCCGGTGTGTCAGAGGCGTGCCCGGTCATCCGGTCAATCAGCCGATTGAAGCCAAACCGCGAGCGTTCTTCGGGTTCGTGATGCGAAACCGCCGCGTGTGGGCGGGGTGCTGCGGCGCGCTGAGCTGCCGAGGGAACCTTCTGAACCGCTGCCTGCAAACGCTGGAGCGCTTCGGGCGACGGGGTGCCTGCGACAGGCGCGCGTGGGGCAACAAATGCCTCGGGCGCCGGTTCGACGTGCTCGGGCTGCGGCTCGAATTCGGCGACGCGCGGCTGATAGGCCGGGGGCGGCAGATCGTCCTCATCCCGCTCGTCGAACGGCTGGAACTGCGGCTGGGCGGGCTCTTCCGCGGCTTCAAACAGCGAAGGTTCGCGGTTTTCTTCCATCTGCGGCGCGGGCTCTGCCATTTCGGCGGCTGCGGGCGCTTCTTCGCGACCGTATTCTTCGGCCGAAACGGTGCGGGTCAGCGGCTCGGACATCGAGCGGCGCGCGACCGGAATGTCAGCCGTTTTTTCGGTGGCGTCGATGCCGGTTGCAACAACCGACACGCGCATACCGCCTTCCATGGCGGTATCCAGCGTCGAGCCGACGATGATGTTCGCCTCGGGGTCCACTTCCTCGCGGATGCGGTTGGCGGCTTCGTCCAGTTCGAACAGGGTCAGGTCGTGCGAACCGGTGATGTTGATCAGCACACCTTTGGCGCCCTTGAGGCTGATTTCGTCCAGCAGCGGGTTTGCAATGGCTTTTTCCGCCGCCTGGATGGCGCGGTCTTCGCCGGTTGCCTCGCCGGTGCCCATCATGGCTTTGCCCATCTCGTCCATCACGGCGCGCACATCCGCAAAGTCGAGGTTGATCAGGCCCGGACGCACCATCAGGTCGGTTACGCCTTTGACGCCCTGATACAGGACATCGTCAGCCATCGAGAACGCCTCGGTAAAGGTGGTCTTTTCGTTGGCGAGGCGGAACAGGTTCTGGTTCGGAATGATGATCAGCGTGTCGACGACCCTTTGCAGCGCCTCAACGCCGTCTTCGGCCTGACGCATCCGCTTGGCACCTTCGAACTGGAAGGGCTTGGTCACGACACCCACGGTCAGAACGCCCAGTTCACGCGCGGCCTGCGCGATGATCGGAGCAGCGCCGGTGCCTGTGCCGCCGCCCATGCCTGCGGTGATAAAGCACATATGCGCGCCTGCCAGATGGTCGACGATCTGTTCGATGCTTTCTTCGGCAGCTGCGGCACCCACGGCCGGACGGGCCCCTGCCCCCAGACCTTCGGTGACCTTCACACCCAGTTGAACCCGCGCCGAGGACTGGCTTTGCTGCAGCGCCTGCGCGTCGGTGTTGGCGACGACAAAATCGACGCCGTCCAGCTGTTTTTCAATCATGTTGTTGACAGCGTTACCGCCCGCACCGCCAACGCCAAATACTGTAATCCGAGGCTTCAGTTCGTCTTGCCCGGGCATCGAAAGATTCAATGTCATGCTCTGTCCGCCTGTATTTATGTTCCGCCAAAGCGGTGTTTTTCTTACCTATCCTTGCTCGATTCTAGCGGGCTGATGCGAAAAGGTCACGTCAAAAATCGCGATTCACCACAAAATATGGAGGAAATAAGGCAGAAACCGGCGGCATTTCGCAGGTACTGCCAGATATAGCGGAAACGCCGGCGACCATCACAAGGCAGACGACCCCGGCGCGAGGACTCAGCCGTTCGTCACGCTTTGGTCGACCATCATTTACACTGCGGAAAACTGCTCAGGTCCTGCCGCCAGGCCTCTGCCGGGCCTTGTGGATATCTTGAGGGATAAATCGATGCGCTGCAACCGGATTTTTCAACTGAGCGGTGCACTTGGACAGTTCAGGCTGGTTTCGGTGATGCTGCGCACCTCCTGGATTTCGCTTTCTGCAAACGAGGCCAGACGCACCATCAGACGGCCTTGGTGCAGGAAGGGCCACCAGCAGACGGGAATACCATCCGGATCGTTGTCATAGAGAAAGCAGATCTGACCGTTTGGCGTGGTGATCTGCCCATAGACACAGCCCTGCCCTTCTTGCCGCCAGACCGAGATGTGACGGTTCAGAAATTGCTCGGTCCCGACGAAATAGCCGCTGCGAATCTCATGGAAGGTGAGCGTTTTGCCGACGGCGGCATCCAGAAATGCCTCGGGCGTGATGATGGTCTGGGCCGAAACCCACCCCGGCAACAGGGCCGCACACAAAGCGGCCCTGCACAGGGGGCTACCAATTGTCACGGAACCACCGGACGGCCCGCTTGAACGGGCGCGCGGCGTAAGTGTCGACCGGGATTTCGAAATCCCACCATTCGTCCTGTGGGTGCGCCGCAAACAGGCTGAGCCCCACGGAGGACGAGAACGCCGGACCTGTCGCCGATTGCGGCAGGCCATGCACCCGCAGCGGGCGGCCCAGACGCACGCGTTGACCAAGGATGCGGGTCGCCAGACCGTCCAGCCCCATGATCTGACTGCCGCCACCGGTCAGAACGATCTGCTGGCTTGGCATATGTTCAAACCCGGCCGCATCCAGACGCACGCGGACCTCTTCAAGGATTTCCTCGACGCGCGGGCGCATGATGCCGATCAGCTCGGCCCGGCTGACGGTGCGGCGGTCGTGTTCCCAGTCACCGGTATCGCCACCGATATCGATCATGTCACGGTCATCAGCGCCGGTCGCATGAACGCCGCCATTGAATGTCTTGATCCGTTCCGCCACTGCCGCGGGCACGCCCAGCCCCATCGAGATATCGGCGGTCACGTGATCGCCGCCCATGCGCACGCAATCGGCATAGATCATGTGTTTCTTCATGAAGATCGAAACGCTGGTGGTGCCGCCGCCCATGTCGATACAGGCCGCGCCCAGTTCCTGCTCATCCTCGACCAGCGCCGAAATTCCCGAGACATAGGCCGAGTTCGCAATCCCGGCGAGTTCCAGATCGCAGCGTTTGATACAGCGCACGATGTTCTGGATCGCCATCGCATCGACGGTCAGCATGTGCATATCGACCGCAAGGCTTTGACCCATCTGCCCGCGCGGGTCGATCAGGCCCGAGCGGTTGTCGAGCGCAAAATTGACTGGCTGTGCGTGCAGCACTTCACGCCCGTCGCCGTAATCCGGCACGTCGCAGGCATTCAGAACACGACCCACTTCGGCCTCGGACACCAGTTGGCCATCCAGATCGACCTGCGCGTCCAGCCCGTAAGAGCGCGGGTTGGCCCCCGAGAAACAGGCGATGACGTGATCGACACGGATATCGGCCATCTTCTGCGCCGCTTGCAGGGCGGTGCGGATGGCGCGTTCGGTTTCCTGCATGGCGGTGACTTCGCCAAACTGTACGCCGCGCGAACGTGTCGTTGCGGCGCCGATCACCCGAAACCCCGTCTGCCCCGCCATTGAGCCGATGGTGTTATCTTCACTCAGCCGACCCGATCCGTCAAAACGCAGAACGAGGCAGGCAATCTTGGAACTGCCCACATCCAGAATCGCGATCACACCGCGTTGCAATGCCTGGCGCCGCATCTGACGCATGGCGCGTTGGGACTGATAAAGATCGGTCATCATGCTCGTTACTGCCCGTTACTCATTGTCACTTTTGTATTCCACCAGTCTTCGCTGGCGGCTTTGGTCATTCGAATGGTGGGACGCTGGCCAAGGCGCATGTCGACCACGGCCACGTCGCGTTCCAGAAGGTCCTGCACCTCGTTCACCGCAAGCACGCGTTCCAGCGCGCGCACCGGGCGTTCGGTCGGCAGCATGATGCGCTGGCCACGGTCGAGGACCAGATCCCAGCGTCGTTCACCTACGCGCACCAGCCCGCGCACACGGTTGCCCAGGCTGCGGGCGGTCTGGAAAATCTCGAGCGCCTGCGCCACATGGGCATCCGCACCCGCGCCCGCGATCAAAGGCAGGTCGGCATTGTCCTTGCGAGAGGTGGTTTCCTTGACATGCGCGCCGGTCTCGTCGAGCAGTTCGAGCCCGTCATGCGTCCGCCAGACAATCACGGGCTGACGCTCGACCACGTTGACCTGAAGGATGCCGCCTGGACGGATGCGTACGGTTGCCGATTTCACCGGATCGAGCCCGGTGATCGTGTCGCGCATCTGTTCGACATCCAGATCCCAGGAACTGATCGGAAAATCCAGAGGCACGACCTCGCGAATATCATCGGACAGGCTGGTGCCTGCCCCGTCGATGGCCATCAGGTTGACCATGAACTCGGGGCGTTCCTGAATCGAGGTGCGAATATCGGCGATATAGGTACCAAGCGCTTCGCGCCGGTCCTGAGAGGCAAAATAGACGCCAACTGCTGCGGCAATGGCGCAGATCGGCAGGCCAAGCTTGACGCCCAGACGGATACCCGGTGTCAGCATCCAGCGCTGAAGACGATAGCTGAGGCGCGACGGGGCCGGATCACTGCGGCGTGCGGTGCGGGAAAACACCCGCGCCCCGCGCAGACGCAGAATGGGCTGGGTGTCATGCGGCTCCGTATCGGCCGAGGCAAAATCGGCATCCGGCCCGGCAAGGGGTTTGGTGCGATGGATTTCCAGAGAGCGGCTGGCGATTAACGGTTGCATGAGGCGTCCTCAACCATCCAGGCGCAGAGCTGGCCAAATGTCATGCCCAGATGCGCGGCTTGTTCCGGGGCCAGCGAAGTGGGTGTCATGCCCGGCTGGGTGTTGGTTTCCAACAGAAACAAACCATCAGCACCCGCGCTGTCATCCCAGCGAAAATCGGTGCGGCTAACGCCCCTGCAGCCCAAAGCATCATGCGCGCGCAGGGCATAATCCATGCAGCGATCAAAGATGTCCTGTGGGATATCGGCAGGGACCACGTGCCATGATCCGCCGGGTTTGTACTTGGCGTCATAGTCGTACCAGCCGCCATCGGTCATGATCTCGGTCACGGTCAGGGCGCGGTCGCCCATCACGGTCACGGTCAGCTCGCGTCCGGCCACGTATTTCTCGACCATGATCTGGTCGGGCATATCTTCGGACAGCTGCGGCGGGCCGTTGGCGTTTTCGTGGACGATGTAGATACCGACACTGGACCCTTCGTTATTGGGTTTGGCCACATAGGGCGGTTCCATCACGTGGGCGCGGGTCACCTCGGCCCGTGGAACGATCACGCTGGGAACTACGGGCAGACCCTCGGCCTGATAGACGTCCTTGCTGCGTTGCTTGTCCATGGCAAGGGCCGAGGCCAGAACGCCCGAATGGGTATAGGGAATCCGCATCCATTCCAGCATCCCCTGCACACAGCCATCTTCGCCCCAGCGGCCATGCAAGGCGTTGAAAACCACATCCGGCTGAATATCCAACAGGCGCGCATAGAGGTCGGGACCAGCGTCCAGTTCGACCACTTCAATACCTTCTCCCACAAGGGCGGCCGCGCATTCGCGCCCAGAGCTGAGAGACACCTCGCGTTCCGCCGAGGGGCCACCCATCAATACCGCCACTTTGGGGTTTGTCCTGCTCGACATACCCAATGTGCGCCTCAATGTCCCCGGACCTTATGTGGTGGTCCGTACTGCGTTTATGCCTTTGATCCGTCGCCTGAATTTGCCTGTTTTGGTCTGACGGTCGGGGCTTTATTCTTTTAGCGGATCACCGACCCGCATGATTTCCCACTCTAGCGTGATGCCGCTTGTTTCGTAAACCTTTTTTCGCACCTCTTCACCCAGACCTTCGAGGTCGTCAGCGGTGGCGGTGCCGGTATTGATCAGGAAGTTCGAGTGTTTCGGGCTCATCTGCGCCCCGCCGCGTGTCGCGCCGCGCATTCCCGCATCGTCGATCACTTTCCACGCCTTGAGGTCATGCACGTCATCGGCCTGCCCGGTCGAGGAAAACCCGGCCGGGTTGCGGAAGGTTGATCCGGCGCTGCGGTCTTTGGTGGGTTGGGTTTCGTCACGCTTTTTCAGTTGCGCTTCCATTCTGGCGTGAAGGTCATCGGGATCGCCGGACGGGCCTTCGAACGTGGCCGAAATCAGAACGGCGCCTTCGGGCAGGTCGGACTGGCGATAGCGAAAGTTCAGATCCTCGGGCGTCAGGTCCCGCAGGTCGCCCTGCCGGGTGACAATGGCGGCCTTGCGCAGCACATCCGCTGTGTAGCTGCCATAACAGCCCGCATTCATCCGCACCGCGCCCCCGATCGAGCCGGGGATGGTGCGCAGGAAGGTCAGGTCCACGCCCGCATCCGCCGCCTTGCGCGCAACATGCGCGTCCAGCGCCGCCGCGCCCGCGGTGACGGTATTGCCCTCCACCGAGATGGCGTTGAACCCGCGCCCCAGCCGGATCACAACGGCCCGCAAGCCGCCATCGCGCACGATCAGGTTCGAGCCGACCCCCATCGGAAAAACCGGCACACCATCCGGCAGATCGCGCAGGAAGGCCTGCAAGTCTTCGATATCGGCAGGTTGAAACAGGTAATCCGCCGGCCCACCGACGCGGAGCCATGTGAGGTCAGACAGGTTGCGCGCTTTGGACAGGCGGCCCCGGACGTCGGGAAGTATAGCGGAAAACCGTGTCATGTAGTCGCGCGCACCGCCAGGCTGCGCCCACCGACCCCGCCCATGACTGCGGCAAAAAGGAAGGGAAGAACACCGGCAGTCAACCAGACCAGCGGGCCGAACGCCTTGTCTTCTTCACCCGTTCCGACACCGGCCAGCACGACGATCAGCCCCAGACCAACCGCGGATGTCAGCCCGATCAGCCACAATAGGCTGCGCAGGCCAAGCCAGCGGCCCGCTGTAAACCCGGCAGCGGCACCCAGAACGAAGGAAACAAGCGGCAGATAGGCAAATGTGGCGATTGTCGCCATGACAGACCTCCTGAAGTTGGCCGGTTATTCTTTGGCCGCCTTCATGCCCTGCATTTTCGCCTTTGTCCAACGGGTCAGATAAATCACCGGCCAGCGCAGCACGGACATGCCCATTGCCAGCACCAGCAGCCCGATCCAGGGGCCGTTTTCATAGGTGACATAGCCGACGATGGGAATGCCCACGATGATCAGGATATAGGCGCGCGTCCAGTGGTTGTCGGTGCTGGGGATCAGCGCAAGAACGTTGGCGGCAATGCCCCACAGAGCTGCCAGAGCAATAGACCACGTCATTCTGCGACCTCGCACCCTGTCCATTTGCGCCAGTAATACCGGATGGGGTTGCGGAACATCGACACGAACCCGGCAAATGCCGCGACCGACCAGAACCAGCCGTGGACATATCCAAGCCATACGACCAGCACTGGTGCGCAGACCAACAGGACAAACCCCGGCGGGAATTGCAGCCGCATCGGCAGCATTGCCACGATGGTGGCGCAGATCACCCAAAGCGCTGCAAAGATCATCGAATAGTCCATTCGCCCCTCCGAGGACACGCGACTGTTGCGGTCAGAATATCACACTTTTAAGTTGTGCGACAAACAAATGACGCGTCAAACAGCTTGTTTTCTTTGCAATCTCTCGGGCAGGCCATTGGCCCAGGCGCTGATCGTACCGGCGCCGAGGCAGACGACCATATCGCCGGGACGGGCCTGTTCGCGGACGAGGCGTTCAAGGTCGTCTTCATCCAGCAGCGCGCGGGCGTGGCGGTGGCCGTGACGGATCAGGCCCTGCACCAGATCGTCGCGTGACGCGCCTTCGACCGGGTCTTCGCCAGCGGCAAAAACCTCGGCAATGGCCACGACATCGGCGTCGTTGAAACAGGTGCAGAAATCGTCAAACAGGTTGGACAGGCGCGAATAGCGGTGCGGCTGATGCACGGCGATCACGCGGCCTTCGGTCGCCTGACGGGCGGCCTTGAGAACGGCGGCGATTTCGACCGGGTGGTGGCCGTAATCGTCGATGATGGTGACACCGTCGATTTCTCCGACCTTTGTAAAGCGACGGTTGACGCCGCCGAAATTGGCCAGCGCGTCGCGGATTTCCGCAGCTTTCATACCCAGATGACGGGCGACGGCAGCGGCGGACAGCGCGTTTGAGACGTTGTGATCGCCGGGCATCGGCAGGGTGCAGCCTTCGATCATCTTGTCTTCGTATTGCAGATGGATGTCGAAATGCGCCACGCCACCTTTGTAGGTCAGGTTCACAGCCCGCACATCCGCCTGCGCGTTGAACCCATAGGTTCGCACACGGCGGTCGGTGATGCGGCCGACAAGGGCCTGAACCTCGGCATGATCGGTGCAGCAGACGGCCAGACCGTAGAATGGCAGGTTCGAGACGAATTCGTAAAAGCCGTCGCGCAGCCTGTCGAAATCACCCCAATGCTCCATATGCTCGGGGTCGATATTGGTAACAATGGCGATGGTTGCGGGCAGCCGGTTAAAGGAACCGTCGCTTTCGTCGGCTTCGACCACCATCCATTCGCCCTGCCCCATCCGAGCGTTCGATCCATAGGCGTGGATGATGCCGCCATTGATCACGGTCGGATCGAAATCGCCTGCCACCATCAGTTCGGCCATCATGGTCGTCGTGGTGGTCTTGCCGTGCGTTCCGGCAATGGCAATGTTCGAGCGCAGGCGCATCAGTTCGGCCAGCATGTCGGCGCGGCGGACAACCGGCAGACCTTGGGCGCGGGCTTGGTCCAGCTCCGGGTTGCCCGGTTTGATCGCAGTCGAGACGACCACGACGGCCGCGTTTTCAAGGTTTTCGGCGCGCTGGCCGACGAAAATCTCGGCCCCCAAACTGGCCAGACGGTCAGTGATCTTCGAGGCTTTCAGATCGGAGCCCTGCACCTGATACCCCAGGTTCAGCAGCACCTCGGCGATGCCCGACATACCAATCCCGCCGATGCCCACGAAGTGGATCGGCCCTACGTCCTGCGGCAGTTTGGTTGCTGGGTTCATGTGGTCTCCTTCTGCGCCAGCTGCTCGACCAGAGCGACCAGACGCTGGGTGGCATCGGGCGCCCCGACCGACAGAGCGCCATGGGCCATTTTCTGTGCGGCTTCGGGGTTCGTAAGAACCGTGGTGATTTGCTGTGTCAGCGTGGGAACGTCAAGCGCATTTTCCGGGATCATGATGGCCCCGCCGGCCTGCACCAGCCCGCGCGCGTTGGCGGTCTGATGATCCCCGGCGGCAGCAGCAAACGGAATCAGGATCGAAGGGCGACCGATGACCGAGATATCGGCCACGCTGGACGCGCCCGAGCGCGAGATCACCAGCTGCGCATCCGACATGCGGCGGGGAATGTCATCGAAGAAGGGCTGAACGTCGGCGCGGATACCATGGTCTTGGTAGAATGCGCTGACCCGTTCGCCATCTTCATCCCGCGCCTGATGCGAGACACGGATATGCGCGCGAAGGTCTTCGGGCAGCGCGGCAATCGCACCGGGCACTATATCGCTGAGGATGCGCGCGCCCTGCGAGCCACCCATCACCAGAACCGACATCGGATAGTCACCCGGCGGGATATACCCGGCGGCGGCACGGTCCAGGACCGCGGCACGCACCGGGTTGCCGGTGTGAATGCCATGCGCGCCTTCGGGCAGATCCGTCGGCCAGACGCCGCAGGCCACCTGCGCAACGCGGGTTGCAAACAGCTGGTTCACGCGGCCCAGTACCCCGTTCTGTTCATGGATCATCCGCGGTATTTTCAGCAGGGTCGCGGCGCCCAGCGCCGGGATCGACGGATAACCGCCAAAGCCCACGACAACATCGGGTTTGTCGCGCATCATCTGGAAGATCATGCTGGTGACACCACCAGCGATAATCGGGCCAACCATCGCCTTTGCCGCCAGGCCGCCACGGGCGAAGGTGGCCGAGGACGCCTCGACAATTTCAGTCGAATGGGGAAAGCCACCGGTATAGCGCGCACCGCGCGGGTCGGTGGACAGGCGCACGCGCCAGCCCTTGTGCAGCATCGCCTCGGCCAGCGCCTGAGCGGGAAACATATGGCCCCCGGTGCCGCCAGCCGCAATCAACAGGTAAGGGTTCCCCATTATCCTCGTCCGCGCAGAATATCGCCTAGTTCGCCCTGTGGGCGGGTTCGGGTGAAGGCCAGCAGCATGCCAACGGCAATACCGCCTGCAATCAGGGATGAGCCGCCGTAGCTGACGAACGGCAAAGTCATGCCCTTGGCCGGCAGCAGACGTACCGCAACACCCATGTTGATCATCGCCTGAACGCCAAACATGCAGGCCAGACCGGTACCGGCCAGACGAATGAACATGTCGCGTTCGCGCATCAGCCGCAGCAGCGAGCGCACGACGATCAGCGCGTATAGCGCAATGATGATCATGACAAGGATCAGGCCGTATTCCTCGGCCGCGACGGCGATGATGAAGTCGGTATGGGCATCGGGCAGCGACCATTTCACCTGCCCCTCCCCTACGCCGACGCCGAACAACCCGCCTTCGCGGATGGCGTTGGTTGCATAGCCAAGCTGGGTGGTCGGATCGACCTCTTGATTCAGAAAGCCGTCGATGCGGCGGGCAAAGTGTTCGGAATTCGAATAGGCCAACATCCCGCCCAGAACGACAACACCGGCCATGCCCAGCAACAGCAGCATCGGGGCCCCGGCCACGAAATACATGACGCCCCAGCCGAACAGGATCAGGCAGGCCTGACCGAAATCGGGTTGCATCACCAACATGGCCACGATGGCCATGCAGAGCGCAAAGGACCACAACCGCCCCGGAGGGCCATTGATTTCCTGTGAGGCGGCCAGCAGCCAAGCGGCCACGACGACAAAGCCGGGTTTCAGAAACTCGGACGGTTGCAGCGAGGCAAAGCCCAGCGAATACCAACGCACCGCACCCTTGCCGAAATCCGTTCCAAACACCGGCAGGAAGACCAGAGCGACGAAGGCCCCCAGAAAACCCAGAACGGCCAGACGCCGCACCAAGGTTGGAGACATCATCGAGGTCAGCAGCATCGCGATCAGCGCCAATCCGCCGAACACGGCCTGACGCTCGACATAATGGAAGGGATCGAACCCGTTGCGACCGGCCAGTGGCGGTGAAGAGGCCAGCCCCAGCAACAACCCGATGGTAAACAGGATCAGAACGCAGGACATCGTCCAGCGATCGATAGTACGCCACCATTTCGGTAGAATCGGTTCTCCGCGCTGGTCCTGGACCGCGCCATACACCATCTCAGTCATGAGATACCGCCACTCTCTGCCTCGTTAACGCCCCGTTTTCGGGATCTGGCTGAGAGTCTACATGCAATTTGGCGATCAGGCCAGCCTGTTCAGGAGCAAATCGGGATTTCCCGCCCAAGACCCGCGCCGCACGCCCGGATCGCCGGTCAGCCGTTTTACGACGGCCACCGGACGGGAGGAGGTGGGCATCAGACCTTGCTTAGCAGCAGCGGCACATCCAGCAACCCCGCCACACCGAACAGTTCGGCCCTGGGGGGCGGCGTGTAACCGTTGATCGCGTCAGCTTGCAGGGTTCCTGCGGCAGAGGACCAATACCAGTGGGTGTTGTCGAAACGCGTTGCAGATGTTTCGAGGTTCTTGAAGATGGCTTTGATCTGCACCCCATTGAGAACATTGGGCGACTTTCGCTGCATCATCGCTATTGCCCCGGCAACAAGGGCCGAAGCCCCCGAAGTGCCGCCGAATTCAGTATACAGCCCGGCAGGATCGTCCACCGCCTTTTTTCGGGTTTTGACCGCCGCGGCAAGGCTGCCTTCGACATAGCCCCGCGGGCCCGGCACATCCAAGGTCACCAACCGTTGAGGCGCGAATTCGACAATCGGGATCGCGTCGCCGCTGCCGTCGCGTTTCAGGTGATGTTTCGGGTTTTCCAGATGGAAGTCAGTGGCCGAGGCTGCATCACGGTCCAGACGAATTTGATAGCGGTTGTAGATCTCACCGTCATCCGAGGGGGCGGACACGGTCAGATCAGCAGAGTGGTTTGAATACCCGGACCGGGTGCCATTATAGTTGACGGCCCCCACCGAGATGATCCCGTTGGTTGGATCACCGGACAGGCTGGCAGGGTAAATCAGTTCACTTCGACCGTCATTGCCAGCCGCGCAGACCACCGGAATTCTCGTGCTGACCCATTTGATGATCTTGTCCAGCGCCGACCATGCCACCGAGATGTCGCGCGCGTCGCCGTCGGGTTCGTCGCGCCTCGTCTCGTGCAGGCGTGTCTTTTCGTGCGAGTCCAGACCCGGATAGAACGGCTCGGTGCCAGTGGCAGGGCGAAATCGATATCCCGGCCAGTGGTCCGGGTTCGCGGCATCGCGCGGAAACAGGATGACATGCGCGCCTTTGTGGAGGGCATAAAGAAACGCCGCAATCAATTCTTCCGGGCTGGGCGAGATAGACGTCGTGATCGGAATAATCCTGCTTTTGGGATCAACCCCATAATACGCCGCGATATTGCCGGTATTGCCGAATTGGTCGGTTGCAAAGCTGGTTCCGCAGGCCAGCCCGGCACAGCTGGTGCCGTGCCCGGCATAGCGATCGTCATAGGCATCGATGTAACGCTTGACGCCAAAACCCGACCTCAGCCCGGCAATCACCCGCCGTTCCTGAGAGGTCAGGCCCGGAATGCCCAAGGGGTCCTGAATGCCCGACAGATGTTGTACCTGCTCTTCGATATGCTCGGCCCCTGCCCCAACGGCAGACCGGTCGATGTATTTGACGCCGAATGGGTGGCTGGCCAGATCAAGGGCGTCGTCCCGAATGACCCTGTCCGCCGGAACCGGTCCGATATCCGGCGCTTTCAGGTTCGGGTGATGCGGGGCCACGCCCATGTCGATCAGGGCGATTTTCGCCTCGTCCAGAGCAGGACCTGTGAAATCCCAGATCGCGATATCGATTTCCGGGCAGGTCTCTCCGTCGGCGGGTGGGGGCGCCTTGACGGTCAAGGCTTTGATCGCGACCAGATGCCAGAGATAGTAATAGCGTGCGTAGTCTTCGTTTCCTGCGGTCATTTCGTCACCTCGCGTTGATCCTTAGCCCAGCCATTCGTCTTGTGCTTCGTCCATCAGTTCGTCCAGAACCTCGGTCAGGTAAGCCACGGTTTTTCTGGCCAGACTTCGCCCGGCGGCTGTGTCGCTTGGGTAATGCAGACCGGCCCATTCGCGGTTTTCAGCAATCCGCTGGGCGCGGTGGAACAAAGCGACAGTGCCCGGATGTTCGGGGATCAGCCGCGAGAACAGTTCGGCAATCGCGAAAGATTGGTAGGAGTGGTTCGAGGGGTAAGCCGCATGAAAAGGCACCGGAAGGAAGGGCCGGATCAGCGGCTGGATGATATTGGGTCTGGGCCGGCTGAAGCGGTTCTTGTAGGTCAGGCCGATTTCATTCGTCAATTCCAGCAGGATCGTCATCAGCGCGCGGGTCGCATCAAAGCCGCCCTTCTCGTCAATGCCCAGCGGACTGAGATATTCATCAATGCCAAAGCCTGCCTGCGTCACGATTTCCTCGCGCCGCGTCGCCTGATTTGACCACTTGAGCCGCCCTTGCAGGATCAGCAGGTATTCGGTTTCCTTCATGCTTTCGTCAGGGCCCGGCGGCGGCAGAAGATCGATGTTTTCCCAGATTTTGCCCAGCAGTCCGGATGCGGGCAGCATACCGATCCGGCACAGATCGCGCATCTCGCGCCAGCCGAAGGAAGCATCGCTGCCGCCGACGTCAAAATCGCTGCGGTTCCGGTTACGATTGCGATTTCTGTTTCGGTTCCGGTTTCTGTTCCGATTGCGGTTTCTGTTGCGGTTCCGGTTCAGTGCGAATGCCGAAGATGCGCTCATCGCGACGGACGCCGCGCCGAGGGCAGAGCGTTTCCCGATCTCTTCGTCTTTCGCACCTTTTACACGGCTGTCAGACCTGAAGGGGTCGATGAATTCTTCGTTCTGCATGAACGCGGTAAGCTCGCGCAGTTTTCCATCATCCAGCAACTCGGGATCCAGATCATGAATGGCATTGAGGTAATCGATGAAGCTTTCCCTCTGCGCGTCGTAAATGAAATTGTCCAACGCCTTTCGATTGTCCCCCGGTGAGGCACCGAGACCACCGGTTCCGGCAAGGTTCATCAATTTCACCACCTTGCAAGAAATCAGCTCTCCACGTCGGGCCATCATGCCAAAATCATTGAGCGTGGACACGTAAGACATAAGTAAACCCCCTACTTTTTCCCCTACTTCAAGCGTGTTGCGGCAATCCGATCCGGGACAGGCCGCTTTCCATCAGTTGCGCGCTGAACCGTGTTGGCACCGGGAACCGGTCCTGCTGGATGCAGGCCAGCGACATGTCCGGTTCCAGATTGGTCAGCCGCTGCAAGGCGAACTCGCCTCGCTGCCGGTCACCTGCGTGCCCGTAAGCCGCAGCCAGATAGCGCATGACGGTTTTGAACTGCGGCTGAACCTCCATCACGGATTCGCCGAACCTGATGGATTTCTCGAACTCGCCATTGACCAGCGCGGCGACACATCCTGCCCCGTCAAACAGGTGCCGGTACGGGCTGTGCCGTCCGATAAGCCGTGCCTTCTGCGCGGCTTCCACCGCCAGCGCGGGGCGATCCGTGTAGCAATAGAGCATGGCTGCTGAATCCCAACTCATCGCCCGATAAGGGCTGAGCTCGAGCGCGCGGTCGACCAGATCCTGCGCCACCGAAAACTCTCGGAACACGTAGGAATGCACGTGGGCGACAAGGCCCAGAACAGTGCCGTTATCCGGGTCAGCCTCGACCGCGCGGCGGGCCAGATCGCGCGCCTGCGCTTCCAGCGCGGCATCCCAGGTACCGTACCGTTCGCCGACCTTGAAGGTCGTGACATAGGCCAGCCACGCCAGATAGACCGGCTTGGGATCAAGCTCGTAAGCCGCCAGAATATCGGCCTCGAGTTGGTCCAGCCCCGGCCCGGTCATGGTCAGCAGGTGATGCACGGCGGCAACGGCAGTTTTCGCCGCGTGATGGGCGGCCGAGTCGCGCATGTGACGCCCGTTCAGCAAGGCCGTCAGCAAGGCGTCGGTGGCATAACTGATGAACGACGTCAGCCCAGAGCAGTTTTGACCCAGAAAGTCACCTTGATCGGCCACTACATTCTGGCTCCAGATCACTTTCCTGTCTTCCGACCGCATTGCTGTGGCGGACACTTGCAACATGCTGCCACAGGTCGAGGCGCGGCATTGCAGGAACAGGTCAGGCCCTGCCGACAAAGGTTCCTGCGGGAACGCAATCTGCGGCACCCGGTAATCCTGAACCTCAAGCGCTTCGGTTTCGGTAAGGGATTTGGACAGCTGTTCCGCAACGATGTTGGACACGAATGCCGCGGTTTCGGAACCACCCCCTACATCCGGAGACAACAGACCGATCACGAAATTCGGGCGCGGTAAGGTGAACGACAGCTGTTCTGACCGGAAAGCCGTTGGGTTGGCGGGAACAGGAACCGGCTGTTCTTTTCCGTCCTTCTCATATGGAACGTCGATTGTTGCGCGGGCTACTTTGAACAGCTCGAGCGAGGCACCGATATTCTTGAGATTGGGCCGCCCGATCGAGTTGAACAGGAAATCCTGCCGCCCGCGCAGCGCATTGCGCACAACGCTTGAGACCAGAACCTCGCCGGATGAGCCGACGCTTTCGATCCGGGCCGCCGTATTCACAGCGTCACCGATGATCTGCTGGTCAACCTCGAACGTGTCGCCCAGATGTATCCCAATTCGATACCCTTTGGCGTAGCGGTCGGGGGCATGGGTCAGGACATCCTGCACCCCCAGCGCAGTTTCGACGGCGGCACGCGCACTTGGAAAGACGGCGCATAGCCCGTCACCGGTCAGGCCGGTCACCCGGCCCCGAAAGCTGTTAACCAGATCGCTGACGCAGTTCAGATCGCGGCGGATTCTGGCCAGCGTTTCAAGCTCGGCCTCGCGGACGGCGGCAGAGTAATCACATGCATCAAGGAACAGGATCGCCCTGAGCCGCGCCTTGGGAAGGTCGCTTGGATTGTTCAAATTCAGAGTAATACCCATGATCGTGTCTCGGAACTCTTTAACTTGTTGAAATGTGCCACCCCGAAAACAGGCGGGCTGGCACGCATCAGAGGCGTGTTGTGATTGCAGATGCAGCCGACGGGTGTGAATGGCGCTGCATTGCGCGGGACGGGCCACGGGCCTGAATGGAAATCACGAGGCATTAATCGGCCCGCTGATGAGATTTGGTTTCTAAAATGCGTTAAGTTCAAAATAATAAGGGTTATTGTATTGTTTTAGTGAACTTCCGTCGACATATTTTTATTTTTGCACATATTTTTCGGTGCAATTTGGCGAATTTACCCGGCATCTGTGGCGCTTTGTGCTTGGCGGGAAAGACGGGCTGACGCGGCAAGACTTCCCGTTAGGAGTGCGCGAGGGCTGACCCCGGTCAAGCCCTTGGCATTGGAGCTTCCTGTTGCCGCTAAACCGGGCGGACGGCATGACACGACAGCGGCTGACTGGTACCGGAAATCGATTCTCCAAAAAGTATCTGAACGTTGCCCGGCCCTCGCCGTTTCAGCCGGTCAAGCCAGTCACCACCCTGTTCGGCGGCCCAACATGTGGCGGGACTAGGTGCCCTGCACAACCTGAACGGTGCCGCAATTTGACCGGACCCGAGCGTAGTTTTCTGTGATCTGCACCCTTCCAATCCCGCCCCGCGACGCGCGCGCAATATCCCGACAACCAGCCCAAACCGGCCCCCGTGCAAGGGTGTCACCGCCCGCAGGCCCCGATTTTCCGGGAATCATTCACCTGACAACTAAATCCTTTGCCTTAGGCCCGATGCGCCGGGTTTCACCCTTGTCATCGCCGAAAATCCACGCCAAGGGCGGTGCATGAGGTTCGATACGATCATATTGGGCGCCGGAGCGGCAGGCATGATGTGCGCTGCCCGTTGCGGTGGGCGGGTGCTGGTGATCGACCACGCCAAGGCGCCGGGCGAGAAAATCCGCATCTCGGGCGGAGGGCGGTGCAACTTCACCAATATGTATGCGGGGTCGGGCAACTTCCTGTCGCAGAACCCGCATTTCTGCAAATCCGCGCTGGCTCGGTTTACGCAGTGGGATTTTGTCGATCTGGTGAACCGGCACGGCATCAAATGGCATGAGAAAACGCTGGGGCAGTTGTTCTGCGATGGCTCTTCAAAACAGATTATCCAGATGTTGCTGGACGAGATGAGCCGCGCCGGCGCCGAACTTTGGGTGCAGACCGCGCCGCGTGATCTGCGCAAGGATGGCACCGGATTCGCGCTGGAGGTCGAGCGTGAGGGGCAGCGCCTGCATCTGACCTGCGCCAATCTGGTACTGGCCACGGGGGGCAAATCCATCCCCAAGATGGGCGCGACCGGGCTGGCCTATGACATTGCCCGGCAGTTTGGCCTGCGGGTGACCGACACCCGCGCGGCGCTGGTGCCGTTCACCTTTTCGGATGGCCGGTTCAAGGACCTGTCCGGTGTTTCCCTGCCCGTGCGGCTGTCCAACAAGCGCACAAGTTTTGACGAAGCGCTGCTGTTCACCCATCGCGGCCTCAGCGGGCCGTCCGTTTTGCAGCTGTCCTCCTATTGGCGCGAAGGCGAGGAGATCGGCGTGAACCTGATCCCCGAACTGCCCCTGTTCGATCTGTTGCGTGCGCAACGGAAAAACGCCGGGCGCAAGGCGCTGACAACGGAACTGGCGCGGCATCTGCCGTCCCGGCTGGTCGAGTATTTAAGCCAAATCATCCCGATGTCCGGCAATCTGGCCGATCAATCGGACGCGAAACTGTCTGATCTGGTCGCGGCCCTGTCTGACTGGCGGCTGGTACCGTCGGGAACCGAAGGGTACCGCACCGCCGAGGTGACGTTGGGCGGAATAGATACCGATGATCTGTCATCGAAAACGATGGAGGCCAAGGATGTCCCTGGCCTCTATGCGATTGGTGAAGCGGTGGATGTCACCGGGTGGCTTGGCGGCTACAACTTTCAATGGGCATGGTCATCGGGCCATGCCGCAGGTGTCGCCATTGCCGCTATGAATTAACCTACGACGTTGTAGCCGCGACCGCGCATGCAGTTGCGCACGATCACTTCCTGATTCTGGGTGTTGCTGATCGCACTGGCACCCACACCGACCAGAGCACCAGCGGCCGCCGCGCGACCCAGATCGCTGGCGCTGTTGTCGATAATTGCCGTGGTTGCCGCAGCACCGGCCGCGCCGATGGCGGCAGCGCCCGCGGTGTTGCTGTCCAGCGTCGGGCGAGACCGGGCCAGCGCCTGACAATTGGCCAGATCGGACTGGTAGTTCGGACCCACAGGCCCGTCGATGATAGGAACATAATTCGCCCCGCTATTGGCGCAGGCCCCGGCCAGCGCAACGACGGGAAGGATGGAGAGAATTTTGCGTGCAGACATTTCCGCTTCCTCTTTATTGACCTGGAGGTGACGCAACCTCAATTCCCACAAAGTGTCAATCTGATTGAAAAATGTCCACATCTACCGGCGGGCTGTTGCAGGTGCGGCCTTAGCACAGCCGTTTTTGCACCTGCGCCGTGAAGTCGTCGCCACGCTGTTCGAAATTGTCATATTGATCGAAACTTGCCGCCGCCGGAGCGAGCAGAACGGTCTCCCCCGCCTGGGCTTCCGCCATGGCATGCGCCACTGCTGCCTCCATCGTGGTACAGACCTGCGCGTCGACCGTCAGCTGCATCGCAAAGCCCGCCGCCTCACGACCGATGACATAGGCTTTTATCACTTGATCCGCTGCTGCGTTCAGGGCTGCGACGCCGCCTTCTTTCTCAAGCCCGCCACAGATCCAGCGGATCTGTTTGAACGCAGTCAGCGCCTTCAGGGCGCTATCGACATTGGTCGCCTTGGAGTCGTTGACATAGGTTACCCCGTCCGCCTCGGCGATGATCTGGCTGCGGTGCGGCAGGCCCGGGAACGCGTGCAGCGCATCCTCGATCACGCGCGGCGCTAGGCCCAGCGACCGGCAGGCCGCATAAGCCGCACAGGCGTTCTGGTGGTTGTGGGCACCGGGAAGGCCTTTGATCGCGCGCAGGTCGATAGACCCGGCCTGCCGCCCCTTGCGGTATTCCGACAAAAACCCCTTGCGCGCGAAGACCTGCCATCCCGGCCCGGTCAGCTTTCGCGTTACCGAGATACGGATCACCCGATCATCCGCCGGCCCTTCGGCCAGCTGGCCAGCCAGAAAGGCGCCTTCGGTTTCATCGATGCCAACGATCGCGCGGTCCGGGCCGCCTTCGGCAAACAACCTTCGTTTGGCCGCGAAGTATCCGCCCATGCCACCGTGGCGATCCAGGTGATCTGGCGAAAGGTTGGTGAACACCGCCACATCCGGGGTCAGCGCACGGGCCAGTTCCGTCTGATAGCTGGAAAGTTCCAGCACCACGACCGAGCCATCGCCACCCGGATCGATATCCAAAACACCGCGCCCTATATTTCCGGCCAACTGCGCCTCGCGCCCGGCCTCGGTCAGGATGTGATGGATCAGCGCCGCGGTGGTGGATTTCCCGTTCGAGCCGGTGACCGCGATGACCCGTGGCGGAGTGTCATAGTTGCTCCATTCCGGCCCCGCAAAAGAGCGGAAGAACAGGCCGATATCATTGTCGACCGGCACGCCTGCATCCAAAGCTGCGGCAACCACGGGGTTGGGTTCGGGATAAAGATGCGGAATGCCCGGTGAAACGATGAGCGTGGCAATCGTGTCAAACGCCCCCTGTTTGCGCAGGTCGGCACAGGAGAATCCTTCGCCCTCGGCTGTGGCGCGGGTTGTCGGGTTGTCATCCCAGCACACCGGATCTGCCCCGCCTGCGCGCAAGGCGCGTGCGGTTGCCAGACCGGACCGGCCCAATCCCAGAACCGCAACTTTCTGCCCTGAAAAGCCTTTGACCGGGATCATTCTAACCACCTTCTTTGATTTGGATTTGGAGGCCACACTGCACTGAAGAAAATCACAATGACAAGGGGCGTGTCAGGCTCGCGCGGCGGCGCGAGCCGGGCCCAACAGGTGGCAGGAGGGCCGCAGGCCCTTCGAACCTGGCGGGAGCGTCACCGGACCTTCAGCGTTGCCAGACCGATCATCGCCAGGATCAGCGAGATGATCCAGAAGCGGATGACGATGGTAGGCTCGGCCCAGCCCTTTTTCTCATAATGATGATGGATCGGGGCCATCAGGAAAACCCGCTTGCCGGTGCGTTTGAAGTAGAGAACCTGAATGATCACGCTCAACGCCTCGACCACGAACAGGCCGCCGACGACGGCCAGAACCAGCTCGTGCTTGGTGGCCACGGCAATAGCGCCCAGCGCGCCGCCCAGCGCCAGCGATCCGGTGTCGCCCATGAAGACCGCCGCCGGGGGGGCGTTGTACCACAGAAATCCCAGACCCGCACCAAAGAGCGCAGAGGTGAAGATAAAGATCTCACCCGTGCCCGGCACGTAATGCACGTCGAGATATTCGGTAAAGTCGACGCGGCCCACGGCATAGGCGATCACGCCCAGCGTCGAGGCGGCGATCATGGCTGGCATGATGGCCAGACCGTCCAGACCGTCGGTCAGGTTTACCGCGTTGGCGGCCCCTACGATCACGACAATCGAGAACGGGATATAGAAGATACCCAGATTGACCAGCGTGTCCTTGAACACCGGCACGGCCAGTTGATTCTGCAACGCTTCGGGGTGGTGCAACGTCGCCCAGAGCGCGGCCAGCACCGCGATGATCACGCCCAAGGCAAGGCGCATCCGCCCCGGAACGCCCTTGGTGTTCTGTTTCGACACCTTGGCATAGTCATCCGCGAATCCAATGGCCGCATAAGACAGGGTCACGAAAAGCACCATCCAGACGTAAGGGTTGTCCAGACGTGCCCAGACTAGGGTCGAGGTCACAAGAGCACCGACAATCAGCAACCCGCCCATTGTTGGCGTGCCTGCCTTGGAAAAATGCCCCTCGGGGCCATCATTGCGGATCGGCTGGCCCTTGCCCTGCTTTCTGCGCAGCACGTTGATCAGGGGCTTTCCGAAGATGAACCCAAAGATCAGTGCCGTCATGAAGGCACCGCCTGCGCGGAAGGTGATATACCGGAAGAGGTTCCAGAAATCCCCGCCATCCGACAGGGCGGTCAACCAGTACAGCATGACAATACCTTTCTCACACGAGGCGCATGGGCGTGATCACCCATCAAGCGCGCCCCCTTGCCCCATTTTGCGCAGACCGTCAACAATCGAGGCCAATCCCATGCTGAGAGAGCCCTTGGCCAGAACAGTATCGCCGTCCCTGACCAGCGACGGCAACCGTCCGGCCATCTCGGCGCTGGTTTCGGACCAGAGACCGCGTTTGGCAGGGGGCAGCGCGTGGTGCAGTGCCCGCATCAACGGGCCGATACAATGCACCTGATCGACATGCGCCATAGCTTTGGCATCGGCCATGGCGGCGTGCATCGCCTCTTCCTGCGTGCCGAGCTCTTTCATATCGCCCAGAAAGGCGATGCGGCGTTTGCCTTGTGAGGCGGCGAGCACGTCCAGCGCGGCCTCCATCGAGGTCGGGTTGGCGTTATAGCTGTCATCCAGCAGTTCGATCTGCCCGCCGCCGGGCAGAGGAATGCTTTCCCGTACACCGCGCCCCTTGACCGGGGACCATGCACGCAGCCCCGCGATAGCGTCATCCAGATCGACACCCAGTTCCACGCAGGCAGCCAAGGCCCCCAGTGCGTTCATGGCGAAATGCGTACCGGCAGAGTTCACCGCAAAGCGGAGTACCTGATCACCAACGGCAGCTTCGGCAGTCACGGTGTTCGCCCCCTGCTGAACGTCGGTCAACCGGTAATCCGTTGCGCCTTGGCCGAAATCCACGATCCCGGCCCCCTGCCCAAGTGCCGTTTGGCGCAGGATGTCCGCGTGCTCGATATCTGCGTTGACGATTGCCGCGCCACCGGGTTCGAGCCCTTCAAAGATCGCAGCTTTTTCATGGGCGATGCCAGCCACATTCTCGAAGGCTTCCAGATGCACCGCCGCCACGGTTGTAACCAGCGCCACATGCGGGCGGGCCTGCCGGGCCAGCGGGGCAATCTCGCCCGGATGATTCATGCCAATCTCGATCACCGCGAATTCAGTGTCGCGCGGCATCCGTGCAAGGGTCAGCGGAACGCCCCAGTGGTTGTTGTAACTGGCCACGCTGGCATGGGTTTTGCCTTGCGCTTCAAGGATCACGGCCAGCATTTCCTTGGTCGACGTCTTGCCGACACTGCCGGTCACCCCTACCACACGTGTATTCGTTCTGGCGCGTGCTGCCTGCCCCAAAGCCTCGAGCGCCGCCTGCACATCATCAACGATCAGCAGTGGTGCGTCTGGCGATACGTTGTCGGGAATATGCGAAACCAAAGCCGCGCCTGCGCCTTTCTCTAGCGCTTGGGCTACGAATTCATGCCCGTCCCGCGCCGCTTTCAGCGCCACAAACAGATCACCGGGTTGAAGGGTGCGCGTGTCGATGGAGACACCATCAGCGGCCCAGTCGGCCGTGACCCGCCCCCCCGTTGCCTGAGCGGCCTCGGATGCTGTCCAGAGCGTCATGCGACCCTCCCGTCCAGCGCGGCGACGGAAATGCTGGCCTGTTCGACATCATCGAAGGGCAGCACCTGATCGCCGACGACCTGACCGGTTTCGTGGCCCTTGCCCGCAATCAGCAGTGCGTCGCCGGGTTGCAGGGCATCGATGCCGCGCAGAATGGCTTCGGCGCGGTCGCCGACCTCGGTCACGCTGACGTCGCCCGCTGCCTCGAGCGCACCTGCCATGACGGCGGCGCGGATGGCGGCGGGGTCTTCGCTGCGTGGGTTGTCGTCGGTGACGAAAACCATATCTGCGTGGTTGGCGGCTGCCTTTCCCATCAGCGGGCGTTTCGTGGCATCGCGGTCGCCGCCCGCGCCGACAATGGCGATCAAACGACCCATCACATGCGGACGCAGCGCCTTGAGGGCGGTGGCCACGGCGTCGGGGGTGTGCGCGTAATCCACAAAAACCGTCGCGCCGTTTTCGCGGGTTGCGGCCAGCTGCATACGCCCGCGCACGGTGGTCAGATGCGGCAGCGTTTCAAAAACCCGTTCGGGGCTGTCGCCCGCAGCAATCACCAGCCCGCAGGCCAGCAGGATGTTTTCGGCCTGGAACCCTCCGATCAGGTTCAGGCGGGTCTGGAAGGTCCGGCCCTGCCACGCAAATCGCAGATCCTGCCCGGTAGCATCGAACCGCTGGTTGATCAGGCACAGATCGGCGTCGCCCAACCCGACGGTCAGCACCGATTGACTGCGTGCCTCGGCGATCCGGCGGACCCGAGACCCCTTGGGATCGCTCAGGTTGATAACAGCCGTGCCATCCTGCGGCAGAACCCGGTCGAACAACCCGGCCTTGGCTGCGAAATACGCTTCAAAAGTCTCGTGGTAATCCAGATGATCCTGCGTGAAGTTCGAAAACCCGGCAGCGGTCAGGTGCACGCCATCCAGGCGGCGCTGTTCGAGGCCGTGGGACGAGGCCTCCATCGCGGCGTGGGTCACGCCGTTTTCAGCGGCTTCCGCCAGACAGCGATGCAGGGTGATTGGCTCGGGCGTGGTATGGGCCAGCGGTGCGGTCCATGCCCCTTCGACACCAGTTGTCCCAAGGTTGACGGCGGCATGGCCCAGTTCGGTCCAGATCTGGCGCACAAAGGTGGCAACCGAGGTTTTTCCGTTGGTTCCGGTGACCGCGACAATCGTCTGCGGCATCGCACCGAACCATAGGGCGGCGGCCCCGGCCAGCGCCTGACGCGGGTCTTCGACAACCACCAGCGCCGCATCCGACGCCGCAAGTTCGGTTGTTGCGATTTTCGCCCCTTCGGCATCGGTCAGGATGGCGGCGGCCCCCATGCGCAGGGCGTATTGGATGAACGTGCCGCCATGAACCCGAGTGCCGGGAAGAGCTGCAAACAGGAAACCGTCTTTCACCTCGCGGCTGTCAACGGCCAGACCGGTGATCTCGGGGTTAACCCCGCCTCGCGCGGTCAGGGCCATTTGGCTGAGTTTCTTTGTCCTTGTGCCCATGACCCACCTCTTGCCGGACAGCCTAGTTTGAGGTCAGCGTTATAGCAGCGCCCGCCTCAGGCTCAAGCCGGGGACGCAAGCCCAGCAGAGGTGCCACGCGACCAATAAGTTCGGCAGCTACAGGCACTGCTGTCCAGCCTGCGGTGCGGCGTTTTTCACCGTAAGCCACGATAGAGGGTTCATCCAGCGTGACGATCAGAACATATTTCGGATCGTAGGCCGGGAAGAGCGTTGCGAAAGTGGCGATGACCTTGTCTTCGTAATACCCGCCGCGTGGCTTGGGCTTGTCTGCCGTGCCGGTCTTGCCAGCCACGTCATACCCTTTCACCTCGCCAAAGCTGGCAGTGCCATCCGTCACCACCTTGCGCAGCATTTTCTGCGCCTGACGCGCGGTTCCCTGCGACATCACACGGGGGCCGTATTGCGGGCCGTTCTGGCGCAGGATGGTCGGGCTGACATAATGCCCGCCATTGGCAATCGCCGCATATCCCGCTGCAAGGTGCATCGGGCTGGTTGACAGGCCGTGGCCGTAGGAGATGGTCACAGTGCTCAGCTCGCCCCATTTCTTTGGCTTCAGCGGCACACCGCCCGTGGCCTCGACAATCTCGAACGGGGTCGGGTCGAACATGCCAAGCGCATTCAGAAAATCCTGCTGCCGCTGCGCGCCGATCTGCAACGCCAGACGCCCGGTGCCACGGTTCGAACTGTGGACGATCACATCCGCCACGCTGATCTTGCCGTAATTCTTGCCGTTGAACTCTCCGATCGGGAAGCGCCCGATCTTCATCGGGCCGGATGTATCGATGATGGTATTCGAGTTTACCAGCCCAAGTTCAACCGCCTGCGCGGCGGTGAAAATCTTGAAGACCGATCCCAGCTCGTACACGCCCTGCACATAGCGGTTGAACAGCGGGCTGTCCGAGGGATCAAACCCCGAGGTCGGCGGGCGTGGGCGATCATTGGGATCGAATGAGGGTAGCGAGGCGGCGGACACAACCTCGCCCGTATGCGCATTCATCAGAACTGCCGATGCGCCCTTGGCATTCATGATCTTCATACCGCCGTAGAGCACCTGTTCGACCGCGGCCTGAATGGTCAGGTCCAGCGACAGTTGCAGCGGCTTGTTGCCATTGGCCGGGTCGCGCAGATAGTCGTCAAACTGCTTTTCCACCCCGGCCACACCGATCACCTCGGCGGCGCTGACGCCCTCGCGGCCAAAACCGGAGCCACCCAGGATATGCGCGGCCAACTTGCCATTGGGATAGAGGCGCATCTCGCGCGGGCCAAACAGGATGCCGGGATCACCGATGTCGTGCACGGCCTGTTTCTGTTCGGGCGAAATGCGTTTCTTGATCCACAGGAACTTGCGCTTGCCAGTGAAATCCTTGACCAGACGCTCTTTATCCAGATCGGGGAAGATCGCGACCAGCTGATCTGCTGCCGCAATCGGATCGATCATCAGTGGCGGCTGCGCGTAGACGGAATAGGTATCCAGATTGGTGGCCAGAATGCGCCCTTCGCGGTCGACGATATTGGCGCGCTGCATGGCAATCGCGGCCCCCGGCGCATTGGCCAGTGGCTCCTGCACCTCGGACGTCGCCAACATGCCCATGCGGACGCCGACAACCGAGAATGCGCAGAAGAAGAACAGCCCCAGCACCAGCAGACGCCCTTCGGCGCGGGCGCGGGCGCGGTCTTTCATGTCTTCGTGGCGCTTGCGGATGTTTTCACGCTCGATCGCCTTAGGGTTTTCACCCCGGGCACGGGCGTCAAGGATACGGGCCAGTGGGCGAAGGGGCGTGCGTGTCATGGGATCTGCACCTCGCCCAATGCCTGAATGTCGGTGATGGCCTGCAATTCAATCGGGTCAACGATGGGCAGGTCCGGGTCTTCGGCAAAGGCAATCTGATCGGCGCGCCCGAACTGTTCGGCCCGCAGAGGCAGCAGACCAAGGCGTTCAAAATTCAGGTCCGCCAGCTCTCGCAGCCGGTCGGGACGGTTCAAATAAGCCCATTCTGCGTTCAGGACCGCCAGCCGCACCTGCGCCATGCCGATCTCGCGTTGCAGGGATTGCGTTTCCTTCACCACCTGTTGGGTGCGATAATTCTCCTGATAGGCCCAAAGCGCCAATCCGAACACGGACAGAGCAGTCAACACATACAAAACACTCTTCATCTTGCCCTTCCCCCAAGTTGAGGCATTCCAATGGCGCGGGCCTCAATTTCCCCCGCCGGAGCATCGGTGCGGATCGCAACACGCAGCTTGGCCGAGCGCGCGCGCGGGTTTTCCTGCAATTCCTGTTCGTCGGGCCCCACGGCCTTGCGGGTCTTCAGCGTGAATTGCGGCTGGTCCTGTTCCATCTCGGGCGCATAGCGGTTCGCACGCCCTGTTTTGCCCGCGCGCGACTGAAAGAACCGTTTGACCATCCGGTCCTCGATGGAATGGAAGGTGACAACAGCCAGCTGCCCACCGGGTTTCAGCGCACGTTCGGCGGCCATAAGGCCCTGAAACAGCTCTTCATATTCGGCATTCACCGCGATCCGCAGGCCCTGAAAACTGCGCGTTGCGGGATGCGATTGCCCCGGTTTCGGGCGCGGCAGACAGGATTCGACAATCTCGGCCAGACGCAGGGTGGTTGTGATCGGCGCCTCGGTTCGCGCCCGGACAATCGCCTTGGCAATCCGGCGGCTGGCGCGTTCTTCGCCATAGTGGAACAGGATATCGGCCAGTTGCGCCTCTGTCGCTGTATTTACCAGATCGGCGGCGCTTTCACCTTGCTGGCTCATCCGCATATCCAGCGGACCGTCCTTCATGAAGGAAAACCCGCGCTCGGCCTGATCCAGCTGCATCGAGGACACGCCAAGATCCAGTACAACGCCATCCAGATCCTGCGCGTATTCGTCCATGCGCGAGAATACGCCGGGCTGCATCACCAGCCGGTCGCCGTAATCCTGCGCCCAATCTGCCGCCATTTCAAAGGCCAGCGGGTCACGGTCTACACCGATTACCTTGTCTGCCCCGGCCTCCAACAACCCGCGCGTGTAGCCGCCCGCGCCAAACGTGCCGTCCAGCCAGATGCCCGTGACCGGCGCAACCGCAGCCAGCAAGGGGCGCAGCAGAACGGGGATATGTGGTTTTTCAGATGAGGACGCAGCGCCGGCCATGCCGTTACGCATCCCCGGTGCCGTCTAGGAACTGCATCGGGTCAAAATCGTCCGGCAGATCATCCATCCATTCTTCGGTCTTGGCCAGTTCCTCGACCTCGTAGGTCTCGGGCTTCCAGATCTGAAAGGTGTCGCCTGCGGCGATAAAGAACGCCTCGCCTTCGAGGCCGATCTTGCTGCGCAGCTTGGCGGGCAGCACAAGACGCCCGGTTTCGTCTACGTTGGTCGGGAAGGACTGACCATGGAACATGCGCTGCAACATCCGTCGCTGCATCGAGCCGCGCGGCAGGGCATCGATCTTGGCATCAACCTCGTCAATCGCCTGCATGGTATAACATTCAAGGTATTTGCGGCGGTGGTCACCATAGACAATCACCAGTTCAGGGTTGTCACCGGGCTGCCAGTTGGGATCGGACGATTCAAGCACACGGCGAAACGAGGCCGGGATCGACACCCTGCCCTTCGTATCCACCTTATGGTGGCTTTCACCTCTAAACCTGCGCGCCAAGACGACTGTCCCTTTCGCTTGCGCCCCACCTTGAATTCACGTTCCCCCCGGATGAAAAACGGCGGGTTGATCTGCTGCCACTGATCAACCCGCCGCATTGACCCGCTTTGCGGGATGTCCAGCTGCGCGCGCCACCTGGGGGGATGTCTGCTCGCCCGCGCGCCGGATCTCTTGGTTGATGAAAGCGAGATGCCTGTATGAAACCTGAATATTTTTGGTCGGGGTCGTTTGGTGCCCCTGCTGCCTCGTCCTCATCGGATGTATAAGGGATGACATGGGAATTCATGGAAATCAATAGGAATTTTGCGCAACGTGTCATGAGGAACACGGCTAGACTGGATTGTCACTGAAGGATTCGAGCTTCGTGACACCATTTTTAGCGGGTGGCGAATAACACACCCCAATATATTGGGAAATTCATCGGTCGAAATTTTTCCCGCGATTTCCCAAGAATTTTGCCCACTTTTCTTTTGGACTGGAAATATCGGCCTCAAATGCACAATCCGCCCTTCGAATCGTTCAGAATTTCGGGTCGTTTTCCAGCAATCTCCCCCACGCGACCACATCGCCCCATGATTTCCCACGAGCGATTTACCCAAGCCTTGTCAACATCAGAACGGATATGTTTTGCCCATTTTCCCGCCGAGTGCGCTCAATTCAAAGGCAGGCCACCGGGAAGGGCCAGATGCCCCTGCCAAAGCTGACCTAGGGTCGACCCCATATTTTCAAGGCGCATCGCTGCGAAATGAAAAAACTGAGCCAATCTATGCATTTGCTGCATAGCAGCATTGATGTCGCGACCTATTGTGCAATTGCAGCATTTGCCTATCTTCAGTCTCAAGCAAGGGCCGGACGATACCGGCAAGACAAAAAGATACGGATGATGAGCATGGCAGTCGCAAGCACGCATACAGCAGTAAAGAATGCACCGGCGTTCGGTTTTGGCGCAGTTCTGGAAAACGCAAAGATCCGGTTCGTGCGCTATCGCATGTATCGCCAGACGGTCAATGAACTGTCCGCCCTGTCGAACCACGAGCTGGCCGATCTTGGCCTGCACCGCTCGATGATCCGCCGCGTTGCCCTGCAGGCGGCAAACGAACAAACCGCGCGGTAAGCGCGACACGCATACTGAGATCAGGCCCTTCCTCCTCCCTTAGGGTCTGTAATCAGCGGCAGCGTCTTCCTCCTCCCTGACGTTGCCGCACCTAATACCGGCCTCAACCCGCCGGACACGAATACATCGGGGCGTCCTCCTCCCTGCCTTGATGTTGAAAGCGCGCGGCGATGTCTTCCTCCTCCCTGACATCGCCGCGTCTTCCTCATACCGGATTCAAACCCGGGTTCGCATACATCAGGGCTCTCCTCCTCCCTGCTCTGATGTTGACAAGACGGCGGTTCCCTCTCCTCCTCCCTGGGAACCGCCGTTTTCTGTTTTTCGGACACTGGTGTAGGATGGCGTCCTGACATCTGATGCGGAGGACGCCATGGCCGCCTATTTCATTGCGCAGATCAACATTCACGACCCGGACGGATATCAGGGCTATCTGGCAGGTTTCATGCCGATCTTCGACCGCCACGGCGGTCGCCTGCTGACGGTCTCATCCAAACCGGTCGAACGGATTGAAGGCGATTGGCCCGAAGGCGGGATTGTGTTGATGGAGTTTCCGGATCTTGCAGCAGCGAAATCCTGGAAGGACGACCCGGATTACATCGAACTGGCGAAGATCCGAAAGGCCACCGCAACCACCAATCTGGTTCTGGTCGACGGGATATGACGCCTCAGAACGGGACGTCATCCTTGTTGGTCAGAAAACGCGAGACCACTTTCTTGATGCCCGCCTTGTCGAAATCGACCTCGACCTTGTCACCTTCTATCCCGATCACCGCGCCGTAGCCGAATTTCTGGTGAAACACCCGTTCGCCCAGCGTGAAACTGGCCAGTGCGGTGGCGTCGATCACCGTGTTGCGGCTTTCGCGGGGTTGCGACATGCCATATTGGCCCTGCCGCGCCTGCAACCGTCTCCAACCCGGCGAGTTATAGACGTTGGCTTCGGCCGCGCGGGTTTCTATGCCCGCCGTCTGATGGCCGCCGCCATAAAGGCCCGGAGGTGTCAGCACCTCAACGTGATCTTCCGGCAATTCGTCGATGAACCGGGATGGCATCGAGTTCTGCCATTGCCCGAATACCCGCCGGTTGGCGGCGAAGGAAATCGTACAAACCTCTTCGGCGCGGGTGATACCGACATAGGCCAGACGGCGTTCTTCCTCGAGCCCCTTGAGGCCGGTTTCGTCCATCGACCGTTGCGAGGGGAAAAGCCCGTCTTCCCACCCCGGCAGGAAGACGACGGGAAACTCCAGCCCCTTGGCCGCGTGCAGGGTCATGATCGAGACCTTGGCCCCGTCACCGTCCTGTTCATTGTCCATGACCAGGCTGACATGTTCCAGAAACCCTTGCAGGTTCTCGAAATTGTCCAGTTGGTTGACCAGTTCCTTGAGGTTTTCCAGACGCCCCGGCGCTTCGGGGGTCTTGTCGTTCTGCCAATGGGCCGTGTAGCCGGATTCGTCGAGGACGATCTGTGCAAGCTCAATATGCGTATGCTCGGGCGCGCCATAGCGGATCGGCGAAACCCCGTCATCAATAACCGTGTCATCATCGACTTCAATCCGGGGACCGCGTGTCATCGCATTCCACCGGGCCAACCCGTCGATCAATTCGCGCAGGGCTTTGCCGCCCTTGCCCTTAATCAGCCCGTTTTCGACTGCAATCCGCGCACCTTCGACCAGAGACACGCCATTCTCACGCGCCACAATCTGAATGGTCTGCTGCGCCTTGTCGCCCAATCCGCGTTTCGGCGTGTTCACGATCCGCTCGAAGGCCAGATCATCTTCGGGGCTGACCACCAGCCGGAAATAGGCCATGGCATCGCGGATCTCCATCCGCTCGTAGAAACGCGGGCCGCCGATCACCTTGTAGGGCAGACCGATGGTCAGGAACCGGTCCTCGAACGCGCGCATCTGGTGGCTGGCGCGCACGAGAATCGCCATCTCATCAAGATTCATCGGGCGGATACCGCGCGTCCCGCCCTGCATCGCGTCGATTTCCTCGCCGATCCAGCGGGCCTCTTCCTCGCCATCCCAATGGCCGATCAGGTTGACCTTGTGGCCGTCTTTGGCATCGGTCCAAAGCTCCTTACCCAAACGGCTTTCGTTCCCCCGAATGACGTTCGATGCAGCCGCCAGAATATGCGGGGTCGAGCGATAGTTCTGCTCCAGCCGCACCACGTAGGCACCGGGAAAGTCCTTTTCGAACCGCAGGATGTTGCCGACCTCGGCCCCGCGCCAGCCATAGATCGACTGGTCGTCATCGCCCACGCAGCAGATGTTCTTGTGCCCCCCGGCCAGCAGGCGCAACCACAGGTACTGGGCGACGTTGGTGTCCTGATACTCGTCCACAAGGATGTAGCGGAACCAGCGCTGGTATTGTTCCAGAACATCCGGGTGGGTCTGGAAAATCGTGACCATGTGCAGCAGCAGGTCACCAAAATCCACCGCATTCAGCTCGCGCAGACGGGTCTGGTACTGGGCATAAAGTTCAATGCCCTTGTTGTTATAGGCCCCGGCATCCGCCGCAGGCACCTTGTCGGGCGTCAGCGCACGGTTTTTCCAGTCATCGATGATCCCCGCCAGCATTCGTGCCGGCCAGCGTTTGTCATCGATATTGGCGGCGCGAACCAATTGCTTGAGCAGGCGCAGCTGGTCGTCGCTGTCCAGAATGGTGAAGTTCGATTTCAGATCGACCAGTTCCGCGTGGCGGCGCAGCAGTTTGACGCAAATGGAATGGAAGGTGCCCAGCCATGGCATTCCTTCGGCGGGTTGGCCAAGCAGGCGGCCTACTCGTTCCTTCATCTCGCGCGCGGCTTTGTTGGTGAAGGTCACCGACAGTATCTCGTTCGGGCGCGCGCGCGCTGTGTTGAGCAGATGCGCAATCCGGGCCGTCAGCGCCTTGGTCTTGCCCGTCCCCGCCCCGGCCAGCATCAGAACCGGGCCGTCCAGGCGTTCGACCGCGTCACGTTGCGCCGGGTTCAGCTCATCCAGATAGGGCGAAGGGCGCACGGCCATAGCCCGCGCCGACAGGGATGCGCCTTCGAAGGCGTCCATTTCGTCAAAACTGCTCATGACCCCAAACTACGCCGGATGGAGGCCGAGGGAAAGAGTTTGTTCACGGCTTGTTCGCAAGGATTTTTCACGTCTTTTTGCATTCAATTCTAAACAAAGATGCCGCTGCCCTGTGGGGCTGTTAACCCTCTGTCAAGTCCTGGCCCGGATGCTGGTTCCATTGCTGTGGGAGTGGAACAGATGGAAGCGAAGGAACTGACGGGCGGGTCGTCACGGCTGAAACTTGTGGGCGTTACCCTGATTCTGATCGCGCTGACAGCGGCAGCGGGATGGGGCATCTACGCGGCTCCTGCCCCGGTTGTGGACCGCATGTTGGAATCGGATTTGCGAAAAGACGCCATGCAGCTAAGCCGTCAGGTCGAAAGCCATCTGGACGATCTGGATGCAACGTTTCGGTACCATGAGCTGCACGAGCATGACGCGGAATTCCTGATGCTGCTGCCCGAAACCTCGGACATCTACCGGTTCAAGCTGTTTGATGCGTCCGGTCGGGTGTTCTGGTCGACCCGTGCCAGCGATGTGGGGGCGGTGAATACAAAACCGTACTTCCAGTCGGTCGTCGCCGCCGGAAGCATTTATTACAATCACGCGGAAAAACCCGCGGCAGAGGTTGACTCGATCGACAATGACCCAGCCGGACATGCGGGCCCAATCACCAAACATGTGGCCGAGGTTTATACACCGATCATCAGGGACGGCGTTTTCCTTGGCGCTATCGAATTTTATTCGGACATCACCAATCTCAGAACCCTGTTCATCACGCGCGTGCGCCTGTCGCTGGCGTTGCTGAGCAGTGTCGCATTGCTGGCACTGACCACGGTCATCCTGATTGTCCACCGCACCAACCGCCGTCAGATGCGTGATCTACACAAGCGCGCCGTGAAAGAACGCGAACTGATGGGAGAGCAGCTTCGCCTGGCGCGTGAGGTGCGCCTGCTGGGCGAGTTGAACGAATGGCTGCAATCAAGCCGCTCACTGGATGAGCTTTTTGACATGGTGGCGCGCTTTATGACCCATATCCTGCCCGAGGCCGAGGGAAGCGTGTACGTCTATTCCAACTCGCGCGATGTGCTGGATGGCTGCGCCAGCTGGAACGGGGGAACGCATAAATCTCATATCCATCCGGAAGGATGCTGGGGCTTGAGGCGCGGCCGGACTTACGAGTTCGGTGCCTCAGAGATCGATTTTGTCTGCGAACATGCCGAACCGCATGACGGGCGGCCCTATTTCTGTTTTCCCATTCTGGCCCACGGGGAAACCGTTGGTCTGTTGCATCTCCGCGCGGCTGAGGGGCGAGGGGCCTGTTTCCATAAAAGCCGCAAGCTGGCGCAGCTGTGCGCCGAACAGATCAGCATGGCAATCGCCAATGTCCGTATGCGCGATCAGCTGCATGACCAATCGGTGCGCGACCCGCTGACCGGGCTGTTCAACCGCCGCCACATGACCGAGACATTGCGCAAGGCCATCAGCCGCAGCCAGCAGACCGGCGCCGCGCTGAGCCTGATTGCCGTGGACGTCGATCACTTCAAGAAATTCAACGACACGCATGGTCATGACGCCGGAGACATGGTGTTGCGCGCGGTCGGCGCGGCGCTGGAACAGGGCTGCGACCGGGACGAGATCGCCTGCCGCATCGGCGGTGAGGAATTCATGCTGATCCTGCCCGACAACAGCCCCGAAGATGCCATGACCCGGGCCGAGCAGTTGCGCCAGTCGGTCGAGGCGGTCATTGTCCGCTATGGCGAAAAGGCCCTGCCCCGTATCACAATCTCGGTCGGGGTCGCGCATTACCCCGCCCACGGCACCATGCCGCAGGATCTGATGCGAGCCGCGGATGATGCGCTGTATGTCGCCAAGGACAAGGGGCGCAATCAGGTTCACGTCGCCGCCGGGGCGCTGGAGCAGGCCAGGCGCGTTCCCGCAACGGGTAAACGCCCATCGCCGGAAGCCGCTTGAAAACCTTGCCGAATCGCCCCGCAGGCCGGATCAATCCTTATGGACCTGCACAGCACCTATCCCGGCATTCCCGATCTGAAACGCCGCGCACGCCGTCGGCTGCCGCACTTCGTGTGGGAATATATCGACAGTGGCACCGGGATTGAAACGACGCGGCATCGCAATCGAAAGGCGCTGGATGATGTCCGTCTGAGCCCCTCGATCCTGCATGGGGACCTTGAATTCGATACGTCGGTGAAAATCCTGGGTGGCACCTGTCCTTTGCCCTTCGGCATTGCGCCGATCGGGATGTCCGGGCTTGTCTGGCCTGATGCAGAGCGACTGCTGGCGCAGGCCGCAGCCAAGGCAGGCATTCCCTATTCGCTATCGACGGTGGCCAGTCAGAGCCCCGAAGACCTGGCCCCCTATCTGGGAGAGAACGCGTGGTTCCAGCTGTATCCGCCAAGGGACCCAGAAATTCGCATGGACATGCTGAACCGGGCGCGCGGGGCCGGATTTCGAACTCTGGTTCTGACCGCTGACGTCCCTGTTGCCTCGCGCAGGGAGCGGCAGACGCGCTCGGGCCTGCGGCAGCCGCCGAAACTGACACCGCGCCTGCTGGTACAGATCGCTCAAAGACCCGCCTGGGCTTTGGGTATGCTGCGCAGCGGTGTTCCGCACATGCGCACTCTGGACAAGTATATAGATGACCCTGGTGATCTGCCGCCGACGGCCCATGTCGGATACCTGCTGCGGACCTCGCCGGATCTGGATTACGTCAAATGGCTGCGCGATCATTGGGAAGGGCCGTTTGTCGTGAAAGGCATCCTGCGCCCCGAGGATGCAGACAGGCTGGAACTGGTGGGTGTGGACGCCCTGTGGGTGTCGAATCACGGGGGCAGACAGTTCGATGCAGCCCCGGCCAGCATCGAGGTTCTTCCCGCGATCCGGAACGCGACCCGCCTGCCGCTGATTTTCGACAGCGGTGTCGAAGGCGGGCTGGATATCCTGCGTGCGCTGTCGCTGGGCGCGGACTTTGTCATGCTGGGGCGTGCTTTTTTGTACGGTCTTGCGGCACTTGGCGCCAAAGGCCCTGCGCATGTGATCGATATCTTGAGGCAGGATCTGCACGCGAATATGGGTCAGATGGGACTGGCCGATCTATGTCAGTTTGAGACGAAACGCTAAATTATTGATGCTGCAACGCGGCATCCCTATAAGTGTGCCGAGGCCAAAGGGCGTTTGCGAGCGATAACATGCCGGTTCTACCCAGAAGAACGGATGTACCTGTGCGTATTCTCCGCCCAATAAGACGCCCAAACACCAAAGACCGGGACCTGATATGACAGACTTCAACAAGATCCTGATCGCCAATCGCGGCGAGATTGCCATCCGCGTCATGCGCGCAGCAAACGAGATGGGCAAACGCACCGTCGCTGTTTACGCTGAAGAAGACAAACTGGGCCTGCACAGGTTCAAGGCGGACGAGGCCTATCAGATTGGCGAGGGCATGGGTCCGGTCGCGGCGTATCTGTCGATTGACGAGATCATCCGCGTGGCCAAACACTGCGGAGCGGATGCGATCCATCCGGGCTATGGCCTGCTGTCCGAAAACCCGGATTTCGTGGATGCCTGCGTCAAGAATGGCATCACCTTCATTGGCCCCCGGGCCGAGACCATGCGTGCACTGGGTGACAAGGCCAGCGCGCGGCGCGTGGCCATCGCGGCCGGTGTGCCTGTCATTCCAGCCACCGAGGTTCTGGGTGATGACATGGACGCGATCCGCAAGGAAGCCGCCGAGATCGGATACCCGCTGATGCTCAAGGCATCCTGGGGCGGCGGCGGGCGCGGGATGCGCCCGATCCAGTCGGAGGATGAGCTGGAAGAAAAGGTTCTGGAAGGCCGCCGCGAGGCTGAGGCCGCTTTTGGCAATGGCGAAGGCTATCTGGAAAAGATGATCACCCGTGCCCGCCATGTCGAGGTGCAGATTCTGGGCGACAAGCATGGTGAGATTTATCACCTTTATGAACGCGACTGTTCGGTCCAGCGCCGGAACCAGAAGGTCGTCGAACGCGCCCCTGCCCCTTACCTGAGCGAAGAACAGCGCGCCGAGATTTGCGAACTGGGCCGCAAGATCTGCGCCCATGTGAATTACGAATGCGCGGGCACTGTCGAGTTCCTGATGGATATGGAGACGGGCAAGTTCTACTTCATCGAGGTAAACCCCCGCGTACAGGTCGAACACACGGTCACCGAAGAGGTCACCGGCATCGACATCGTTCAGGCGCAGATCCTGATCGCCGAGGGCAAAACGTTGGCCGAAGCCACCGGCGCCGCCAGCCAGGCCGAGGTGCATCTGAACGGTCACGCGCTGCAAACACGGATCACCACAGAAGACCCGCAGAACAACTTCATCCCCGATTATGGCCGGATCACCGCTTATCGCTCGGCCACGGGCATGGGCATTCGTCTGGATGGCGGCACGGCCTATGCGGGCGGTGTCATTACGCGGTATTACGACTCGCTGCTGACAAAGGTCACTGCCTGGGCGCCGACACCCGAGAAGGCGATCAGCCGGATGGACCGCGCCCTGCGCGAGTTCCGTATTCGCGGCGTCAGCACCAATATCGATTTCGTTATCAACCTGCTGAAGCACCCAACCTTCCTGTCGAATGAATACACCACCAAATTCATCGACACGACGCCGGATCTGTTTGCCTTCAAGCGCCGCCGCGACCGGGGCACCAAGGTTCTGACCTATATCGCCGATATCACGGTGAATGGTCATCCCGAAACCAAGGACCGCCCCGAGCCGCGCGCCGACCTGAAAGTCGCCAAGCCCCCCGCGCAGAAGGCCGAGCCGCGGATGGGCACGCGCAACCTGCTGGAGCAGAAAGGCCCGCAGGCCGTGGCGGACTGGATGAAAGCGCAGCGGCAGCTGCTGATCACCGACACCACCATGCGCGACGGGCACCAGTCGCTGTTGGCGACCCGGATGCGGTCGATCGACATGATCAAGGTGGCGCCAACCTATGCCGCGAACCTGCCGCAGCTGTTCTCGGTCGAGTGCTGGGGCGGTGCGACGTTCGACGTGGCCTACCGGTTCCTGCAGGAATGCCCCTGGCAGCGTCTGCGCGATCTGCGCGAGGCGATGCCGAACCTGATGACACAGATGCTGCTGCGGGGCGCAAACGGGGTTGGTTACACCAATTATCCCGACAACGTGGTGCAGGAATTCGTGCGCCAGGCGTCGAAAAACATCGACGTCTTCCGCGTCTTCGACTCGCTGAACTGGGTCGAGAACATGCGCGTTGCGATGGATGCTGTTATCGACAGCGGCAAGATCTGCGAGGGCACCGTTTGTTATACCGGCGATATTCTGGATCCTGATCGCGCCAAATATAACCTGAAATACTATGTCGGAATGGCCAAGGAGTTGCGCGACGCAGGCGCGCATGTTCTGGGTCTGAAGGATATGGCGGGCCTGCTGAAACCTGCCTCGGCCAAGATTCTGATCCGGGCGCTGAAGGAAGAAGTTGGACTGCCGATCCACTTCCACACCCATGACACGGCCGGTATCGCCAGCGCGACCATCCTTGCCGCCTCTGAGGCGGGAGTAGACGCGGTGGATTGCGCGATGGACAGCTTCAGTGGCAACACGTCCCAGGCAACGCTGGGCACTGTGGTCGAGGCGCTGCGCCATACCGACCGTGACACCGGGCTGGACATCAAGGCGATCCGCGAGATCAGCGATTACTTCGAGGCTGTGCGTGGCCAATATGCGGCCTTCGAATCAAGCCTGCAGGCCCCGGCGTCCGAAGTGTATCTGCACGAAATGCCGGGCGGTCAGTTCACCAACCTCAAGGCGCAGGCGCGCAGTCTGGGTCTGGAAGAGCGCTGGCACGAGGTCGCGCAGATGTACGCCGATGTGAACCAGATGTTCGGCGATATCGTAAAGGTAACGCCGTCGTCGAAGGTTGTTGGCGACATGGCCCTGATGATGGTCAGTCAGGGCCTGACCCGCGAGCAGGTCGAGGATCCGGCGACAGATGTGGCCTTCCCCGACTCGGTCATCGACATGATGCGCGGCAATCTGGGTCAGCCTCCGGGCGGATTCCCGAACACCATCATCAAGAAGGTGCTGAAGGACGAGGCCCCCAACACCCAGCGCCCCGGCAAGGACGTGCCTGCCGTCGATCTTGAGGCCACCCGCGCCGAGCTGTCCAAGCAGCTTGAGGGCAAAGAGGTCGATGACGAGGATCTGAACGGGTACCTGATGTATCCCAAGGTGTTTCTGGATTACATGGGTCGTCACCGGATTTACGGCCCGGTCCGCACCCTGCCCACGCGCACCTTTTTCTACGGCATGGAGCCCGGCGAAGAGATCACGGCCGAAATCGACCCCGGCAAGACGCTGGAAATCCGGTGTCAGGCCATTGGCGAAACGGATGAAAAGGGCGAGGTCAAAGTGTTCTTTGAGCTCAACGGCCAGCCGCGTGTGATCCGGGTGCCGAACCGGATGGTCACATCAACCACTCAGGCGCGCCCCAAGGCCGAGGTCGGCAACCCCGATCATGTCGGTGCGCCGATGCCCGGTGTTGTGGCCACAGTCACTGTGACCGCGGGCCAGCAGGTCAAGGAAGGCGATATGCTGCTGACCATCGAGGCGATGAAGATGGAAACCGGCATCCACGCCGAACGCGACGCGACCGTCAAAGCGGTGCATATCCAGCCCGGCGGCCAGATTGACGCAAAGGACCTTCTGATCGAACTGGAATAAGTCGGAAAACAACCTAATGTTCATCAGGCCGTGTGGGAGACCGCACGGCCTTTTTCTATGATTGAGCGGAGACCCATTATGCTTGCAATCACCCCGATCTATGCGGCCTTGGTCGCACTTCTCTACGTCACACTCAGCGTCAAAGTGATCCTGCAACGGCGCAGCGACAGAATCTCGGTCGGGGATGGTGGCAGCAAGCTGATGATCAAGGCGATACGGACACACTCGAACTGCGCCGAATACGCCCCGATTTCCCTGCTGCTGATTGCTATGGTCGAGTTGCAGGGCGCGGCCGGGGTTTTGGTCCATCTGCTGGGGCTGATGTTGCTGGCGGGGCGTCTTTTGCATGCGTACGGATTTGGACGGACGCCACAGATCGTCATCCTGCGGCAGGCCGGCATGAGCCTGACCTTCCTCGCCATTCTGGGTGCGGCTTTTGCAAACTTGATTCTGGCGCTTTAGGCAATCTGGCGGGTGTTACCCTGCCAGAACGGTTGTTTCGATCTGCGGTGCGCCCAGCAGAACCGGTGTGAACCGGTCATGTTCATGCCGATCCGGTTTCAGGATGGCAGCGCCGATCAGAATCATCGCGGCAAGCATCACGATCTTCAGGTCTGCAACGGATATCATGACGGCACCTCCTGCCTGTGTTTTGTTGATTTGAGTTACGGGTTGAACGGGTCACGGGCCGGATTCCGTCGAAAAGATTTTTCCCGCTTTTTGTGTTTTTCCGCTTGCAGCCCCGCGTGGGAATTTATACATCCCTCCTCACTCAACGGCGCGGGCGTAGCTCAGGGGTAGAGCATAACCTTGCCAAGGTTAGGGTCGGGCGTTCGAATCGCCTCGCCCGCTCCATTGAGAGGTCTTCGGACCACATATGTATCTGATGCGGGCGTAGCTCAGGGGTAGAGCATAACCTTGCCAAGGTTAGGGTCGGGCGTTCGAATCGCCTCGCCCGCTCCAGATACCAAGTTTTCCCAAACATATGGTTCTTTCGTTGGCATTGCGCCATTGTGGCTATGGTTTCAATCACGCACGGGAAATGCTTATGTCCGACTATGTCATTCGCCCCCTGACTGCGGATGAAATGCAGACCGCTGTCGACTGGGCAGGCCAAGAGGGCTGGAACCCCGGCCACCACGACGCCGCCTGTTTCTACGGCACCGACCCCAACGGGTTTCTGGGCGGGTTTCTGGACGATGAGATGATCGCATCAGTGTCTGTGGTGGACTATGGTGATGCGTTTTCGTTTCTGGGATTTTACATTGTACGTCCGGAATTTCGGGGGTCGGGTTACGGGCTGAAAATCTGGCATCAGGCTTTGGCGCAACGAACCGGGCGCAATATCGGGCTCGACGGGGTCGTTGATCAGCAACACAATTACCGCAAGTCTGGTTTCACCTTTGCCTATAACAATTACCGCTTCACCGGCACTGTCAGAGGCATTCTCGACACTCTAGGGCAGAGCGATGACGCATCAATCAGCCCGCTCAGTCAGCCATCGCCGGAGCTGTTCGCCTATGACCGGCAACTCTTCCCTGCGCAGCGCGACGCGTTTCTAACAGGTTGGCTGAGTGCGCCGAATCATATCTCACGGGTGTGTACAGTGGAGGAGCAGATCAGGGGATATGCCACCTTGAGACCGTGTAAGACAGGGTACAAGATCGGGCCGCTTTTCGCAGATGACGCCGGTGTCGCACGGGGCCTGCTTGCCAGTCTTTTGACTGCCGTATCAGCAACAGCCAGCGACCAAGCGGTTTTCATCGACATGCCACAGCCCAACGCGGCTGCTTTTGCTTTGGCGGATGCGCTGGGTCTTACGAAAGTGTTCGAAACCGCCCGGATGTATTCCGGCGATCAGCCGGATATCGACCTGTCCCGCATCTATGGCGTGACCACCTTTGAACTGGGTTAAAACGCCTTGAACGTCATCGTCGTCAGCGAGCGTTCGATATTGGGAATCACCAGCAGGTGTTCGTTGATGAAATGGCCCACATCCTCGGTTTCGGGGATGTAGAGCTTGAGCATCAGATCAAACTCACCGCTGGTAGAATAAAGCTCTGAGTGTATTTCGCGCAGGGCGATTTCCTCGGCGACCTTGTAGGTGGTGCCGGGTTTGCAGCGGATCTGGATGAATACGCAGGTGGACATGGCTTGGCCCTGTTGGTTCATGTTGTCTGCAAGCTGACATGGTGCCGGGCCGGGTGCAATCCCTTGCAACAGTTTGCAGCGATTGCAACGCATGGTCTGGATCAACCCACCCCACCCCGTCTATAAGCGCGCCTGTAGCAAAAGGAATTTGCCCATGCGCACCGCTTCGATCAGCCGCAAGACTGCCGAAACCGAAATTTCGGTCTCGGTCAATCTGGATGGCACCGGTACATATGACAATCAGACCGGCGTCGGGTTCTTTGACCATATGCTGGACCAGCTGGCGCGCCACTCGTTGATCGATATGACAATCCGCGCCAAGGGCGACTATCACATCGACGATCACCACACGGTCGAGGATACCGGCATCGCGCTGGGTCAGGCTTTGACACAGGCCCTGGGCGACAAGAAGGGTATCCGGCGCTATGGCGAATGCCATCTGCCGATGGATGACGCGCAAGTGCGCTGTGCGCTGGACCTGTCGGGCCGCCCGTTCCTGATCTGGAATGTCGATCTGCCGACGCAAAAGATCGGTACGTTCGACACAGAACTGGTGCGCGAGTTTTTTCAGGCGCTCAGCACCCATGGCGGCATCACCCTGCATATCGACCAGTTGCACGGCTTCAACAGTCACCACATCGCCGAGGCCGCGTTCAAGGCCGTTGCACGCGCGTTGAGGGATGCGGTTGAGACCGATCCGCGCAAAGCGGATGCGATTCCGTCGACCAAGGGCGCGTTGTAAATGCTCACAGCCATAATTGATTACGAAAGCGGCAATCTGCATTCAGCGGAAAAGGCGTTTCAGCGCATGGCGCAAGAGGTCGGCGCAGGTGACGTTGTTGTCACCTCGGACGCGGATGTAGTTGCGCGTGCGGACCGACTGGTTCTGCCCGGTGATGGTGCCTTCCCGGCCTGTGCTGCCGAGCTGCGCGGCCACAAGGGTATTTATGACGCGATGGTCGAAGCGGTCGAACAGAAGGGCCGCCCATTTCTGGGCATCTGCGTTGGCATGCAACTGATGGCAACCAAAGGCCATGAATACACCGAGACCGATGGTCTGGGCTGGGTGGCAGGCGATGTTGTTCGAATCGAACCGTCAGATGCCGCTTTGAAAGTGCCGCATATGGGCTGGAACGATCTGGTTCTGGAAAGCGATCACCCGATCTTTGCCGGGGTGAAATCAGGCGATCACACCTATTTCGTCCATTCCTACCATTTTCGCGTGTCCGACCCGGCGCAGCGATTGGCTTATGTGGAATACGGGCAGGACGTCACGGCCGTGATTGGCCGCGACACGATGGTTGGGATGCAGTTTCACCCCGAAAAAAGCCAGGATGTTGGCCTGCGTATGCTGGGCAACTTCCTGACCTGGAAGCCCTGAGGCTTACTGAACCCGCGTCCAGGTTTGCCCGCGACAGATCAGACCGCCCGCCACGCAGCCCTTGACGGTCAGCTTGTTCTGGCCGTCCAGAGACATTTTCGAGTTGTAGGTTTTGTCCCGGTCGGGGGCCCAGATCTTACCGCTGTCATAGCTGCCGCCCCCTTCGGGGACCATGTCCCAGATGATCTTTTTGCCAAGGTTCTCATATTCCAGCTGCTGGTTGCCATCGGCGTCGAACGCGCTGTCGATGGTGCCGCAGATCGCACTGCCGCATTCGGAAATCGTCACATGCAGATAGCCACCCGTGTCGCCCGGCGCGGTTTTCCACAGGCCGTCAACCGGATCGTCTGCAAAAGCAGCTGTAGCAAGCAGCATCAGGCCCGCTGAAAGAGTAAAAGTCTTCATGATTTTCTCCCTGTTTTGTGGGCAGTCTGACCCGCTAATGGGCGGCGGGCAAGAATGACCCAGCGTCGCGTTGCATCCCCTGCCCTGCTTGTGCGATATCCCGCGCGTGTAACAGTGATATAGGGCCGCCCGACATGATCCTCTACCCCGCCATCGACCTCAAAGACGGCAATGCCGTACGCCTGCTGCGTGGTGAAATGGACAAGGCCACCGTGTTCAACGAAGACCCGGCCGCTCAGGCCCGTGCCTTTGTCGAGGCGGGGTGCGAATGGCTGCATCTGGTCGACCTGAACGGTGCATTCGCAGGCGAGCCGGTCAACGCAGCACCGGTTGAGGCAATTCTGAAAGCGTGCAAGGTGCCCGCGCAACTGGGCGGTGGCATCCGCGACATGGCCACAATCGAAACATGGATCGAGAAGGGGCTGGCGCGGGTCATTTTGGGCACTGTCGCTGTCGAAAACCCCGATCTGGTGCGCGAAGCAGCCAAAGCCTTTCCCGGCAAGGTCGCTGTTGGCATCGACGCACGCAATGGCATGGTAGCCACCAAGGGTTGGGCCGAAGAGACCAATGTTCAGGTCACCGATCTGGCCCGTAGTTTCGAAGACGCGGGCGTTGCGGCAATCATCTACACCGATATCAATCGCGACGGTGCCATGCAGGGCCCGAACATCGAAGCGACCGCTGCCCTGGCACAAGCCGTTTCCATCCCGGTGATCGCCTCGGGCGGTGTCAGTTCGCTGGACGACCTGATCGCCCTGCGCGATTGCGGCGTTGCGCTGAACGGCGCGATTTCAGGCCGGGCGCTTTATGATGGCGCAATTGACCTGGCCGAGGCCATCCGCGCCCTGTCGTGATCGGTTATTGCGCGGCTGCGGCGGTCAGCTTGGCCAGTGCACCGCGCATCTTTTCGATGACCGGTGATTTGTCGACATCGTTCAGGTCGTCCAATGTCTCTTTCGGGTCTTCATAGATCAGCCAGACCTGGCCATTGGAGTCTTCGTACGCCTGCACCTTGAGAGGCAGAAACAGCCCGGCGCGCGGGTCGATCTGCATGGCTGGCGTACCCAGCGCCGGGTTGCCGAAGATCAGCACCTGATTGGCAGGAATGGACGTACCGATCTTTTCCGCCCCGGCCGCGTGGTCGATGCGGGCAAACACGGTTGCGCCTGCATTTCCGACGGCGGCTTCCAGCGCGTCCAGCGCCTCGGCCACGGATTTGTCGGTTTGAACCTTGATCAGATCATCTGCCATTGCGGTCAGCGCGCCTCCGATTGAAAAAACACAAGCCAGTATCAGTCTACGCATATCGATATTCCTTCTGTGAAATTCACCCCAGTTTTCACAGAATAGAGACCTCTCACAATCACAAGTCTGGCATCGGCAGGGCTTTGCCGCTAGAGGTGCGCCCATAAAGGATATCCTATGCTGAAAACCCGGATCATTCCCTGCCTTGATGTTGCCGATGGCCGAGTGGTCAAAGGCGTGAATTTCGTGGGACTGCGCGATGCAGGCGACCCGGTGGAATCGGCCAAGGCCTATGATGCTGCCGGAGCGGACGAGATCTGCTTTCTCGACATTCACGCGACCCACGAGAATCGCGGCACCATGTTCGATGTGGTGCAGCGTACGGCGGAACAGTGTTTCGTGCCGCTGACCGTGGGCGGTGGGGTGCGAACAAAAGACGATGTGCGCGCCTTGCTGCTGGCGGGGGCGGACAAGGTCAGCTTCAACTCGGCCGCGGTTGCCAATCCGGATGTGATTGCCGAAGCGGCAGATCAGTTCGGCAGTCAGTGCATTGTCTGCGCCATCGACGCCAAGACCGTCAGCCCCGGCAAGTGGGAGATCTTTACCCATGGTGGGCGCAAACCCACCGGCATTGATGCGGTTGCCTTTGCAAGAACCGTGGTCTCCAAGGGGGCCGGTGAAATCCTGCTGACCTCGATGGACCGCGACGGCACCAAATCCGGGTTCAACCTGCCGCTGACCCGCGCCATTTCCGACGCGGTGGATGTGCCCGTGATCGCCTCGGGCGGTGTTGGTACTTTGGACCATCTGGTCGAGGGCGTCACCAAGGGCGGTGCAAGCGCCGTGTTGGCGGCATCGATTTTCCATTTCGGCGAATACACCATCCGCGAGGCCAAGGAACATATGGCCGCCGCTGGCATCCCCATGAGGCTGACATGAGCATCTTGCACGATCTGGCCGCCACGATCGAGGCACGCAAGGGGGCTGATCCCGAAAGCAGCTGGACGGCCAAGCTGCTTGCGAAAGGCCCTGAGAAATGCGCCGAGAAATTCGGTGAAGAGGCCATAGAGGCCATCATCGAAGCCGTAAAAGGGGATCAGGTTAAGCTGACCTCGGAAGCGGCGGACGTATTGTATCACCTTCTGGTCATGCTGGCCGCGCGGGACGTGGCGCTGGATGATGTTCTGGCCGAGCTGGACCGCCGTCAGGGCACCAGTGGTGTCGCTGAAAAAGCTTCCCGCCCCAATGGGTAAGGTCCGGGTTCCGCACTGGCTCCTGGGCCGTTATACTCGGATGCCAGACTGTCAGGGCGAAGGCGCGTTATGATCCGAATATTGATGCTTGTGGCAACCCTTGCCATCGTCGCGGGCTGCGCCGCGCCGCCGCGCTCGACCGGGGATGAGGTGCAGCGGCTCGCCACGGAGATTCAGGGCCTTGGCCCGGATATCGACCCTGAGGAGGCCCGACGCGCAGCGGGAATTGCTTACGCCTATACCGCTCAGCTGGTCGAGGAATACCAGATCACAGACCCGCCCCTGATCCATAACATGAAGGTCAACAAGGGCCTGCGCCCGCGTGGGTTGTGCTGGCATTGGGCCGAGGATATCGAGCGGCGGCTGAAACAGGAAAACTTCCGGACACTGGAGCTGCACCGTGCCATTGCAAACGCGGACAACCCGACGCGGATCGACCACAGCACCGCAATCATCAGCGGTAAAGGCGCGACGCTGTATGACGGTGTCGTATTGGACCCGTGGCGTTATGGCGGCGTGTTGTTCTGGTCTCCGCTGGTCGAGGATACCCGGTATGACTGGGTTCCGCGCGACGTGGTGCTGGAAAAGCGGCGGAAGGAACAGGTCGCCCGTCTGAAACCTTACGTGCCCGCCAAACCCTAAAGCTTGGACGAGATGATCCCGGTCGAAAATCCGCCCATGCGCAATTCGCCAAACAGGCGCTGATATTCGATCTTTGGGCAACGGTTCATCACCACATCCACGCCACGGGCCTGGGCCTTTGCCGCCGCTTCAGGGTGTTCCACGCCAATCTGCATCCAGATCGTACCGAGCGACGGGAAAGCGTCCAGCGCCTCATCTACAATGGGTGGCACGGCCTCGGACCGCCGGAAAATGTCCACCATGTCCACAGGCTCGGAGATATCTGACAGGCTGCCGCGAACCGTCTCACCAAACAGGTCTTTGCCCGCGTGGCCCGGATTGACGGGAATCACCTTGAACCCTTTCAGCGACAAATAGCGCGCCACGTAATAGCTTGGTCGCACCGGGTTCATAGAAACGCCGACAACGGCCACCGTCTTGGTGCGTTGCAAAATGGCCTTAAGGTACTGATCGGAATAGTCTGGCATGCCCTATCCTTAACAGGGTTCCAAAAAGAAAAAAGCGCCCAAGAATGCTTGGGCGCCAGTTGTTGGAACGAGGGACAGTGAAATGACCCGCGGCAGTTCCGTTCCGCGGTCACTGTGACATTTAAGCATGGATCTGTTAAAAAAAAGAGGGGTGGCGCATTTTTGTGATGACTTTTCACAATTAGCTGAACCTTGCCTACTCCCCATAGAGAATTGCGGGCCAGTTTTCTTCTGCCATCGCAATGTATCCTGTTTGATTCTGCTGCCAGATTTCCTCGACCGCGGGTGAATGCGTCAGGTAAAGGCGCCCATCGACCACCTGCCACGCATTCGGATCCGTGCTTTTCAACACACCCATCGCCATCCCGTACGAGCAATAACCACCGAACTGCGGCGCAAAGGCGCGCGGGTTGCCTTCAAAGAGCTCGCGATTTGCCTGCGATTTGAAATGCCACCGGGCGCCCTTCCACATGACCGCGTTTTCGGGTGCCCCTTTTGAAGGCGCGTCGCTGTCAAAATAGGACACGGGATCATACCCCGCCAACGCCACACCGTCAGTGGCGTAGTACACGGGGTTGTCCTGCGCAAACACGGCAGGAGCCAGCAATACAGTGCTCAGCGAGCAAAGAAGAGTACGTCGGTTCAGCATCGTCATTTGGGAATCTGCATATTCAAGACTATCAACATGCAACTTTTCGCGTTTTTCGGAACCCCTGTTGACGCGGATGTGAACGAGTGTTCGCCAGTTGAAACTTAGTCAAAGATGTCTTCGATCACGTCCCATGCTTCGTCGAACACGCGCGCAAGCATGGTCTTCTTCCTCTTTTTGCGCTTTGCTTTCCGAGCGGCAGCATGAGACACAGCTACGCGCAGCGGTTCGGGTTTGTGTACTTTCCGCGCGGGCAGCATCTTCAGGTTGTGCAGCGGCGCTCCACAGCTGGAGCAGCTAAGCTCGTGCCGTTCCTTGCCTTTCAGGATCAAGGCAGCCCGGGTGCCGCAATAGCAGCAGGTCGCGATTTTGGCAGGACCGGGAATGACGCTCTCCTTTGCTCAGGGTCGCGACGCATATAAGGCGATTGCCGCAGCATTTGAGACGTTCAGCGAACCAAATCCCCCGGCTGCGTCAATTTTAACCAACTGATCCACGGTTTCCTTTGTCTTCTGCCGCAAGCCCGGACCTTCCGCGCCCAGCACAAGCGCGACAGGGCGGTCACGGCCATCGCTTAGCGCACCTTCGATTGTCATGTCGGCTTCTCCGTCCAGCCCAAGGACCAGAAAGCCCATGCCCTGAAGCTCGACAATCGCGTCCGCAAGGTTGCGCACCCGCAGATAAGGCTGCCGCTCAAGCGCACCGCTGGCGGTTTTTGCCAGTGCCCCGGTCTCGGGCGCGGAATGGTGGCGTGTGCCGATCACAGCACTGGCCCCCAGAACTTCGGCCGAGCGCAGAATCGCCCCGACATTGTGCGGGTCGGTGACCCGGTCCAGCAGAATGACGCGAGGGTTTTCGCGACCGATGCAGTTATCTGCCAGACTGCCCCATTCCAACGGCTTGACCTCCAGCGCCGCGCCCTGGTGCACGGATCCAGAATCGATGGGCGCAGAAAACTTGCGCGGGTCGACCATCTCGGCCTCGATCCCCGCAAATTCAATAGCTTCCGCCAGTTTGTCACACGCATTCCGCGTCACCATCAGGCGTAGTTTTTGCCGTTTTGGGTTCATCAGCGCATCGCGAACCGCGTGCAGGCCAAACAGCCAGACTGTTTCCGCAGCAGCAGCTTTGCGCGCCTGTTCCTTTTCGACGACCCATTTGGGTTTCTTCATTTCAAGGGCCTCCGGGCCGGGAATTCGGTTTCCTGCGCCAAAGGGAAATTTTCCTGTTGACGCTCCTTTGGTGCGCTAGTAATCACGCCTCCACGTCAGGTGCAACGCCTGACAGTGGGCGACAGGCCGCAAGGTGTGGCAGGGGACTGTAACTCCCTCGCGGAGACGCACGCCTGGTTCGATTCCAGGGTCGCCCACCATCTTTCCAACATATTTCGAAGATGGTCAGGACGCGTGTCCTGCACTGCGTTATTGTCTGGCAGCTATGTTATTGCTGTTGGTCTGCCGCCATTCTCAGATGCGACAGATCTGATCCGTTTTACACATCTTAACCCGGCGCTAACGCGACCGGATTGTGAACGAAAGGTGCCGCGTGGCCTTCGCCACCGCATGTCATGACGTTCAGATCAACGCGTCGGTCGAGTGCGCGCCTATTCCGCAGCCGGGCGCATCTGCGCTATGCGGTTGAACCAGCCTACGATGTCGTCCAAATCCGCAGGCAGCTCTTCGGCCGCACCTTCGGCGAAGGTGTTGAACTTTTCGGCGTTCAGCCCGTTCACGCCGACCAGCACCGGAATATCCAGCGCCAGTGCTTCGCCGATTACGGGGCGAAAACCGCGCCCATCGGATTCATGTTTGCCGAATTTGTTGATAATCAGCAGGTCCGGTGCGTTCGCAAGAGAGGCGGTCACATATCCCACCGCCTGTTCCAGCGCAGCGGGGTCCAGACGGCAGCCGCGCGACTGCGAGCCCAGCGATTGCGAGATACGGATGGTATCCCCATCCGGCAACACGCGGACATCCATGTCGCATTTGCTGCTGTCGGTACATTCCGTATTCGTCTGGACGACACCGGCCAGTTTCGCGCCGGATGCCAGCAGACGCTCAGCAACAGCGCTCAGCAAGCGATCCGTCGCGCCGCGGTCGGTGGTAGTGACATAGGCCAGATGCATCTTGGACCTCTTGTAATTCGATTGTGACGTTTCAAATAGCACGCAAGGCGCAGCCCGACCACTCCCCCAGTCAAGGATGCGGCGACAGACCAATCACAGGTGTGTGCAGGTGAAGAAGAACCGCATAAGCGGCCAGTGCGGTCAGCCAGACCCAAGGGCGTGGCCAGGGTCGCGGTGAGCGCAGTGAGAACCGCGCCGTATTTCGGGACAACCGAACCCATTCAAAGCCCATCTCACGCGATTTACGCCTGTCGATCAGGATCGTGCCTATAACAGAAAATCCGGCAAACAGGCCAAACAGGATCACATGTGACAGGCTTCCATTGGCCAGAAGATGCGCCAAAGACCACAACAGCAGCGCGGCAAGGATCGGGTGGCGGGTGGTGCGCAGAATACCGGGGTGTTCGGGGTCAAAGGGCCTTTTGCCCATCCCTCCGAAAGAAAACGGATTCTGGATCGCAAGCCCGGCCACAGCCAGCCAGCACACCACTGGCATGATCAGTATCGGCACCCAGCGCAAGACTGCGAACGGTGGAATGACCTCGACATAGGGGGCGTTTGCAGCGGCAACAATCAGCCATGCCAGCACGGCCAAAGACAGAAGTGAATAGGCCGCGAAATACCCCCGGCGGCCGAGCGTGCCGATCAGCCAACCCCGCACGGTGGGCCGTACAGGAATTGCATGGCTGAGCAGGAAAACGATGAGTGCTGCAAGGAACAGGCCCCAACCGGTCATGATATTCTCCAAACGTGTTGGGGTCGGTCTAGACTGGGAGGACAGCGACGTCCTTGCCCGAAATCAAGTTGGGCCGCAGGGGCGGACGCACCGCCCCTGCCCTGTATTACAGCCCAAGCGCCGCGCGGCGTTCTTCGGCAAAGCCCTGCACGATGCGGTCTGCGATCAGTGCCAGAATCGCCATCGCAGCTCCGGCCGAAATACCAAGCCCCACATCCGCCTGACCCAGCGCCAGATAGATCGACTGGCCCAGACCGGTGGTCCCGATCAGTGCCGCGATGACCAGCATGGCAAAGGCATAAAGGATGGTCTGGTTCAGCCCAAGCAGGATGGTCGGGGCCGCATAAGGCGCCCTCACATCGCGCATGATCTGCCACTCGGTCGCACCGCTTGAAATTGCGGCCTCCATCATCTCATCCGGTGTATTGACCAGCCCGTGCCGCGTGTAGCGGATCATCGGGACAATCGCATAGGCACAGATGGCCAGAAAGGCCGAGAACTCGCCAATCTGGAACACCATCAGCACCGGGATCAGGAACACGAAAAGGGGGATCGTCTGCAACATGTCACAGATCGGGCGAACCACGTTCCACACAGGCTGCCATACCGCGCTGGCAAGGCCGATCAGCCCACCCGCCAAAGCGCAGGTAAACACCGCTGCACCGCTGAGATAAAGCGACAGCAGCGCCCTTTCCCACAGGCCCGAGACGAGGATGGTGCAGAGCAGCCCCACGCAGAGCGCGGCCAGACGCCAGCCCCCGGCAACCCAGCCCAGCGCGGCAGCGCCAGTCAGGACAAAGGGCCACGGCAGGTTCGCGATACCGGTTTCCAGCATTCCAATCAGAATCAGAACGACCAGCCCACCAGTCAGCCGTCCGCGCCACGCCATCAAAAGCGCAATCCCGGCACCGGCCGCAAACAGGCCAAAGCTCATGCTCGACGTCCACTGGAAACCCCATGTGAAGGGCAGCACCGCCTGATCCAGCCCGATCCGCAGCGGCAGCAGTACATAGAACAGCGAGTTGTTTTTGAGGGCGTCCAGCCACTGGCCATTGGCCTGCGTGAATGCGGTCAGGCCGCTGTCCACAGCTTCGGCCATCGGGTCCAGCAGGGTCAGCTCCGCAGGGTTTGGCAACCACGCCCAGAAGGCCGCCGTGAAGACAACAGCAAAACCCAGCATCGCCCAGACAACACGGCTGTCATAGCGTTTACGCTCGGTCGCCAAAGTGCCGCTCATCCGGTCGATCACCACGGCAAAGACCACGATAACCAGACCCGCCATCAGCGACTCGCCGAACTGCGCCTTGCGCATGGTCAGCAGAACCTCCCAGCCGATATCGTTGAACCCACCGATGACGGCGGCGATGATAACCATCGACAATGCGGCCATCAGACATTGGTTCACACCGACCATGATCTGAGTGGTGGCGGCAGGGATTTCGACCTGGAACAGCTGCTGGAACCGAGTGCCGCCGGACATGATGGCCGCCTCTTTTATTTCGGGCTCTACCCGTTCCAATCCCAGCATCACATTGCGCGCCATGGGCGGTGCGGCATAGATGGCCGAAGCAATCAGACCAACAACAGGACCAAATCCAAACAGCAGCAGCAGCGGTGTCAGATAGGCAAAGGTTGGCACCGTCTGCATGATGTCCAGCACGGCCTGCACAAAGGATTTCACCTTTGGCACTTCGTTGGCGAGGATGCCGATGGCGCCCCCAATGACCAGCGCCACAGGGACAGACACGGCGACAAGCGCCAGCGTATTCATGCTTTCGGCCCAATAGCCCGAGGCCAAAACAAAGCTCAGGCCCAGAAAGCCAAGTGCGGCCATGGACAAGCCGCCCAGATACCAGCCCAACGCGGTCACGATCCCGATCAGAATGGGCCATGGCGTTTTGCCCAGCACGAAATTCGCCCAGTTCATTGGGTGGGTCATCAGGTCCGAAAACAGCCGCATTGCCGGTTTGATCAGGTTCAGAAACCAGTCCAGAAACGCGCCAACCCATTGGGTTGCAGGCAGTTCCCACGCGGCGGGCCACTTGACCAGCCACGGGGCGATACCCTCGAGCGCGAGGCAAACTGCACCGACGATAACCGTTATCAGGGCGGCCTTCGCACCTGCCGTCAACTGCGCGCTGCGCCGTGTCGGGAGGTCGGTTATGGCGGTCATGTCTCGTCTACCTGAAGAGCTGCGGCCAGATCGGACGGATGCACCGTGCCGACGACATTGCCCGCCTCATCCCGCACGGGCACGGGTTCATACAGCTCCATGCAATGCGCAAGGGCTGCGTCCAGCGTCATCGAGGTGGTGAGGCCGGGATCATCGGGGCCACATTCCGCCTCGCTCCGCATGACCGAGGCGACCTTGGCGTGCTGACCTTTGGCGACATCCTTCGAGAATTCGCGCACGTAATCATCCACCGGGCGCAACACGATATCTGTGGGCGTTCCGATCTGAACAATCTTGCCGTCGCGCATGATTGCAATGCGGTCGGCCAGCTTCAGCGCCTCTTGAATGTCATGGGTGATAAAGACGATGGATTTCTTCAGCGTCGCCTGAATGCGCAGGAATTCATCCTGCAACTGGCGGCGGATCAATGGGTCGAGGGCCGAGAACGGTTCATCCAGAAACCAGATATCGGGATTTACGGCGAGGCTGCGGGCAATGCCCACACGCTGACGTTGGCCACCTGAAAGCTGGCGCGGAAAGCTGTCTTCGCGCCCTTCCAGACCGACCAGTGAGATCACCTCCTGTGCGCGCGCCAGCCGTTCCTTCTTGCCCACACCCTGCACGCGCAGCGGATAGGCCACGTTTTCGGAAACGGTCATATGCGGGAACAGGCCGAAATGCTGGAACACCATGCCCAGTTTTTTGCGGCGCAACTCGGTCAGGGCCTTCTTCGAGGCTCCGATGACATTTTCGCCGTCCACCCGAATCTCACCACCCGTGCCGGGCAGCAGCTGCGAAATGCAGCGGATCAGCGTGGATTTGCCCGAGCCTGACAGGCCCATGATGACGAAAAGCTCGCCCTCCTGAACTTCGAAATTGGCATCCTGAACGGCAGGGATCAGCCCCTGTTCCCGAAGGGCGGCGGCAGCCTTGTCTGCGTCATTCCCTGACCGAGACAGCGCGTCGGTCAGGGCTTTGTCAGCGCCGGGGCCAAACACCTGCCAGAGATTCCGGCAGGCGATGGCTGGCATGGTCGTGTCCGTCACTTACGCGGGCTCACTGGGTTGCCGCGTCAACAACCGGACGCCACTTGCCTTCGTTTTCGGCCATCCATGCGGCGACAACTTCTTCGACCTTTCCACCGTCAACGTCGATCGCGCCCATCATCGGCTGCTGGTCTTCAACCGCCAGCTGATAATTGGTCAGGATTTCAAAGGCTGCTGGCCATTTCTCTTCCATACCGCTCCAGCCAGCTTTGAAGATGCGCGAGGGCGAGAAGTCGCAGTCATTGACAGCGTTCGGGTTCGGGCCCCAGGCCGGATCACTAAAGCACGCCTCTTCACCGGCGGGCAGTTCAACGAATTGAACGTCATAGGCCGACATCGCCCAATGCGGCTGCCAGAAAGTGATCAGCAGCGGCGATTTGCGTTCGGTCGAGGCGCGCAATTCCGCGATCAGCGCCCCTTCGGACCCTGCTGGTACGGCTTTGAACGGCAATTCCAAACCGGTCATGCGATCCGCGCCCGGAGTTCCCCAGTCGGCCGGGTAATCGACAAGACGACCACCGGGCAGAGTTTCCGCCGTCGCAAAGACCTGAGCGCAATCTTTCAGCGCTTCCCATGCGGGCAGGCCCGGGCACAGATCGGCCACATGCGCCGGGTACGCGATGCCTTCCTTGGCATCCAGACCCAGATCACCGATTTCAACCACAGTGCCTTCACCGATTTTCTTGGCGTATTCATCGGAAACGTTGGAAGACCAGATTTCCAGTGTCGCGTCGATGTCGCCATCGGCCAGCGCCTGGAACTGGTTCATCATGCCAGCGGTCACATATTCGACGTTGTACCCGGCTGCCTTGAGCATCTCACCCGCCACATGCGTGGTGACGTGCTGGCCGGTCCATTCGTTGATCGCCAGTTTGATCGGTTCATCCACGGCGCCCATATCCGCCGCCTGCGCCGCGCCTGCAACGCTCAGAGCCATTAGGCTTACACTTAGTTTTTTCATGGACTTAACTCCCTGTCATATTTGTTTTGCCCATCCCGGCAAGGATTTTCCCGCCGGTCTTTCTGTCTGATGACAATGCCATGCCGCAGCATGCACAAATTTGGCTGGAAAAGAACAGTGATCCGTTTCCAAATTGTGGAAAAGATCTTTCTGCCAGATTGTTCCCCCCTCCCGGCTCCCTTTACGCATCCAACCCGGCTTGCCTTGTTCCATTTCGCTAAGACGGGACGTTGACTGACGAGTCAATCAGAAAACATTTTGCCACCTTTTGTCGAGAACTTCTTTCGAAAATCCGCATTTTTCTGCGAATCCAGTTATTCGTTGGGCTGCCTCAAATCTGGACACGGTCAGATTTTTCATTGCCAAACAAGAACAAAAGATAAACATTTATAGTCGGGCAACATCAAGGTTAGACAGATGCGAACGTTTGACGAAATCTTTGAAATCGCAGCCGCGCGCCACGGCGGTCCAGAAGCACTGGACGCAAAACTGAGCAAACCGAAAACCCCCGCGGAACTGGCAGCGATGCCCGAGGATCGCTGGCTGTCGGTCATCACGAAATGCATCTTTCAGGCTGGCTTCAACTGGAAAGTCATCGAAAGCAAATGGGACGGGTTCGAAACAGCCTTTAACGGGTTCGACGTGGGGCGATGCGCGTTCATGGATGATGAGAAGTTTGACACCCTTTTGCAGGATACGCGCATCGTAAGGAATGGAACCAAGATCGCGGCTGTACGGGATAACGCTGCATTCTTGCTTGAACTGCGTGAGGAAGGCGGCGCGGGTAAAGTGTTAGGCGGCTGGCCATCTGATGACTACGTCAACCTTCTGGCAATGCTGGCAAAACGCGGGGCCCGACTGGGCGGCGCTTCGGCGCAGTACGCAATGCGGTTTGCCGGGCGGGACAGTTTCATTCTGTCTCAGGATGTCACCGCCCGGCTGATTGCCGAAGGTGTGATCGACAAGCCTGCCACCTCGAAGAAAGCGATGGAGGCGGTTCAGAACGCCTTTAATACATGGATGGGTCAGTCCGGGCGATCACTTACGGAAATCAGCCGGGTTCTGGCCATGAGTCTGTGAAAACGGTTTGCGGAATACCCGCAGCAGAATAAGAATCAACTTATGGTTCTGCGAATTTTCTTTGCTTCTCTTTTGTTGCTGGCCGCCTGCGGCCGTGAGTTGACTGAGCAGGAGCGCGATTTTGCGGAAACCATTCAGGGGGAAACCCTGGAACTGGATCACATCCGTCTGGTCGAAGGTGCCCCGGTTACCAACGTGACGTATTTCCGCGAAGAACGCCCGCGACTGGCCTGCCGCGAGCGCATTCTGCCCCCGGTGGACCCCGGGCCGGTGACGGGCAAACCTGCCGCCGTGGCCCTGTTCAACAAAGTCTATTTTACCCGCGACTGGTATCTGGAGGACTATATGTCCGACTTTCCGGATCAGATGAACCTGCTGGCCGCGATGCTTTTGGCCCATGAGCTGACGCATGTCTGGCAATGGCAGAATCGCCGGACCACCGGTTACCACCCCCTGCGCGCTGCGGCGGAACATGGGGGCCGGAGGGATCCGTATCTGTTCGACCTCGAAACCTCTCCGGATTTTCTGACCTACGGGTTCGAACAGCAGGGCGCAATCGTAGAGGAATACGTGTGCTGTCGCGCGCTGGCCCCTCAGGCCAAGCGCACCAAAAGACTGCATGACATGCTGGGTGCCCATTTTGATCTGTCACCCTTGCCGGAACAGGGGCGCGAGCGCCCGGTCCTGATCCCGTGGAGCGAAGCCAGGATCGAGGGGATTTGCAGTTAGTTCCGGGCGCGCTGCAGGGTTTCCAGATATGCCACCAGATCAACGATCGGCTGGCTGGTCAGGATCGGCTGACCTTCCGGTGTTTTCATGGATGTGTCCTGCCCGTCGAAATAAGGGCCATAGACCGGCATCGGGCTGCCATGGCTGACCAGCGGGTCCCTGCCGTCGATGCGGGCAACAACGCGGGCGGTCGGAAACACCCCGCTTTCGCCGGACAATGCGGTCAGATCGGACGGCTGAACAACCAGCACGCTGGCCATCGGCCCCTGCCCCGTTGCGTCAATCCCGTGACAGGTCGCACAGTAATGCAAATAGAGTTCCTCTCCGGTCGCCGCATCCTGCGCCCAAGCAGCCTGTGTGGCAGCAGCCGAAACCCCGAGAACCAGCATACCGATCGTTGCCTTGAACATCGTATCCTCCTGTCACGATTGACATTTGCAGGGTTGCCCGACAGGCATATGGGCGCAATGATCCAGATCAACGAAACAGGTGCAGAGGGTTCGGGCAATGACACAATATGCAGCCATCATGCTGGCCGCCGGATTTGGAGTTCCGATACTGGCTGCTCTTAACGCGGCCCTTGGCAAGGTCATCGGATCACCAACAACGGCAGCCGTGGTGCTGTTTGCAATTGCCCTGGCCGCCTCGGCGCTGACCATGCTGTTGTTTCCCGGTATTGCAGCCTTGTCCAAGGTTGCGCAGGCCCCGAAACACCTGTTGTTCGCTGGCATCCTGATTGCATTCTATGTGTTGTCGATCACCCATGTCGCCCCGCATTTCGGTGTGGGAAACGCCGTGTTCTTTGTCCTATTGGGGCAATTGATCAGTGCCGCGGCAATCGATCACTTCGGCCTGTTCGGCGCACAGGTGGCACCCCTCACCCTGATGCGGGCGAGTGGTATCGCGGTCATGGCCATCGGTGTTGCAATCACTCAACTGGCCTGAGCACGCCGCCCTCAAGCCGGACCATTCGGTCCATGCGCGCCGCCAGTTCGAGGTTGTGGGTCGCGATCAACGCCGACAATCCCTCGTCCCGCACCAGTGTCATCAGCGCATCGAACACCTGATCCGAAGTTTCAGGGTCCAGATTGCCTGTCGGTTCGTCAGCCAGCAAAACACGCGGCGCGTTGGCAAGCGCCCGGCAAAAAGCCACGCGTTGTTGTTCACCGCCCGACAGCGCCGCAGGGCGGTGGCTGGCGCGCGGGGCGACGCCCACACGGTCCAGCAAGTCCAATGCCCGTGCCTGAGCAGCTTTTTCGGACGCGCCATTGGCCAGTTGCGGCAATGTGATGTTTTCCAGCGCCGTAAACTCGGGCAGCAGGTGATGGAACTGATATACGAACCCGATATCCTGCCGACGCAACGCCGTTCTGGTTCGGTCGCCCTTGCCGTTCACATTCTGCCCCCCGATTTCCACGGTTCCGTCGTCAGGCCGATCCAGCAGACCGGCGATGTGCAAAAGCGTTGATTTGCCCGCCCCTGACGGCGCAACCATGGCCACGGCCTCACCCGCGCGCAGCTCCAGATCGACCCCGCGCAGAACCTGCACCTCGCCCGGTGTGCCTTTGAGGTAGGTCTTGGTCAGACCGTTCAGTCGCAAGGTGACATCATTCATAGCGCAGCGCCTCGACCGGGTTCAGCCGCGCCGCGCGGCGGGCGGGGAAATAGGTGACGATGAAAGACAGGCCAAGCGACAGGCCCGTCGCCTTGAGCACATCGCTCAGATGCAGTTCGGCCGGCAGGGCGTAGATGCCACGGATCGACGGATCCCACACGCCACCGCCCATCACGTAGTTTACGAATGAGAAAATCGGATCAATGTAGATCGCAAAGAGGCATCCCAGGATGACCCCCATTGCAGTGCCAATCAGGCCGGTGAACGCACCGCAGATGAAAAAGACGCGCAGAACCGATCCCTCGCTCAGGCCGATCGTGCGCAGGATTCCGATATCGCGCCCCTTGTTCTTTACCAGCATAATCAGGCCCGAAACGATGTTCATCGCAGCAATCAGAACGAGGATCGACAGGATGATGAACATCACATTATCCTCAACCTCAAGCGCGCGTAGAAAGCCGCCGGATGCGTCCTGCCATGTCCATATCTGACTGCGCTCACCCGACGCCTCAAGAATGGGAATCAGGATCGGGCCAAGATCTTCGGGCTTGTCCACCATCACTTCGATCTCATCCGCCACACCTTCACGGTTGAAAAAGCCCTGCGCCTGAGAAAACGGCATGTAGACGCGGGTGCGGTCGATGTCATAGCGACCGGCCGAAAACACATAGACAACACGATAGGCATTCACGCGCGGCGACGTGCCAAAGGCGGTTTTGACCCCGTTGGGCGAGGTCAGTTTGACCACATCCCCGACAGTGGCCCCGATGCTGCGGGCCACACCCGATCCAATGGCGATGACATCCTCACCCGTCTGGAAGTCCGACAGGTCCCCCGCCGCCTGTTCCGCCTGCGCGATACCCGGCAAGTCGAGCAGATCGTCGGGTCGGATGCCAAACACCTCGACCCCGCTGCTGCTGTCGCGGTTGGTGATCAGCACCTGCCCCTTCACCAGCGGTGCGGCACGCTCAACTCCGGGCACCTGCGCAATACGGTCGGTGCGTTCCTTGTAGTCGGCAATTGTTCGATCCACCCGGCCCTGCGCGTCAAATTCACCCGAGGAATAGACCGTCACATGCGCATTGGCACCCAGAATGGTGCCGACGAATTCAGAGCGAAAACCTGAACGGACAGCCAGCGTTGCAATCAGTGCAAACACAGCAAGCGTGATCCCGATCAGTGATATCCATGTCATCACGCTGACACCGCCTTCGGCCCTGCGCGCGCGCAGATATCGCCAGGCGATTTTCCATTCGAAAGGGGCAAAGGGCGGGGGTGTCTTGGCCATGCCTGCTCCGGGTTTTCTTGTTTGCGGCGACCCTTTCGGCATTTCACCCAATGGTCAAGCCGGTTGTCACTCTGAACTGGCTCCTCAGCCTGAAAGAGCCGAATCGTTTCGTGGCACGATCAAAATACACGTGCAAAACAGGTGTCTTCCAATTCGGGCGCTACACCATGAGTTGTGAAGCGCATCACAGACAGAAGGTGATTGTTTCAGGTATGACGTTAATCATCGCACATCGTGAGCCACTGAATCGTAAAGGCAACAATAAGTGCGAAATTTTATTACTCTTTTTGATTATTTTCAGAAACTTTGCCACCCTAACCATGGGGGAACACATTAAAAGAGCGGGGGTCGCTCAATGAATTTACGAATTTCAACCAATGGCGCGGGTGCAATTTCGACCCGTCAGGCTTCAACAGAATTGGATTGTGAGACCGCAGCCTTGCTGCGCGCGGCCATCCGGCCGATCTTTGTCACCGCAGCAAGCTGGGGCAATTTGGCAGACATCCTGAAAGACAAAGGATATCGTCTGGTTTTCCGTCAAGGCCGTTTGTGTATCACGGATCGGGCAACTGATGCGCGGATTTGCGGATTGCGCTTTCTGGATATCGAGTTTCGCGAACTGATCAGCCGCCTTGGCCGCCCGATTGTTGTGGCGACAGGTGACGGAGCCAACGGAGACGTCCTGGCCGAGCGCCCGACGTCGGATCAAAACTGAGAACCTGCCGACTGACGCGGTCAATTCAGGTAGCTTGGGAAGGGCCGCCAGATCTGAGCCTCCGGCACCCCTTCCAGATCACGGGGCGTGTTTCAACGCCTGCTTAATGCAGCAACGGATGGTGGCTCAGGCGATCTGCTGGTAAATCTCAGCAACTTTGGTAACGGCCGCCTCGGGGCTCAGTTCCTCGCTTTCGCCGGTACGGCGGCAGGTCAGTTCAACCACACCATTCTTCAGACCACGCGGGCCAACCGTGATGCGCCAGGGCAGACCGATCAGGTCCATCGTGGCGAATTTGCCGCCTGCGCGTTCGTTGCGGTCGTCATAGAGCGGCTCCAGACCCAAAGCCGTCAGCGCCGTGTAGATCTTGTCACAGGCTGAATCTGCTTCTTCATCGCCCTGCTTGAGGTTGACGATACCGCAATGGAATGGGGTCACGCCCTCGGGCCAGATGATGCCCTTGTCGTCATGGCTGGCCTCGATGATTGCTCCTACAAGGCGGCTGACACCGATACCATGGCTGCCCATGTGAACCGGAACCGGTTTGCCATCCGGGCCTTGGACAGTCGCGCCCAAGGGATCGGAGTATTTGGTGCCAAAGTAAAAGATTTGACCCACCTCGATGCCACGCGCCACGCGGCGACGTTCTTCGGGGATCTGATTGAACAGCGCCTCGTCATGGGTTTCATCAGTGCGGGCGTATTTCGAAGTGAACTCTTCCAGAATGGCCTGACACTGTTCGCGGTTGTCATAATCGATGTCACGGTCGCCAAAGGTCAGGTCAGTGACAGCACTGTCATAGAAAACTTCGGATTCGCCGGTATCGGCCAGAACCAGGAACTCATGCGTGTCATCGCCACCGATGGGGCCGGAATCGGCGCGCATCGGAATCGCCTGAAGTCCCATCCGTTCATAAGTGCGCAGATAGCTGACCAGATGGCGGTTATAGGCGTGCAGCGCATCTTCCTTGGTCAGGTCGAAATTGTATCCGTCCTTCATGTAGAATTCACGGCCCCGCATCACGCCGAAACGCGGGCGGATTTCATCGCGAAACTTCCACTGGATCTGGTAGAGCGTCAGCGGCAGATCCTTGTAGCTGCTGACGTGGCCGCGGAAGATATCTGTAACCAATTCCTCGGCCGTCGGCGTGAACAGCATGTCCCGGTCATGCCGGTCCTTCATCCGCAGCATCTCCTGACCGTAATCGTCATAGCGCCCGGATTCACGCCACAGATCCGCCGACTGGATGATGGGCATCTGGATCGCGATGTGACCGGCCCGCGCCTGTTCCTCGTGGACGATGTTTTCCAGCTTGCGCAGCACTTTGAAGCCCAGCGGCAACCAGGAATAAATCCCGGCAGAGGCCTGCTTGATCATCCCTGCACGCAGCATCAGTCGGTGGCTGACGATCTGAGCCTCGGACGGGGTTTCCTTGAGAACGGGCAGAAAGTAACGGCTCAGGCGCATGGACGGACCTTCAAAGGTAAGAATTCGACTGGACAGGTGATTATGCCAAAGCCCCGCCGGGGGCAATCGCGCATTGGTGTTTTTCCGACCTTGCGGCAGTCGGTTTTTTGATTGACCCGCCAATCGGGAAATCCAATGGTAGCGGAAACGCAAATTCCATGAGGCGCTGATGCAAACCATTCAGGAACCCGCACGCCAAATCCCCGTCATTCATCAAACCGATGTCCTGGTCGTGGGCTCTGGCCCTGCCGGGTTGGCAGCGGCGCTTGCAGCGGCACGTGCGGGGGCCGAGGTATCTTTGATTGATCGGTTTGGCTGCATGGGTGGCAACATCACTGCCGTCGGCGTCGAAGGATTTGCCTGGTACCGGCACGAGCAAACCGTCGAGGCAGGTGGCATCGGGATGGAATTCGAGACCCGCGCCAAGGAGATGGGCGCCGCCGTTCCGGAAAGCCAGTCGCTGAGCTATGAGCTGGACAGCGAAGGCTTCAAACTGGTCGCCGACAAGCTGGTCGAAGAAGCGGGTGTGCATCCGATGTTGCATCGGCATTTCGTGGCCCCGATCCTGGAAGGTGACCGGATCACCGGCGTCATCACAGAATCCAAAGCCGGGCGCGAAGCGATTTTGGCCAAGGTCGTCATCGATGCCACCGGCGACGCGGATGTGGCCCACCGCGCGAGCGCACCGACCCACAAAACTCCGCGCGAGGACATGATGGCCGCTTCGGTCATGTTCCATCTGGCGGGCGTCGATAAACGCGCCTTCATGGAAGGTGTGAAAGCTGACCCGCAGACCTACAAGGACTGGGGCGGCGGCGGAGAGTGGAATATCGAAACCTCGGGGAAAGAGGACGACATGTTCTCACCCTTCGTCAAGAAACCGTTCCAGCAAGCGATTGATGAGGGGCTGATCCCGCCGCACCTGAATACCATCGCCGGAACCTGGGGCGCGATGCATGACACGGGCGAGCTGACCTACATGAACCTCATCCATCTGGCCGAGATCGATGGCACCGACCCCGACAGCCTGACGCGCGGCGAGATTGAAGGCCGCCGCCAGACCATGCTGGCCATCGACGCGCTGCGCCGGTTCATGCCCGGTTGCGAAAACGCTCGTTTGCGGAATTTTGGGATGACCATCGGCATCCGCGACACCCGCAAGATCGACGCGGTTTACAACATGACCGAAAACGATGCCCGCCATCAGGGCCGGTTCGAAGATACAATAGGTATCTATCCCGAGTTCATCGACGGCTATGGCATTCTGATCCTGCCAACTACGGGGCGGTATATGCAAATCCCTTATCGGTCGATGCTGCCCAAGGGCATCAAAGGCCTGCTGGTTGCAGGACGGTCACATGGCGCGGACCGGGTGGCGCATGCCGCCACGCGCAACATGGCCTGTTGCGCGGTCATGGGTCAGGGCGCGGGAATCGCCGCAGCGGTATCATTGAAAAGCAATCAGGAGCTGGACCAGCTGAATCTGGCACCTGTTCACGCGGAACTGCAACGTCAGGGGGTGAGGATTCACTGATGGACAATATCCCAACGATTGACATCGCGCCTTTGACTGCCCCGGGAACCGAAGCCTATGACGCGACGGTCCGGCACATCCTTGCGGCCTGTCAGGGGATCGGCTTTTTGTCGATCACCGGAACAGGCGTATCCCGGCAGACCGTGGATCAGGTGCGTCAGATCACCCGAGAGATTTTTGCCGTCGATGACGCAGGAAAATGGGATCAGGCCATCACCCGCGCTAACTATCGCGGCTATATTCCCATGGGGTTCTTCACACCCAATGATGGCTCGGGCAAAGCCGACAAATACGAGGGGTACAAACTGCACCACGAGGTCGCAGCAGACGACCCGGTGCGTGAGGATTGTGCGTTATACGGGCCGAACCTCTGGCCGGACGATGTACCACGCGCGAAAGAGGTCATTCTGGGTTACTGGCGGCAACTGGATCGCGTCACCGATCTGTTGCTGGGCGCGTTAGAAGCAGGGTTGGATTTGAAAGCCGACTCGCTGCGCGGTGCATTCCGGGACCCGATGACCAACATGACCCTGTTGCATTACCCGCCTCAGGCCGAAGATGAGGCAGGCTATGGCATCCATCCGCACAAGGATACCGACGCCTTGACCATCATTGCCCCCGATCCGGTGGGCGGGCTTGAGGTGCAGACCCGCAGCGGCGGCTGGATCACGCCCGACTGCCCGCCCGGTGGTTTCGTGGTGAATATCGGCGACATGCTTGAACTGTGGTCGGGCGGGCGGTTGAAATCCACGCCCCATCGGGTTGTGAACCGATCGGGTCAGGAACGGTATTCTTTTCCCTATTTCGCGGTGCCCCGTCACGACGTCGTCGTCGCGCCTTTGCTGCCACCCCTGCCCGGCTTTGACCGTCCGGCGGTTCATTGCGGGCACTGGTCGGCCGAGATTTGGCGTACGAACTGGCCCGATGAGACCGCCACCAAAGACACGCCTGAATTGGGAACCTTGCGCGGCTGACCCCTGCAAACCCAAGCGCCATGAACCGCTTGCATCATGGGCTTTGATGCGCCAAGAACACCTGCAAGGGCCTGAACAGGGGGATCGACATGGCTTTGCCGGTTAAGGATCAGCTGAGATACTGGAGCATCGCCGCTGCGGTTTTCGCGTTGATCCTGTGGGCCCTTGGCGATGTCTTGTTGCCTTTTGTCATCGGCGGGGCCATTGCCTATTTCCTTGATCCGGTCGCTGACCGGCTGGAGCGGCTGGGCCTGTCGCGTATGGCCGCCACGGCTGTCATCACGGTCGTCGGTGTTCTGGGATTTGTACTGGCAATTCTGATGGTGGTCCCTGCGCTGATCACCCAGTTGCTGGATCTTGTCGATGTACTGCCTGATCTGTTCAAACAGTTGCGCAGTTTCATAGAAAAACAATTCCCGTCATTGCTTGACCGGGAATCAAGCACGCACGCGATGCTAGTGTCCTTTGGCGAAACGCTGAAATCCAAAACCGGGGACGTTATGCAGACGCTGCTGACCTCGCTGGGTTCCGCGATCAACATCGTTGTTCTGTTGGTCATTGTGCCGGTCGTGGCCGTCTACTTGCTGTTGGACTGGGACCGCATGACCGCCCGCATCGGAGAGCTGCTGCCACGTGACCACGCTCCCATCATCAGGCGGCTGGCCGGCGAGATCGATGCGGTTCTGGCCTCGTTCGTGCGCGGCATGGGAACAGTTTGTTTGATCCTTGGCACCTATTACGCGGTCGCACTAATGCTTGCTGGTCTGCAATTCGGCCTGATTGTGGGTTTTATCGCGGGCCTGGTCACGTTCATACCCTATCTGGGCGCCCTTATCGGAGGCTCGCTGGCCATTGGGCTTGCGCTGTTTCAGTTCTGGGGCGACTGGGCTCATATCGGGCTTATCGCGGGTATCTTTGCCATTGGGCAGGTCACTGAAGGCAATTTCCTGACACCCAAGCTGGTCGGCAGCTCTGTCGGGCTGCATCCGGTTTGGTTGCTGCTGGCCCTGTCGGTCTTTGGCGCGCTGTTTGGCTTTGTGGGCATGTTGGTGGCAGTCCCGGTCGCCGCAGCATTGGGCGTTCTGGCCCGCTTTGCCACATCGCTATACCTCGACAGCAGATTGTACACTGGTCTTGAAGGTCTGGATCAGGAAACCGAGTAAATGGCCCGACAACTCAGCTTTGATCTGCCCGCCAAAACTGCGCTCGGGCGAGAGGACTTCTTTGTGTCACCGGCCAATGCGCTGGCGGTGGCAATGATCTCGGCCACGTCCTGGCCCGGCAACAAACTGGTGCTGAGTGGGCCTGCTGGCGCGGGCAAAACCCATCTGGCCCATGTCTGGGCCGCTGAAACCGGCGGTCGAATCCTTCAGGCCAGAGACCTGAGATATGACGATGTGCCAGACCTGGCGCGTATGCCGATTGCGATCGAAGACGTGCCTTTGATCGCCGGCGATCTCGAGCTGCAAAAAACGCTGTTCCACCTGCATAATCTTGTTCTGGCCGAGGGGCACCCCCTGCTGATGACAGGCCGTCTTGCACCGAAATTCTGGGAGTTGCCGCTGGCCGACCTGCAAAGCCGGGTCGAAGGCGCCCATCACGTCGCACTGGATCCGCCCGATGACGCATTGCTGGGCGCAGTACTTGCCAAGCTGTTTGTCGACAGGCAGCTCAACCCCGGCCCCGATGTCATCGCCTATCTTGTCAAGCATATGGACCGGCGGTTTGAAAGCGCAGCCGACGTTGTATCCCAACTGGACCAACTGGCCCTGGCTGAAAAACGCGACATTACACGCGCGCTTGCCATTCGCGTACTGAACACGGCCCCGGATGAGGTCGAGACCAATGATTGACCCGCTGACGTCAATTTCGCATCCTCAGGCAGAACTATCTGGAACACACATGGATCAGACCGTCAAAACCGATATCCCGGACTGGGGAACGTTCGGAAAGCCCCTGTTTGACAAACCGGACGCACGGGCGCTGTCGCGCGTCGGGGTTGTCGATGTCGGGTCGAACTCGGTCCGGATGGTCATTTTCGACGGGGCGGCCCGATCACCGGCCTATTTCTACAATGAAAAGGTCATGTGCGAACTGGGGGCGGGCCTGTCCGAAACCGGGCGACTGAACCCGCGTGGCCGCGAACGCGCCTTGTCGGCACTACGACGGTTCCAGCACCTGGCAATGGATCTGGATTTGCCCGGTTTGCATGTTGTCGCCACCGCTGCTGTGCGCGAAGCCTCGGATGGGCCCGAGTTTTGCGACCAGGTGCAGGCTGAAACCGGTTTGCAGGTGTCTATCATTGACGGTGACGAGGAAGCCCGCCTGTCGGCGCAGGGTGTCCTTTTGGGGTGGCCCGGAGCCTATGGATTGATCTGCGATATTGGCGGATCGTCGATGGAATTGGCCGAAATCGGCGGTGGTCAGGTCGGCCGTCGCGTAACCTCGCCGCTTGGGCCGCTGAAACTGCGCGACATCAAAGGCGGGCGGCGCGCGCGAAAAGCGCATATCAAGGAAACGATGGAGGATCTGCGCAATCAGATGGGCCAGCAGCGAGACCGTTTGTTTCTGGTCGGCGGCAGCTGGCGCGCCTTTGCGCGGCTGGACATGCTGCGGCGGGGCTATCCGCTGAACGTTCTGCATGAATACCGCATGACCACCAAACAGGTGCGCGAGACGATCAAATACATCGAAAAACACGATGGCGAAAAGCTGCGTGCTCAGGCGGGCGTGTCGAGCTCGCGCATGGCGCTTATCCCGTATGCGATGGACGTTCTGGCGCGGCTGATCCGCACGTTCAAACCCAAAGATATCGCCATCTCAAGCTATGGGATTCGCGAGGGGTTGCTATATGAGCAGATGCCGCAGGAAGTGCGCGATCGCGACCCGCTGATCGAAGCCAGCCGGTTCTCGGAAGCAAAGGACGCGCGCCTGCCAGGATTTGGCAGCAATCTCTATGATTTTGTCATCCCGCTGTTCAGATCGGCACCGCCCAGCAAAGTGCGCCTGATCAAGGCGGCCTGCCTGCTGCACGATGTAAGCTGGCGCGCGCATCCCGACTATCGGGCCGAGGTGTGTTTCGACAACGTCACGCGCGCCAATCTGGGTGGTTTGAAGCATTCCGAGCGTGTCTTCATCGGATTGGCACTGCAACACCGCTATCGCAACAAACGGGAAGGCAACCGGTTCTCTCGGCTTTACGAATTGCTGGATGAAAAAAGCCAGAAACAGGCCGAGATTCTGGGCAAGGCCATGCGGTTTGGCGCGATGCTGTGGATGCACAACGATGCCAATATGGGGCAGCTCAAGTTTTTCCCCAAAAAGCGAGAGCTGGAACTGTATCTGCCCGAGGCCGCAGCCCCCCTGTTCAGCGAAGTGGCAGAAGCCCGGTTAAGCGCCTTGGCAGCAGCGCTGAAATCTCAGACTCGCGTGATTGTCAAAGGCTGACATTTGAGCGGGTCAGATATCTGTAGGTCCTTCGGGCACCTCGATATCCCGCTTTTCAGGCTCAGATGGCTCTTGGGTCGGTTTTCTGCGGATAATGATATCGCCATTGGGCAGGATCTCGGGCGGCTCATAAACGCTCCAGTCCTTGACCTCAGCCGCCAGTTCAGCAAGCGCCGGGCCCATCTGCTGCAAGAATGACTGCATCGCCGGGCCAAGCTCTTCCGCCAGACCCAGCAAGTTTTCCAATGCCGGTTCCATTTCCTTGCGCAGACCTTCGAAAAACAGTTCGGCCCCCTGTTCCATCAGGGATTTTTCATTGTCTTCCTGCGCCATTGCAGGCGCGGCAAGGAACACTGAGATCGTACTGATCAGCAAGATGCGTTTCATACCTGACATATAAGGCCCGTGTGGCAGGCTGGAAAGGTCACAGTTCAATATCAAGCGTGACCGGAAAATGATCGGAGGCCGTCAAAAGCGCCTGCCGCAATTCCGGTTCAGCCCAACAGGCGGCATCCTGAAACGGGTGCCAGATACGCCAGGACGGGCGATATGCTTGCAGGTCCGTTGTAATCATTATGTAATCCAGTAATGCGTCCAGAAATTTACCTTCTTCCGGGCGGGCAAAGCGCGCAGTAGCAGGCACCGGCCCGGGCCGAAACCTGTAGGCTGTGACGGCGTTCGGGTCGAACAATCCGGCTTGCAGCAACACCTCGACCGACGAGCGGCCAAAGAGGTGCTCAAACTCATCCAGCCCGGGGCCATCGTTCAGATCGCCCAGCAAAATGACGGGCTGTTTTTGCGCAACATGCCATTCGACGCGCCGTGCAAGCCAGATCGCTTGCGCCAGCTGTTTGCGGCGATTGGCAATCGAAATCCGGATCGCCTCGTCCCGCGATTCGGCACCGTGCGGTGCCTTGGATTTCAGATGTGCCCCGATCAGGCGGATGTTGTGCCCCGCTTGCGTCGTCACCGCCAGTTCCATCGGCGGTTTGGAGAACCGCACGACATCCTCGGTCGCATCAATGTCGAGGTCGATTTTGAATACACCATCGAACCGGGGGGCTGTGGTATCTGCAATATCTCCCTTGGGATCGTGGCGAACACTCAGCACCGTTCTGTCATAGAGCAATGCCAGTTCCTGATGCGTGTCGTTTGCATAGCCCATCACCGCATCAGACGTGCGCAAGTCGAACGCTTCGGCAAAGGCTTGCAGGGCCCGAACCGTGTTCTGACGTCTGCCCGTGTTGGGCGCCTCGACGATTACAATCGCATCAGCGTCAATGGCAGTCAGAACCTTGGCAATCGCTTCGATCTGCTGCGCTTTGGTGACGTCGTGCCTGCCGGACCAGCTGTCATCGACGATCAGCCTGTCTTTCTGGTCAAACAGATTGGCGAACCATTCGATATTATAGGTCGCCAGCCGCATCTGATCAGGCCCGCGCGCCGTTGATTTCATCCCAGGCGCGATTGATGTCGATCATCTTTTTCTCGGCCAGCCGGATCGCCTCTTCGGGGACACCCCGGGCCATCATGGCGTCGGGGTGCGTTTCCCGAACCAGCTGCCGCCAGACATTGCGAATGTCGGGCAGCGGCATGTCATGTGGAACGCCCAGAACCGTGTAAGGATCGTTTGGCGCATCCGGAACAAAGCGCGCCCGCAGTGCTTTGAACTGCGCGTCGGTTTGCCCGAAAATCTGGCTGACATCTTCGAGAAACGCGTTTTCGTTCGGATGATAGAAACCATCCGCCATCGCGATGTGAAAAAGACCTTCCATCAGGTCACACAGGGTTGTGCTGTCTTCGGAAAACATGCGGGCAATTTTGCGGGCGTAGTCCTGATATCCCGCCACGTCCGTACGGGCCATGTTGAAGACGCGGGCTGCACCTTCCTCATCTTCGCGCGCGATCTGAAACACGTCGCGAAAGGCGGTGACCTCATCACGGGTCACCTGACCGTCTGCCTTGGCCATTTTGGCACCCAGTGCGATGACCGCAATCGTAAAGGCCACGGACCGTTCCGGTGGCGAGCGTAGTTTTTCAAAAACTGCGGTCAGGCTTTCGCCCTGGGCAAGCGCGCTGAGCGCATCGGATATGCGAGTCCAGATCGACATGACCGCACCCTAGCGTCACAATTCAGGACTGTCAGGTCCAACAGGTCATTCATCACCAAGAATTTTCTGCATCAGCACAAGGTCCAGTCGCTGGCCGAATTTGAAGCCGACTTCGGGCATCAGCCCGACTTTCGAATAGCCAAGTGCGGCATGAAACGCCTCGGCCCCCGGATTGGCCGAGGATATGCCCGCGACCAGAACATGAACGCCTTGGGCTTGCGCAATATCCTGAAGCGCGGACATCAAAGCACGCCCCACCCCTCTGCCGCGCGCGTCCGGTAACAGCTGGATCGTATGTTCGCATGTTTGCGCATAACCGGGCCCGGTGCGGAAAGGGCCATATGTGGCAAAGCCGATAACGTGGCTGTCGTGCTCGGCAACCAGATAACCAGGCACGCGTGCCTTGATATCTTCGGCAATCTGGGCGGCGCTGCGTTCGTCCGTCGTGAAAGTGACCAAAGTGTCCCGGATGATCGCATTGGTGATCCGGGCAATGGCGGGTGCATCTGACACTGTGGCCGGGCGTATGTTCATTCCAGCACCCGAAGCCCATGAGGTGTCTCGATCTCTGCCTGCAAAGCCGCGGGGCCGGTATCGAACACCACATGATCCAGCTCACCCAGTTGACGGGCTAGTGTCAGGGCGTCGGGGTGGTAGACAACCAGACGCCGCAACCGGCACGCGCTGTCCTGCAACATGTTTGCCGGGTGCAGGTCGCCCTGCCATTCGATAAGGGCGGGAAACAGATTGTCAAACGGCAAACGCCCCGTTGGCGGAACCGCCATGCGCCATTGCAACGCGCCGCGGGTCAGATCGATGGGCTCTCCGGTGCCATCGGGGAAGATCGACAGTGTGGCCACGATATCCTCGACCCGGCATATCCAGTTCGTCAAACGCGGTCCGCCCTGAAAATTGTCCAGATCGAACCATCGCGGCCTGCCCGGAGGGTGCGCCTGCGGATCGATGGCAATCGCTTCCAGATAGAGCCCATCCCTGAGCCCCAGCAGCCTGTTATGTGTCCCGAATGTTTCGTGTTTCCCACCGGGTTGCAGTGCAACACCAAGCGCCTGTTCGATATGCGCAGACGCTTCTTCAAGCGTTTCGCCCGCGACGGCCAGATGATCGAGTAACATGTGCACCCTCCTGCGAAAACGACCGGACCCAAAGGGATCCGGTCGCATGTTTTCGCCATTGGCGCAGGATCACAAGAGCTTTCGTTGAAAGTCTTGCCTTATGTCAGGGCCGCGCTTCGCGGATCAGGCGCAGAATGTCCTGAGCGGCCTCGGGAATGTTGGTGCCCGGACCAAAGATGGCCTTAACCCCGTGGTCATACAGGAACTGGTAATCCTGCTGCGGGATCACCCCGCCACAGATCACAATGATATCGTCGGCCCCTGCTTTCTTCAGCTCTTCCACCAGCTGCGGTGCCAGCGTTTTATGCCCCGCCGCCTGCGAGGAAATACCGACCACATGCACGTCATTGTCCACCGCGTCCTGCGCGGCCTCGGCCGGGGTCTGGAACAAGGGGCCAACGTCTACGTCAAACCCGATATCGGCGAACGCGGTGGCAATCACCTTGGCCCCACGGTCATGACCGTCCTGCCCCATCTTGACCACCAGCAGACGGGGGCGACGGCCTTCGGCCTCGGCGAATTCCTCGATGGATTTCTGGATCGCGGCAAAGCCTTCGTCACCCTCATAGGCCGCGCCATAAACGCCGGCCAGGGTTTTCACTTCGGCGCGGTGGCGGCCGAATTCCTTTTCCATTGCCATGCTGATCTCTCCTACGGATGCGCGGGCGCGGGCGGCCTCGACCGCAGCAGCCAGCAGGTTTCCGCCCTCTTGGGCAGCCTTGGTCAGGGCGTCCAGCGCCTGTTGGCAAGCAGCCTCGTCACGGGTTGCACGGATACGTTCCAGCCGCGCCACCTGCGCCTCGCGTACGGCGACGTTGTCGACATCCAGAATGTCGATCGGGTCTTCCTGTTCCTTGCGGTACTTGTTGACGCCAACAATCACTTCGTCGCCCCGGTCAATCATGGCCTGACGACGGGCCGCGCTTTCCTCGATCCGCAGCTTGGGCATGCCCGAGGCAACCGCCTTGGTCATGCCACCCATCTCCTCGACCTCTTCCATCAGGGCCCAGGCTTTTTCGACCAGTTCATTGGTCAGGCTTTCGACATAGTAGGAACCGGCCAGCGGATCGACCACATCAGTTACACCGGTTTCTTCCTGAAGCACGAGCTGCGTGTTCCGCGCGATGCGGGCCGAGAAATCGGTGGGCAGCGCAATTGCCTCGTCCAGAGCATTTGTATGCAGGGACTGGGTGCCCCCAAGAACTGCACTCATCGCTTCATAGGCGGTGCGGATGACATTGTTGTAAGGGTCTTGCTCCTGAAGCGATACACCGGAAGTCTGGCAATGGGTGCGCAGCATCTTTGAACGTTCGGACTTTGCTCCAAACTCGGTCATGACGCGATGCCACAGCGTGCGCGCGGCGCGCAATTTGGCGATCTCCATGAAGAAATTCATGCCGATGGCAAAGAAGAAGGACAAACGACCAGCGAACTTGTCCACGTCCATCCCGGCCTCAGTCGCGGCACGGACGTATTCACGCCCATCAGCCAGCGTATAGGCCAGTTCCTGTACAAGGTTCGCCCCGGCCTCTTGCATGTGATAGCCCGAGATCGAGATCGAGTTGAACTTGGGCATCTCGTTCGACGTGTATTCGATGATGTCCGAGATGATCTTCATCGACGGTTCAGGCGGGTAGATATAGGTGTTGCGCACCATGAATTCTTTCAGAATGTCGTTCTGAATGGTGCCGGACAGGACAGATTTGTCGTGACCCTGTTCTTCACCCGCAACAATGAAACTGGCCAGGATCGGAACAACCGCGCCATTCATGGTCATCGAGACCGAGACCTTGTCCAGTGGGATGCCGTCGAACAAGATCTTCATATCTTCGACGCTGTCGATGGCAACGCCTGCCTTACCGACATCGCCCACAACGCGTGGATGGTCGCTGTCGTAGCCGCGATGTGTCGCCAGATCGAAGGCAACCGAAACGCCCTGCTGGCCTGCTGCCAGGTTGCGGCGATAGAAGGCGTTGGATTCTTCGGCGGTTGAGAAACCCGCATATTGGCGGATCGTCCATGGACGGCCCGCATACATCGTGGCCTTAACACCGCGAGTAAACGGGCCAAAGCCCGGCAACGACCCCATATGCGGCAGATCGGCGGTGTCTTCCTGGGTATAAAGCGGTTTGACCGCGATGCCTTCCAGCGTTTCCTTGGTCAGGTCGTCCAACGGACGTCCGCGCAGCTCTTTCTCGGCAAGCGCTGTCCAGTCCTTTGTGTCGGTCATTTCGATTTCCTCTCGTCAATACGGATGGCGGCCGCTGAAAGCGTCCGCGCCAAGGTCCTGCACTTGGCCTGATCATCCAGGCGCAAGCGCGAAAATGTGGTCACCCGGCGCAAATCGCCGGTCGCAATCGCGGGCACAGGGGCTATATTCGATAGAACAGGAGGCCACATGATACGCACGCTTGCCTTTGTTTTCTCGGCACTAATCCCTCTGGCTGCCCTGGCGGCAGACGGAACCGCGACGTCTGATGACAGTTTTGTCCGCCCGGTGGGTGAAAGTGAACTCAGCGAGTTTTTATGGGTCAAACGCCCCATTGTGGTTTTCGCTGACACGCCCGCCGATCCGCGGTTCAAGCAGCAGATCGATATGCTTGTCGCAGAAGAAGCAGCCATGCGCGACCGCGATGTCATCGTGCTAACAGACACGGACCCGTCTGCCCGGTCCCCGATCCGGACCAAGCTGCGACCGCGTGGTTTCCAGATGGTGTTCGTCGACAAGGACGGCGTGGTCAAATTGCGCAAACCCAGCCCGTGGAGCGTGCGTGAGATTGGCAGATCTATCGACAAGACCCCCCTGCGCGAACGCGAGATCCGCGACCGGCGCGAAGGGGGCTGAACGCTTTCGCCACACCCAATGGCCCCGGCGCGATGCGCCGGGAACGTTGGAATGTATATCGAAAGCGCCAACATGGTCACTCGAACTCGATGATCACGTCGTCCACAGCAAGGCTGTCACCGGGGCCTGCATTGACTTTGGCCACCACGCCCCTCTTTTCGGCACGCAGGATGTTTTCCATCTTCATCGCCTCAATCGTGCAAAGCGCCTGACCTTCCTGCACTTCCTGCCCCACTTCGACATCGACCTTCACGACTAGGCCCGGCATTGGGCAGAGCAGCAACTTCGAGGTATCAGGCGGCAGTTTTTCCGGCATCAGTTTGGCCAGTTCCGCCTGCCGTGGGCGGCGCACATGTACTTTCAAGTCCGCGCCGCGGTTGCGAACGCGGAAACCGCCCGAGATCTTGCCGATTTTCAGAACCAGCGGGCTGCCATCCACGTCCAGAACCGCAAGTTGATCGCCCGGCGTCCAGTCCGACGCGACACGCAGGGACGATCCGTCGTCAAACTTGACCGTTGACCCCTCTTTGTCGGCATTGACCTGCACGGCGAAATCCTGCCCCTGCAATGTCACAACCCAGCGCTTGCCTACTTTGCGTTCGTGATTGTCCATCCGGCCCGACACGCGGGTGCGCCGGATTTCGGCGACGCGGTGCATCGCGGCGCAGGATGCAGCAATCCGGCGCAGATCCACTTCGGGCAACGTTACGCCCTCGAACCCGTCTGGATATTCTTCAGCGATAAAGGCCGTTGTCATGTCACCGCTGACAAACTTCGGGTGATCCATCACTGCCGACAGGAACGGCAGGTTGTGACCGATGCCTTCCACTTCGAAACTGTCCAACGCCACGCGCATCGCTTCGATTGCTTTTTCGCGGGTCGGGGCCCAAGTGCAGAGCTTGGCGATCATCGGGTCGTAATACATACTGATCTCGCCGCCCTCGTAGACGCCGGTATCGTTACGTACGGCGGTTTCGCCTTCGGGGGCTTCACCCTGCCATTTACCGTTGACCAGCAACGGACCGGCCGCGGTTTCCTGCGGCGGGCGATACCGGGTCAGACGACCGATCGACGGCAGGAAGTTGCGATACGGGTCTTCCGCATACAGACGGTTTTCAATCGCCCAGCCGGTCAGGGTCACGTCATCCTGCGTTATCGATAGCTTTTCACCCGCTGCGACACGGATCATCTGCTCGACCAGATCGACGCCGGTGATCAGTTCCGTGACAGGGTGTTCCACCTGCAGGCGCGTGTTCATTTCGAGGAAGTAGAAGTTCTTGTCTCCGTCCACAATGAACTCGACCGTACCAGCACTCGCGTAGTTCACGGCCTTGGCCAGAGCGACAGCCTGTTCACCCATCGCCTTGCGGGTTTCGGGATCAAGGAAGGGTGACGGCGCCTCTTCCACCACTTTCTGGTTCCGGCGCTGGATCGAGCATTCACGCTCGCCCAGGTAGATGCCATTTCCGTGACTGTCGCACAGAACCTGAATTTCGATATGGCGCGGCTGAGTTACGAATTTTTCGATGAAGATCCGGTCATCTCCGAACGAGTTTGCGGCTTCGTTCTTGGACGACTGAAAGCCTTCGCGCGCCTCTTCATCGCTCCACGCGATGCGCATGCCCTTGCCACCACCACCGGCGCTGGCCTTGATCATGACCGGATAACCGATGTCGTTCGAGATCCTGACCGCCTCGTCCGCGTCTTCGATCAGCCCCATGTAACCCGGAACCGTCGAAACTCCGGCCTCCTGTGCGATCTTCTTCGACGTGATCTTGTCGCCCATGCTTTCGATTGCACCGACAGGGGGGCCGACAAAGGCAACACCTTCGGCCTCGAGCGCCTCGGCGAATTTCGAGTTCTCCGACAGGAAGCCATAGCCGGGATGAACCGCCTGCGCACCGCTTTGACGGATGGCATCCATGACCTTGTCGATCACAATGTAGGACTGGTTCGCCGGGGGCGGACCGATATGCACGGCTTCGTCGGCCATCGACACATGCAGCGCGTTCTTGTCCGCGTCCGAATAAATGGCAACGGTGCCGATACCCATCTTGCGGGCGGTCTTGATGACCCGGCAGGCGATCTCGCCCCGGTTGGCGATCAGGATCTTATTGAACATGAAACGTCCTTTGGCTTGGTGTTCCGGAAACGCAAAACGCCGCCGCAGGGTACGATCCCCACGACGGCGTGATGCGCAATGATGGCTGAGGCGCCAGGCGCCCCGAAGGATATGCGTTAGTTACAGTTGTTCTGTGTCTTGCAGTACAGCACGTTGCCCGCTGCGCCGACGGCCGCGCCAAACAGCGGGTCGGCATTGAGGACCGCGGCCCCCACAGCCCCGGCACCACCGCCAAGGAGTGCCTGTTCGCCCGTGGTGTCACCGCACGCGGCCAGACCCGCACAGGTCGCCGCAACAAGGATGAGTTTCGAGAATCGCATTGTGTCTGCCCTTTTAGGTTTCTTGGTTCCTTTGGGATCAGATGCGCGAAATGGGGCCTGTTATTCAATATCAATGCAGCTGCAGGCAGGTTTTGTGCAGGTTTTCGCTTCTCTTTGGCCGTGGAGGCCAAAAAGAAAAACGCGGACAGGTCTATGTGGGGAACACAAGCCTGCCCGCGCAAGGAAGGGGTACGGAATAGTAGGTGCATGTGCGGCGCAGGCAAAGTAGAGCCGCACGGCCCATTCAGTTTGCACGGCACAATCTGTTGAGCAAACACAGTATTGTTTCCCTGGGACAACTCGGCTGGTTTCTGCCCAAGCCACAACATGGCGCGCAACATCGTGCCGACAGCATTCAAGTGAATTACCAGCACGAAAGCCCCGTTCACCGTCACAGTTTCGTTACAAAATGGGTCGCTTCCGATGCTTTCTGCGGTTGCAGCATCACGAATCGCCGCCACTCCACCGGCGAAGGAATTACGGCGCAACAGCGCGTTAGATGACAGGTTCAAGACGCTGTGATTCAAGAAGTCGAAAAAGGCACATTTTATTGAGAAATCAGATGGTTCTATTCTCTTTCTCGTGATTTCCAAAGATTTCTGCTGCGTGAAACGGTCCTTGGGCACACTCGCACTCAAAGGAACACCCACATGACTATGACTAGAAAAAAGGCACTCCTGCTCGCTGCCTCTGCGCTCAGTGTGACCGGCACGTTTGCTGTTGCCCAGGACGCCCAGACCCAGGCCGAACTCGACGCTTTGCGCGCCCGGGTCGAGGCGCTGGAAGCCGACAAAAGCGGCCCCGCCAACGGAGATTTCCGCATCGGCAACACCGTTTTGGACGTTTACGGATACGTGAAGGCCGATTTCTTCTATGACTTCGACTACGATCAGGGGGATACGGCGTTCGTGAATGTTATCGGCGAACCCTCGGCCGCGACCGATGGCACCTTCGGGGCAACCGTTCGCCAATCGCGGATCGGACTGCGCACCACCACCCCAAGCGGGATCGGTGACATTGGCGGACAGCTTGAGCTTGACCTGTTCGGTTCCGGCGGCACGGCTGAATTGCGCATTCGCCATGCCAACATCACCATCGGCGATCAGTTCCTGATTGGTCAGTACTGGACCAACTTCCAACCATTGGACACCTACCCGACCACTGTCGAATTCAACGGCCCCGTGGGTATCGCATTCGCTCGTGTCCCACAGCTGAGATACACCGGACAGCTTGGCAGCAATGCACAGTTTGCGGTCTCGATCGAAGAGAACGTCAGCGGGTCGAATTCCGATGATCCCGTCCTGACGGCCTCGGCGGAATATAACGACGGTACGTACATTGCCCGTGGTGCCGTTTTGTACGGTAAAGCCAATTCCGGCAATGTCGAAGTGGATCAAACCGGCTTTACGCTTTCCGGCGGCATTCGCCCCTGGCAAGGCGGGTTGTTCCAAGTCAACTACGTCACAGGTGAGGCGCTTGGCCCGTACCTGATCGGTCTCGGCGATGCCATCGTCGGTGGGCAGGCCAACGATGTGGATGGCTACACCGTGGAATTCAGGCAGGACATCGGTGCAAAATGGAATGTCGGCATTGCTTACGGTCGTGAAGACTATGATCTGCCGACCTCGACCGGCACGCTGTCCTTCACCGAACTGGAAACCATCCATGTCAACGCGTTCTACAAGGCGACAGACAGTCTGACGCTCAGCGCCGAATACATCTATGGCGAGAGGAACGACGCGCCCACCGGCAGAACCTTTGATGGCAGCCGCGTTCAGCTTGCGGCCCAGTTGAACTTCTGAGACCACACATATTTCCTGCCCGGTTTCGGGCAGGATTTTCCCGAAACCGGCCATGATTGGTTTATGTGCGGCTGCGAATGTCACAATCAGTCCATCCCGTCGATGATGTCCGGGAAGGATGCGCGCGCAGCGTTTACGTCGATAACGAGCAAGGCATCATAACTGGCCGGATCAAAGGGATCTTCTGCCGCGATGACTTCGCGCCCGAATAGCCAGCTCAAACGCCCCGCATCCAGATTGCCCCGTTCGAACGGCTGGTCACCGAAATGGGCCCAAAGAGCCTCCATGAACGCAATATCAGCGCGCCTGTCCGCAGGTTTACGATCCCGAAACCGCTCGCGCTGCGTTAACGGTGTAACGCCCTTTGGGTTGGCGCGACGGATGGTGAACTGAAAGTCGGTGCCTGAAAGGCGACCGGGAAAACCACGATGCTTCAGCATGAAAGGCCCCCCTGTGTCATACTTGCAGACAAAAGCAATTCGAGCCCGAAAAAGGATGGGGTCATGATGCGCACCTCCAAAGCCGCACAGTTGGTCTGAGATGCTTTGTACTCATGGCGTCTTGCGGTCATGGTCAAAGCCCCTCCCAGATACACCGGGACTGCTCCAGCCGGTAGGCCTCAAAAAACTGGGTCGCATCAGGGGCGGCATCGCCAAACTCTACCGGGCGATCGGACAAAGAGATCACGACCCGCGCCGGATGCAATTCATGCTGAGCGACATATGGAATGGCCAGAATCTGGCACAGGTGCTCCATATCCTTCGACGCCACATCATACCCAATCCGCCCTACTGACGCGCCTATTCTGGGCGCGATAAAGCGAAAGCGCAGCCAAAGCTCGCCAGGGTTGTTGTCCAGCAGGACATCGCTCAGTTGCACTGGCTGGCCCGACGGAACCGGCAACAACGTATCGGAGTCTGCAAAAGCAGGATGGCTGAAGGCGAGAGCAACCAGACAAATGGCGCGACCCCGGACCCACCAGCGGCGAGCTCCTCCTTCCGGGGTCGCGCGCGCAGTACGATTAGTCTGCGCGGTTCTATGTCTGACGGGTCGGATCATTCAACTATTTGCCGGTTTTTGTCAATTCCGCCTCAATTTGAGGGGGTTTCAGCCTCGGAACCGCTGTGACGGTCAAAGATTGAGCGGGGCGGGCCATCCCGCCCCTAGATGGATCACAGCGGGATATTGTCGTGCTTTTTCCACGGGTTCTTCAGCTGTTTGCCGCGCAAGCTGGCAAATGCCCGGGATACACGACGGCGGGTCGAATGCGGCATGATCACCTCATCGATGAAGCCGCGCTCGGCTGCCACGAAGGGATTTGCAAATCGGTCTTCGTAATCCTTGGTATGCGATGCGATCTTGTCGGCATCCCCCAGATCGGCGCGATGAATGATCTCGGTCGCCCCTTTGGCCCCCATGACCGCAATTTCGGCGGTGGGCCAGGCATAGTTGAAATCACCGCGCAAATGCTTGGAGGCCATAACGTCGTAAGCACCGCCATAAGCCTTTCGGGTAATCACCGTCACCTTCGGCACAGTTGCCTCACCATAGGCAAAGAGCAACTTGGCCCCATGCTTGATGACACCGCCATATTCCTGGCTTGTTCCCGGCAGGAAGCCAGGAACGTCGACCAGTGTCAGGATCGGGATTTCGAAGCAGTCACAGAAGCGCACAAAGCGCGCAGCCTTGCGCGACGAGTCGATATCCAGACACCCGGCCAGCACCATCGGCTGGTTTGCGACGACGCCTACGGTCTGACCTTCCAGCCGGATGAACCCGGTAATGATGTTCTTGGCAAAATCTTCCTGAATTTCATAGAAATCGCCCTCGTCCGCCACTTTGGCTATGAGTTCCTTCATGTCGTAGGGCGTGTTCGGATTCTCTGGCACAAGAGTGTCCAGCGAAGCCTCGATCCGGCCGGGCTCGTCAAAGAACGGGCGCACGGGTGGCTTTTCGCGGTTGTTGAGGGGCAGGAAGTCCACCAGGCGCCGCACCTCGGCCAGCGCTTCGACGTCGTTTTCGAACGCGCCATCAGCGACCGAGGATTTCTTGGTATGGGTCGAAGCCCCGCCCAGTTCCTCGGCAGTCACCACTTCGTTGGTTACGGTCTTCACCACATCAGGGCCGGTCACGAACATGTAAGAGGTGTCTTTGACCATGAAGATAAAGTCGGTCATCGCCGGGCTGTACACCGCGCCACCCGCACAGGGGCCCATGATAACGCTGATCTGCGGCACCACACCCGAGGCCATGATGTTGCGCTGGAACACTTCGGCATACCCCGCCAGCGAAGCCACACCTTCCTGAATGCGCGCGCCGCCCGAATCGTTGATGCCAATCACCGGCGCACCGTTCTGGACCGCCATGTCCATAATCTTGCAAATCTTCTGAGCATGGGTTTCCGACAGCGATCCGCCAAAGACGGTAAAATCCTGGCTGAACACATAAACCATGCGCCCGTTGATCGTACCCCAGCCGGTGACGACGCCGTCACCCGCAGGCTTTTGTTTTTCCATTCCGAAATCGGTGCAGCGGTGGCTGACGAACATGTCAAACTCTTCAAAGCTGCCCTCGTCCAGCAGCAGTTCGATCCGTTCTCGTGCGGTCAGTTTGCCGCGCGCGTGCTGGGCATCGATCCGTTTCTGCCCACCGCCCAGACGTGCGTTGTCGCGGCGGTCTTCCAATTCGGAAAGAATGTCTTTCATGACGACTATCCCCTTATAAATTTGCCGGGACCCTACCTGCTTGGGCCGCTCATCCAAAGCTATTTTCGGCAAATTTGCAAAATTTCAGCAACAGTAATTTGGATAACTGCAAAACTGCGAATTTTTACAGGCAATTCTGCGAATGGCTGGCAATCCGAAAATCCACAGCTATACATGTGAACCATGCAGTTCAGCTCTGACGCGGTCCACCGCACACCACCCACATTGGCGACGCTTGTTTTACTCTCGGGCCTGTCCGCCCTGAGCATGAACCTGTTTCTGCCCAGCCTGCCAAACATGGCCGAGTATTTCGAAACCGATTACAAGGTCATGCAGCTGTCGATTGCGCTTTATCTGCTGATCAATGCCATTCTGCAAATTCTTATAGGTCCAATTGCGGATCAGGCAGGACGCAGACCAGTTTTACTGTGGGGCCTTGGCCTGTTCCTGATGGCGACCCTTGGGTGCATCTTCGCCCCCAATGCCACGGTTTTTCTGGCGTTCAGGATGTGTCAGGCGGTAGTGGTCGTCGGTATGGTTCTCAGCCGCGCAGCGGTGCGGGATATGTACGATCAGGATCAAGCTGCCTCGATGATCGGTTATGTGACGATGGGCATGGCCGTGGTTCCGATGATCGGCCCTGCCATCGGCGGCTTGCTGGAAGTGAGTTTTGGTTGGAAAGCGAATTTCTGGCTGCCCTTTGCCGTGGGTCTGCTGACTATGGCACTGACCTATTCGGACTTTGGGGAAACATCGGCAAAAAGCGGCAAAACGCTCGTCCAGCAATTCAAGGAATACCCCGAACTTCTGACCTCGCCACGGTTCTGGGGATATTCACTGGCTTGTGCCTTCTCATCGGGTTCGTTTTTCGCCTATCTCGGCGGCGCACCTTTCATCGGCACCGAATTGTTCGGGTTGAGCGCGGCACAGGTTGGCATTTATTTTGGCGCACCTGCGGTTGGGTATTTTGTTGGTAATTTCATGAGCGGGCGTTTTTCAGTGCGGTTCGGTGTGAACCGCATGGTTCTGTGGGGAAGCCTGCTCAATGCGTTTGGCGTCGCTGTGTCGGCATTGCTGTTTCTGGCCGACCGTGGAACCGCACTCAGTTTCTTTGGGTTCATGACATTTGTGGGCGTCGGCAATGGCATGGTCATCCCCAACGCAACCTCGGGCGCGCTATCAGTGCGCCCTCAACTGGCTGCAACCGCCTCGGGTCTGAGTGGCGCCATTATGTTAGGTGGCGGCGCCGGGCTGAGCGCGCTGGCAGGTGCCCTGCTGACACGTGAAACCGGCGCGATGCCGCTGCTTTGGCTGATGCTGGCAACAGGCGTTCTGGCAATCGTCGCAATTTCAACTGTCGTACGAAGAGAACGGCAATTGGGGCTGTAACCGCTTGCCCCAATGACTTTGCAAAGTTAACCTCGGAAATTGGAAAACTTGCAAAGGCGCCCAATGGCCACCCAAAAGCTCTATGCCGGCGCGAAACTGCGCGAAATGCGAACGCGCCTGACCCTGACGCAGCGTGAATTTGCCGCCAAACTGGGCGTTTCACTGCCCTATCTGAACCAGATGGAAAACAACAACCGGCCGATTTCGACCACGGTTGTGCTGGCTCTGGCGCAGGAATTCGGAATGGATGTTACCGAACTCAGCACCGGCGACAGCGAACGTCTTGTTTCAGACATGCGCGAGGCGCTGGCCGATCCAGTTTTTGCCGACATACAGCCCCCTCTGGCCGATCTGCGCCTGACGGCATCCAACGCCCCCGCCCTGGCGCGCGCGTTTATCGAATTACACAAAACCTACCGGCAGACGCATGAACGACTAGCCTCGCTGGACGAGGCTTTGGGGCGTGAAGATGCGCGTATTCAGGCCAGCCCCTGGGAAGAAGTGCGCGATTTCTTCCACTATTGCGACAACTACATCGACGCCGTGGACAGGGCCGCAGAACTGTTTGCCAACCGCGCCGACGGGCCTGGTGGTATCCGGCAAGCCGCCCTGAGCAGCCTTTCAGAGCGCGGAATTCAGGTGGTTATTTCAGATATGGGCCCATTGCGCGCTTATGATGTCGACAGCAAAATTTTGCGCCTGTCCTCCCGTGCAGCGCCGCAGACGCAGGTGTTCCAGCTTCTGTTGCAGGTCGCGCTGATCAGTCAGGACCAGTTGCTGGAGGCGACGCTGGATTTCGCCAAATTCCAAAGCGACGAAGCCCGCGCCATCGCCAAGATCGGTCTTGCCAACTATTTCGCTGGTGCCTCTCTGATGCCTTATACCGCGTTTTTGACCGCCGCTCAGGAAGAGCGTCACGATCTGGAGCTGCTCAGCAACCGGTTCGGCGCGTCGGTCGAGCAGGTTGCACATCGGCTGTCGACACTACAGCGTCCCGGCGCCAAGGGCATCCCGTTCTTCTTCGTTCGGGTTGATCAGGCGGGGACGATCACCAAGCGGCACTCGGCCACACGCCTGCAATTTGCGCGCTTTGGTGGGGCTTGCCCGCTTTGGAACGTGCATCGGGCCTTTGAAACACCCGGTCATTTCCTGCGGCAGCTGGCGGAAACGCCTGATGGTGTTCGCTATATCTCGCTGGCGCGGGATGTCTCAAAATCGGGGGGCTCGTTCGGTGCGCCGGTCAGACGGTACGCCATAGCGCTGGGATGCGAGGTCCGTCATGCCCCGGCGCTTGTTTATGCCGACAACCTCGACATCAACAATGCCAGTGCCTACGAGCCCATCGGTATTTCCTGCCGCATCTGCGAGCGGCAAACATGTCACCAGCGTTCGGTTCCGCCGCTGGAACGTCGTCTGAGCATCGACACCCATATTCGCGGCACCCTGCCCTATGAAGTGACCTGATCTTAGTCTGATTTATTATCCCACCGCAGTCGCGTCTCTGGTCACGACGGGGGCAGAGCCCCCGCCAGTGGTTTAAGCCTTGGACAGGATCGCCCAGATCTCATCCTTTAGCGCGGCGCGTTTTTTTCGCAGATCAACCTCGGCCAGCTCCTCCATGGGTTCGACATTGGTTTCGGCGCGGTGTACTTCGCGGTTGACCTCATGATACTCATCAGCCAGCCGGGCAAAATGCGCATCCGACTGCTTGAGCTGGCTCATCAGTTCAACTTTGTCCGGAAACTCTTCGGCCAGTTCATGCGGGGTGTGAGACATCTCTGTTCGCTCCTTCATATGTCGTTGCAAATCAGTGATAGAAGCGTGACCGGGTTATCGCTTTGACCGGGATCAACTACCCGCAATAATCCCGCGAATTTCAAAAAAAGCTCCACGCGCCATCCTGCCGTGCAGAAGGCAAGTTAAGCTGAAACGTGGCTCAACCTTATCTGGACAAGAACGCTGAACCTTTTCCTAACATGCCCCCGGCAAGCGCTGAATAGCGTATTCAACCGGGAGCAGTTAAGTATCATTATCGCTGCGCGGTTGCCCAGCCGGGGTGGATCCACGGGCGATCATTGGCCTTGGGTAACGGGTCTTTGCCCAGCAGAGAATCCGATACTTTCTCGCCCACCATGATCGAGGGCGCGTTGAGATTGCCGTTGGTGATCTGCGGGAAAATCGAACTGTCCGCGACGCGCAGCCTGTCCACGCCGATGACGCGACCCTCGGGATCGACCACCGCACCTTTGTCATCCGCACGCCCCATCCGGCAGGTGCCACAGGGGTGATAGGCGCTTTCGGCATGTTCCGCGATAAAGGCGTTCAGCTCTTCATCGGTTTGCACAGCGGCACCCGGCTGAATTTCCTTGCCCGCATAGGGTTTGAAAGCGTTTTGTCCAAAGATTTCGCGGGTCAACCGGATACAGGTGCGGAAGTCTTCCCAATCCTCTTCATGGCTCATGTAGTTGAACTTGATCACCGGCGCGTCTGCGGCTTGCGCAGATCGCAATGTGACCGCCCCGCGTGACGGGGACCGCATCGGGCCGACATGCGCCTGGAACCCGTGCCCCTCTGCCGCCGCCTGTCCGTCATAGCGAACTGCGATCGGCAGGAAGTGGTACTGAATGTCAGGATACTCCACACCCGGCTTCGACCGGATGAATGCCGCGCTTTCAAACTGGTTCGATGCGCCCAAACCTGTCTTGGTAAACAGCCATTGCGCCCCGATCAGGCCTTTGCTGAACAGATTCCAGTGTTTGTAAAGCGTAATCGGCTGTAGCGAAGCTTGTTGAATATACAGCTCCAGATGATCCTGAAGGTTCGCACCCACCCCCGGACGATCCGCAACGACGTTGATCCCATGTTCCACCAGATGCGCGCCCGGGCCGATACCGGACAGCATAAGCAGTTTGGGCGAGTTGATCGAGGACGCGGCCAGAACGACCTCGCGCCGGGCCTTGATGATCTCTTTCTTGCCGCCACGGATCAATTCCACACCAGTGGCGCGACCGTTTTCCATAACAACCCGAGACGCAAGACCCCGCACGATATCACAATTGTCGCGTTTGAGCGCGGGCTTCAGATAGGCATTTGCCGCCGACCAGCGCCGCCCTTTCCAGACGGTCTGCTCCATCGGGCCAAAGCCTTCCTGCTTTTCTCCGTTATAGTCGCCGGTGACCTCGTATCCCGCTTGCTGGCCTGCATCGACAAAGGCCTGAAACAGTGGGTTTGCGCGTGGACCGCGCGACACGTGCAATGGGCCGTCAGTGCCGCGCCAGGCCGGATCGCCCCCATGGCCGCCGTCATGCCATGTCTCCATGCGTTTGTAATAGGGCAGCACATCCGCATAAGACCAACCGTCAGCCCCCATCTCGGCCCAGGTGTCGAAATCGCGTGCGTGACCGCGCACATAGACCATGCCGTTGATCGACGACGACCCGCCGATCACCTTGCCGCGCGGGCAGGCCAGACGGCGGTTGTTAAGATGCGGTTCGGGCTCGGACTGATATCCCCAGTCATAGCGCGACATGTTCATCGGATAGCTGAGCGCGGCAGGCATCTGGATAAACGGCCCCATGTCGGTGCCACCGTGCTCGATCACAAGGACCGAGGCCCCACCTTCGCTCAGACGATATGCCATTGCGCAGCCTGCGGACCCTGCGCCAACGATGACAAAATCTGCTTCCATATTCACAACTCCTCGCCCGCCGGGTATGACGCCTCCGGCGGGAGTATTTTTAAAAAGATGAAGAGGTTACTCGCCGCGTGGGAACCGGGCGTTTTCCTCGACGATGTTCAGATCCATATGATTGCGCATGTAGCGTTCGGACGCCTTTTGCAGCGGCTGATAATCCCATGGGTAATATCCGCCTTGCCGCAGTGCCTCGTACACGACCCAGCGTCGCGCCTGACTGGCACGGACATCCGCGTCGAAGCGCTCCAAATCCCAGCGGGTCTCGGACTTTGCGCGCAGGGTTTGCAGCGTGCCCGCATGTTCGGGGCTGTCTGCCAGATTGGTCAGTTCATGCGGGTCTGCCTCGAGATCAAACAATTGATCCGGGTCCAGCGCGCATCGATTGTATTTCCACTTGCCATAGCGCAGCGACACCAGCGGAGCATACGATGCCTCGGCCGCGTATTCCATGGCCACAGGTGCGGTTCGTTCCCCGCCTTGCGCCAGCGGCACCAGGTTTTCACCGTCCGTCCATGGGGCGATCTCGGCCATGTCAACACCTGCCAGAGCCCCGAGTGTGGGTGTGACATCGATGGTGGAAACTGGCGTATCGATCCGCCCGGCAGGCAAGTCCGGGGATGAAATCATCAAAGGAACGCGCGCCGAGCCTTCGTAGAAGTTCATTTTGAACCAAAGGCCACGTTCGCCCAGCATGTCACCGTGATCCGAGACGAACAGGATGATCGCCTCTTGCCGTGTCGTTTCGAGCACTTCGAGGATTTCACCGATCTTGTCGTCCAGATAGGAAATATTGGCGAAATAGGCGCGGCGCGACTTTCGGATATCTTCTTGGGTGATGTCGAAGCTACGCCAGTCGTTGGCATCGAAGATCCGCTTGGCGTGAGGATCCTGGTTGTCATAGCCGATATCAGCGATTTCGGGCAGCAGATGCGCGCAATCCTCGTAAAGGTCCCAGTATTTGCGACGGGCGACATAGGGATCATGCGGATGGGTGAAGCTGACCGTCACGCACCATGGGCGGTCATCCTTGCCGCGCGCAAGGTCATACAGTTTGGCCTTGGCGTTATAGGCGACCTCGTCATCATACTCCATCTGGTTGGAAATCTCGGCAACACCCGCGCCGGTCACCGATCCCATGTTGTGATACCACCAGTCGATCCGCTCGCCCGGTTTGCGGTAATCCGGTGTCCAGCCAAAATCGGCCGGGTAGATATCAGTTGTCAGGCGATCCTCAAACCCGTGCATCTGGTCCGGGCCGACAAAGTGCATTTTGCCTGACAGACAGGTGTAATAGCCGGCCCTGCGCAAATGGTGTGCGTAAGTTGGGATATCGCTGCGGAACTCAGCCGCGTTGTCGTAGACCCCGGTGCGTGAGGGTAATTGACCGGACATGAAGCTGGCCCGCCCCGGCGCGCAAAGCGGCGACGCAGTATAAGCGTTGGCAAAGCGGGTCGACCGTTCGGCCAGTTTCTTCAGGTTCGGAGCATGAAGCCAGTCAGCGGGACCGTCGGGAAAGAGGGTTCCGTTCAGCTGATCCACCATCAGGATCAGAATGTTTGGTTTTGTCATTTTTCAGCCTCGAGCAGAGTATCGAGCACGCGCATAGCGTGGTTCACGGCCAGTTGCGGTTCTTCCGGGGCGCTGAGTGCTGCGCGAATATAGAGCCCGTCAATCAGGGCAATCATATTCTCGGCAGCCTCAACCGGATCCAGCATCCTTGGACGCAGGGCATGAACCAGATTCGATCTGATGCGCGCCTGATAGATCTGCCACAATCGCAGCGCGTCACTGTTGGTCTGCGCCAACACATAAAACGTCATCCAGGCGGCAGTCACGTCAGGTGTGAAACACGAAGGGGCAAAACAGGCGTGGATAATCGCCTCTGCCCGATTGCCCGGTTTGGCCGCTTTCAACTGGGCCCTGGCTTCGTCGCTGAAGTCGGCGAGGATCTGACGCATTGCGGCCAGAAATATCTGATCCTTTCCGCCAAAATAATGGTGTGCCAATGCGCTGGACATGCCCGCGCGTTTGGCAATCTGGCTTACGGTTACATCCAGGGATTTCTTGACACCCAGTTCAGCAATCGTCGCTCGAACAATCGCGTCCTTGCGGATCGGCTCCATTCCAACTTTTGGCATCGCTTTCCCCATACAGGTGTCATGCGACCAAGCTAGGATGTTTTTATTGACTCGTCAATCAATGTAAACACTGAGATGTCTTGTTACAGCTTCGGCGCAATACTGGGAGGCGTCAAGTCCCGCCGGTTCAACATGAACTCGCGCCATGAGATGAAGCTTACAGCGCCCAGTATCAGGGTTCCGCCAGCCACAACCCAAAGGTCGACGCTTTCGTGGAAGATTGCTGCACCCACAAGCGTGGCCCAGATCAACTGCAGGAAAGTGACGGGTTGTGTGACGGCCACAGGCGCGGCCTGCAACGCCAATGTCATGAAGTAATGACCTGCGGTCGCAAAGCTGGCCACCAGAAACAGAACCCCGAGTTCTTGCATACTGGGCCGGGTCCAGACGGCAACCGCAAAGGGGATCAAGGCTATGGTTACCCAGATGGACAGATGCGCCACAACAACCGAAGGTGGAACGTCGCGGACAAGAAGCTTGGCCAGCAAATAGGACCCGCTTAGCATCAGGGCCGTTCCGAGCATGGCAAGGTGACCTTGTGAGACTTCGCGAAACCCGGGGCGCAGGATGACCAGCACGCCCACCAAAGCGACCAGAATCGCGGCGACCCTGCGAAAAGCCAACTTCTCACCCAGAAACAGGGCTGCACCCAAGGTGACATAAACCGGCGTCATGTAGTTCATCGCAGTGACTTCGGCCAAGGGAATTTGTGTCATGGCGAAGAACCAAAGCATGACAGCAATCGCGTGTACTACACCGCGCAAACCGAACAGCGTCAGCAGGCGGGGTGTCAGCCGGGTCGCCATGATCGACCGCAAGGCCGGTAACAGAAACACCAATCCCAGCGCATAACGCAGGAATGCGGCCTGGATCGGATTCATCGTCGTGCCCAGAGATTTGACCAATGCGGTCATCACAACAAAGGACAGCCCGGCGGCAAACATCCAGAACATAGCGGCAAGCGGGCGCGACGAAACGGCAAGCGATGTCATGGCTTAGGTTGAACACCGAAACCCTGCCGGGAACAACCCTTCACATGACAACAAGTTTCAGTGCGATACCCAGCATTACGACACCGATCACGGCATCCAGCACCTGCCAGGCGCGCGGGCGCGCAAACACCGGAGACAGAACACCTGCGCCGTATCCAAGTGAAAAGAAGAAGGCAAAGCTGGACGTGACCGCCCCGATGGCAAATCCGACCCGGTCATCATACTGTGCCGAGATGGAACCGATCAGAACCACTGTATCCAGATAGACATGCGGGTTCAGCCAGGTGAAGGCGAGAACGGTAAGCATCGCGGTTCTAAGGCTGGTTCGCGGGCCGTTGCCCGTTTCCATTACCGCGCCACCCCGCAGGGCAGACCCGAAACTGCGCAGCCCATACCACGTCAGAAAAGCGGCCCCGCCAAATCGCAGTACAGGTTCAAACCAGGGGGCTGAATGCGCCAGAGTCCCGAACCCTGTGACGCCTGCAACAATCAAAACCGCGTCAGACATTGAGCAGGTCAGGCACAGAAGAAACACATGTTCACGCCGCAACCCCTGTCGGAGAATAAAGGCGTTCTGTGCCCCGATGGCGAGGATCAGACTGAAACCCAGCGCGAAACCGGCGATCATGGACGTGGGCATGGGACCTCCTGCTATTGCAAGACGTTGACTAAGGCCGTCAGTGCGATCTATCAAATTAAAGATGTTACCCCGAGTTAAGTTTGGCTAATGCTGCTGGATCCTCTTCACCTGTCCGCTTTGTCTGCCATTCTGCGCCATGGCAGCTTTGATGCGGCTGCGGCAGAGCTGGCGGTGACGCCCTCGGCGATATCCCAGCGGATCAGGGCGCTTGAAGATCGGATTGGAGCCACCCTGATACATCGGGGCAGCCCTTGCACCGGAACGCCCGCCGGGCTGCGCATTGCCCGTTACGCGGAAGATGTCGGGCTGCTTGAGGCACAGCTGGTTCGAGAACTGACGCTGGAGCAGGAACCAAGGTCCGCCCGCGTCCGCATCGCCGTACCGGCAGACAGTCTGGCCACCTGGTTTGTTGATGCGATGGCGCAGGTGCCCGACATGCTGTTTGATCTGGTGATCGACGATCAGGATCACTCCGCAGACTGGCTGCGGCGGGGCGAGGTAAGCGCCGCTGTCACCGTTGGTGGCCAGACAGTGACCGGGTGCGACGCGATCCCATTGGGCGTGTTGCGATACCTGCCAACAGCCAGCCCGGAATTCATCAACACCTGGTTTCGGGACAAAGTGACCGAGGCAGAACTGGGCAAGGCACCCTGCCTGGTATTCAACCAAAAGGACGGGCTACAAAGGGCCTGGATTGTTCAACACACAGGCAAACGCCTGACACCCCCGTCTCATTTCCTGCCTTCTTCACACGGGTTCGTGGACGCGGCGATTGCCGGGCTTGGGTGGGGCATGAACCCCGCGGCTCTGGTGCGGGAGGTTTTGAAACAAGGGCTGTTGCGCCACATCGTGCCCGATGCGCCGCTGGATGTCGCGCTGAGCTGGCAGGTTGGGCGTGTTCTTGCGCCCGCACTCAAACCTCTGACCCAGGCTGTCAAACGTGCATCAGAACGGATTTTGCTTCCGCCTCAAAGCAGCTAAACAGACACGACATTTTCGGAGGGACCGATGTTCTCACGTGACGCTCTTGGCTATGACCCTATTCCCCTGCCAGACCGATGCGACATCAGCGATACAGACATGCTGGGCGCGGCGCAGGCATTTTATGAAAAGATGCGTCAGCGTCATACTATCCGGGATTTCAGCCCCCGCCCCGTTGCCCGTGAGGTAATCGAAACCAGTCTGCGCACTGCGGGTACCGCCCCGTCAGGCGCCAATCACCAACCCTGGCATTTTGCAGCCATCTCGGACCCTGCCCTGAAACACCGCATCCGGGAAGAAGCCGAAGAAGAAGAACGCCGGTTCTACGCAGGTGGCGCCGGGGATGAATGGATCAAGGCGCTGGAGCCCATCGGCACCAACGCGGTCAAAGAACATCTGACAATCGCCCCCTGGCTGATCGTGGTTTTTGCCCAGCGCTGGGGGCAATTCGAGGATGGAACGCGGTACAAGAACTACTACGTCCCGGAAAGTGTGAACATTGCCACCGGCTTTCTGATTGCCGCGCTGCATCACGCGGGCCTCAGCACCCTGACCCACACCCCAAACCCGATGCGGTTTCTGAACGACGCGCTGGACCGGCCCGCGTCGGAAAAACCAACCATGATTATCGCGGTGGGACACCCGTCAGAAGAAGCGACTGTGCCTGCTGTGGCAAAACTCAAGAAACCCCTGGAAGAGATTTCATCCTTCTTCTGAGGCTTTCGCGACGCTCGCCAAAAACTCAATTCGAGGGCTGTTCCGCCTTTTTCCGTTCTGGTTGCATCATGCGGTAGCAGTTTATACAGGACACCAGACTGGCGACGACGATGAATGCGACGGCCATCGCGACCTCGTGCATATGGGCGACAGCGGCAAGGCCCGCAGACAACAACACCGCGGTTAAACGCGCGAACGCCTTGACCGCCGCCGATCCCCGCACCCGCTGCTCTTTGGGTGCCACATCCAGAAAATAGAGCTTGCGCGCACTGCTGATCCCGGTCACCGCAACGGTGACAATGAACAGCGCAATTGCATGCAAATGAACCTGATGGTCAATGCCCAAATAGTGGAACACCAAAAGGACACTGCCTGTTGCGGCGACCATCAATGTCCCGACCACCATGACCGCACGATGGGATTTCATGTTGATGGTTTGCCACAGAGGACCCGATACAAGATATCCCGAAGCGGAAGAAACGATCATCGCGGTCAATCCCTGTGTCGAGCTGTGATGCGCTTCGGCTGCGATGAGAGCGAAGAACGGAACAGACAGCGACACAGCAACCAAGGGCAGACGCATGATCATATACCGCCGGAACCATTGGTATTCGAACATGTCCAGAATACCCTTGATATTCGCCTTAATCGAAATGCCCCTTTCGGACTTCTGCGGCGTCGTCGGTGCACCCTCACGCACGGTTTCCGTCATCGCCAGCATGAACAGACCCGACAGCAGGAAGAATAAAACCGAAACGCCAATCATGACTGAATGGCGCGAAAAGGGTGGATTATCCTTGGTGAACTGATGCACCAGCAACGCAAGGCCAATGGCACATAGCCCCCCGGCACCAAGTTGCAGGTATTGCATGACCATGCGCGAACGCGCCTGAACGTGGTCCCCGAGCAGATCCGTAAGCATCAGGGTCTGCACTTCGCTGACAAGCCCGATCACCAGAAATACAGACAGGAAAACCGCCGCGATCAATGGGACAGCCCCGGTTGCGGCCGCAGCGATTGCCAGAACCAGACAGGCGCCAATGACCGCTTCGGTCAACGCAATCGCACGTTTCTTCTTGCTTCTTGCCGCAACGGGTTGTGCGAGAAAGAAATCCGCAATTAAACAACCGACCATCCGCACCGACACCAGCGCCCCCGCCACAAACATCGGCAACTCGAAGGAAACGGCTAGAAACGGTAAAACAACCGACGGGCTGCCGAGCGTCCACGCGACCTGAGACAGGATACTTTGCCCGGCTAGGACGGGCACGTTGCGCTTGGTTCGATCGGAAGGTTCGGATGTCATTAGTACTGTGTCTTCGTGTTTCCTGGATTTCCGCCACTTTCAGCCTAAGCGCATCGACTGTTTCAGCCAATAATTCAATAAAACCATCAAAAACCAAAAAACCCGGCCGTTGCGACCGGGTTTCAATGAGCTGGTATGGGTCAGCTTAAAGCTGCGCCATGACCTCATCGGTGGCTTCGAAGTTGGTCGTGACACGCTGCACATCGTCATCGTCTTCCAGCGCATCGACCAGCTTCATCAGCTTTTGCATGTCCTCAAGGCCCAGTTCCGTCGTTGTGGTCGGTTTCCAGACCAGCTTGGTGGATTCTGATTCTCCAAGCGCGGTTTCCAATGCAGAGGAGACATCGTTCAGATCGGTATCCGCGCACCAGATGATGTGACCGTCTTCCGAGCTTTCGACGTCTTCGGCTCCGGCCTCAATGGCGGCCTCAAAAATCGTGTCGGCATCGCCAGCATCTGCCGGGTAAATGACCTCACCCTTGCGGTCAAACATGAACCCAACCGAGCCGGTCTCGCCCAGATTGCCACCGTTCTTCGAGAACGTGGAACGAACGGTCGATGCGGTCCGGTTGCGGTTGTCGGTCATGGTTTCGACAATTACCGCAACACCATTGGGCCCATAGCCCTCATAGCGGATTTCTTCGTAATCGTCGCCTTCACCCGCTTGGGATTTCTTGATCGCGCGGTCGATCACGTCCTTGGGGACCGAGTTCGACTTGGCTTCTTTCACCGCCAGACGCAGGCGCGGGTTCTTGTCGGGATCGGGGTCGCCCATCTTGGCGGCCACGGTGATCTCTTTTGACAGTTTGGAAAACAGTTTGGACCGCGCGGCGTCCTGACGCCCCTTGCGGTGCTGGATGTTGGCCCATTTGGAGTGGCCTGCCATAGTGCGTCCTCGTCATCATGTTTGCGTGTTCGGCGCTCATATAGACGTTTGCGGGGGGCAGGATCAAGAGAGCGGCTTGCGACGACCTCACCGCCTTGTATGGTGACGGCATGACGACAGATCAGATCATACTTTTTGCCCTTTTCATCACTGTCTTCGGGATGCTGCTTTGGGGTCGGTTTCGATACGACCTTGTGGCTTTTGCCGCGCTTATGATCGGCGTCGTGCTGGGTGTTGTGCCGGTGGGTGGCGCCTTTGCGGGCTTTGGCCACCCGGCGACCATTATCGTCGCGCTGGTGCTTGTGGTCTCTGCCGGCTTGGTCAGGTCGGGTGCGGTCTTTCTGATCACCCGCACTCTGGTTGATGCGTCACGGGGGCTGGGCGCACATATCGCCCTGATGGGCGGGATCAGTGCGATTCTGTCGGCCTTCATGAACAATGTCGCGGCGCTTGCCCTGCTGATGCCCGTGGATATTCAGACCGCGCGCAAAGCGGGTCGGCCCCCGGGTCTGTCCCTGATGCCCCTGAGCTTTGCCACCATTCTGGGGGGCATGGTCACCCTGATCGGCACCCCGCCGAATATCATCATCGCCTCGATCCGGCAGGAAACACTGGGTGAGCCGTTTCACATGTTCGATTTCGCCCCTGTTGGTGGAATTGCAGCGATTGCCGGTCTGGCATTTGTCGCGCTGATCGGATGGCGATTGATCCCCAATCGCGGCGTACAACAAGAAACATCCGAGGTGCTGGCCGAATACATTGCCGAACTGACGATCCCGCCGGGCTCTGCACATATCGGTAAACGGGTCAGCGAACTTTATGAAACGGCCGAAAAATCCGACGTGGCTATCATCGGCCTGATCCGGGATGGGAAACGGCGATATGGCCGGTCAACCCATGCCACACTGAACGATGGCGACGCGCTGGTACTGGAAGCGCGCCCGGAGGCGCTGGACGAGTTCCGTTCAGCGCTGAAACTGGATTTCTCGGACACACGACGGCAGGAGCTGCTGACTGCCGAGGGTGAAGGTCTGGAAGTAATCGAAGTGGTCGTTCCCGAAAGCGCGCGCATAACCGGCCGTACTGCGCAGGGTATCGGGTTGGCCTGGCGCCAAAGTACCGTCCTGATGGGCATCTCGCGTCAGGGTCGTCAGATCACCGAACAGGTTCGCAAGACCGAGGTTCAACCGGGAGACATCCTGCTGCTGCTTTGCCCTCGTGATCGCAGCGCTGATGTGACCGATTGGCTGGGGTGTCTGCCACTGGCCGAACGCGGATTGAACGTGACGGCAAACGATAAGGCCTGGTTGGCCATCGGTCTGTTTGCCGCTGCCGTCTTTGCGGCCAGTGTCGGGTTGATTTACCTTCCCGTCGCATTGGGGCTTGTCGTCATTGCCTATGTGCTGACCAAGGTCATGCCAATCACGGAGATCTATAACCACATCGAATGGCCCGTTGTCGTGCTGCTGGGTTCGATGATCCCTCTGGGCAGCGCTTTGGAGACATCCGGCGGCACCGAGCTAATTGCCAATGCGCTGATCCAGCTGACCAACGGCCTGCCTGCATGGGCGATCCTGACCGTACTGATGGTCGTGACGATGACCTTGTCGGATGTCCTGAACAACACCGCCACCGCCATCGTCGCGGCCCCGGTGGGCATCCAGATGGCCCAAACGCTCGGGGTGTCGCCCGACCCGTTCCTGATGACCGTGGCCGTTGCGGCCTCGGCTGCGTTCCTGACGCCTATCGGTCACAAGAACAACACGCTGGTTCTGGGCCCCGGCGGCTATCATTTTGGCGACTACTGGCGCATGGGCCTGCCGCTTGAGGCTCTGATCATCGCGGTTTCCGTCCCCGCCATCCTTGTCTTTTGGCCGCTGTGACGGGTAAAGGCTGTTCATGAAACGCTTTTTGATCCTGCAACTGCGCCCGGAAACGGATGCCTCCGACGCAGAATATGCTTCGATCCTGAACCGCAGCGGGTTATCGCCCGAACGCACACACCGCATCCGTCTGGATTGCGACGACCTGCCTGAAGGGCTGGATGTTACGGACTATGCCGGTGTCATCGTAGGCGGTGGGCCGGGATGCGTCAGTGATGACCCCGCAACCAAATCTGCGACGGATGCGCGGATCGAAGCCGCAATCCTGGGTTTGATGCCGCAGATTACCGCGCTGGATCACCCCTTCATGGGGTGCTGCTATGGCCTTGGTATTCTGGCCGTACATTTGGATGGCAACGTCAGCAAAGCCCGGTATGGCGAGCCTGTGGGACCATCCAGGTGCCGCCTGACCCCCGAAGGACAACAAGACCCGCTTACCGCAGAATTGGACGCCACCTTTGATGCTTTTGTTGGTCACAAAGAAGCGGTTCAAACCCTGCCCGAGGGCTGCGTTCACCTTGTTGCGTCCGACCCCTGCCCGTTCCAGATGATCCGCTGGGGCCAGAACGTCTATGCCACTCAGTTCCACCCGGAAGCCGATGCCAAAGACTTTGAACAACGCATCAACATCTACAAGAACCATGGCTACTTCCCGCCCGAAGACGCGCAGAAACTGATCGACCATTGCCATTCGGCAGAGGTTACGCAACCCGGCGAAATCCTGCGCCGTTTCGTCCAGCGATACGAGTGACCCAACGGCGCGGTTGCCTGCGCCTTGCCCCCTCGCATAGGCTGATCTGACGCAACTTTGGGAGGGGTTGTCCTTGGATTTGCTTTTGAATGTCGGCTTGCCGGTGTCGCTTGCCATTATCATGTTGTCTCTGGGCATCGGGCTGGAGGTGGCAGACTTCCGTCGTGTCCTGAGCCGGCGACGCGCCTTTGCCATCGGGGCGGTAAGCCAGATTGTTCTCTTGCCAGTCGCAGCCTTTGTGACGGTCACAATCTTTGGATTGCCCCCCGAGATCGCGGTTGGTTTCATGCTGCTCAGTTTTTGCCCGGGCGGCGTAACCAGCAACATCCTCTCCAAGCTCGCCAAAGCCGATGTCGCGCTTTCGGTCAGCCTGACCGCCGTGATCAGCCTTTTGTCGATGGTGACAATACCAATACTGGCCGCGTGGTCGATCAGGCACTTCATGGGCGACGAAGCCCCCGAGGTTTCGATCACCGGGCTGGCTGTTGCATTGTTTCTGATAACAACGCTGCCTGTGGCAATCGGGGTCGGAATTCGCTACTTTGCAACGGAGTTTGCAAACCGCGTAGAGCCGGGATTGTCAACGCTCGCGACCGTTTTGTTCGTGCTGATCGTTGCCGCGGCACTGGCCGGGAACTGGCAATTGTTCGTCGACAATCTTGGCATCATGGGCGCAGGCTTGATTTCTTTGAATATCACCCTGCTGTTCATCGGGCTGGGGCTTGCGCGGATATCAAACCTGTCCTGGAATGAGTGCAAGACGATCTCGATCGAAACCGGTATTCAAAACTCCACGCTGGGCATTACACTGGCGGCGCTGATCACGAATACCGAAAGCGGGTTCAGCCCGCTGGCCCTGCCCTCGGCGGTTTATGGCATTACGATGTACGCCGTGGTTCTGCCGTTTCTTGTCTGGTTCCGCAGGCGCTGAAAGGACCGTTATGACAAACAACACTGCTGATGCGATCGTAATCGGTGCTGGTCTGGCCGGATTGGCCGCCGCAGCCGAACTGGGCGACCGAGGCAAAAAGGTAATCATACTCGATCAGGAACCCGAAACCTTTCTGGGCGGTCAGGCGTTCTGGAGCCTTGGTGGACTGTTCATGGTCGACACCCCCGAACAGCGCCGCATGGGTATACGCGACAGCCACGATCTGGCGTTGCGCGACTGGATGGGCAGCGCACAGTTTGACCGTGACGAAGACGCATGGCCCCGCAAATGGGCCGAAGCCTATATCGAGTTTGCGGCTGGCGAGATGCGTCAGTGGCTGCACGAAATGGGCCTGCGCTGGTTTCCGGTCGTTGGCTGGGCCGAACGTGGCGGGTCTTATGCGACGGGGCACGGCAACTCGGTCCCGCGCTTTCACATCACATGGGGCACCGGCCCCGGCGTTCTTGAACACTTTATCCGACGTGTCCGCGACCATGTCAGCGCCGGATTGATCCAGATGAAGTTCCGCCACCAGGTCAGCCATATCATCATGCAGAACGGAACCGCCAAAGGTGTTTCCGGAGAAATTCTGGCCGATGACACCTCCCAGCGCGGTGGCAAAACCAACCGCGATGAGGTTGGCGAGTTCGAAGTTTATGCCCCGTCGATCATCGTCACCTCCGGCGGTATTGGCGGCAATTTTGACATGGTGCGTCAAAATTGGCCCCGGGACCGTTTGGGTGAGCCTCCCAAAGACATGGTTGCAGGGGTACCCTTTCACGTTGATGGCCGCATGATCGCAATCAGCGAAAAAGCGGGGGGCCATGTCATCAATGGTGATCGGATGTGGCATTACACCGAAGGCGTCCGCAACTGGGACCCGATCTGGCCCGCCCACGGCATTCGCATCCTGCCCGGCCCAAGTTCAATGTGGTTTGACGCCAGGGGCAACCGCCTGGCACCGCCCTGTCTGCCGGGGTTCGACACATTGGGGACACTGCGTGAGATCCTGAAAACCGGATATGAATACAGCTGGTTCGTTCTGACCCAGAAGGTGATCAAAAAGGAATTTGCGCTGTCCGGGTCGGAACAAAACCCCGACTTCACTTCGGGCAGCTGGAAAGAGGTTATCCGCCAGCGCATTCTGTCAGGTTCCAGCGCAACTGCTCCGGTCGAGGCGTTCAAGGAAAAGGGTGAGGACTTTGTTGTTGCCAACACGCTGACCGAACTGGTCAACGGCATGAACCATCTGGGCGACACTCCGATAGATGAGGCTCAACTGCGTGCCCAGATCGAAGCCCGGGATTCGCAGGTCGACAACCCTTTTTCGAAAGATGCGCAGATGATGGCGATCCTTGCCGCGCGCAATTATCGCGGAGATAAACTGATCCGCACAGCCAAACCGCATAAGTTTCTGGATCCGGCCAACGGCCCGCTGATTGCCGTCAAGCTGCATATTCTGACACGCAAATCTCTGGGTGGGTTGCAGACCAATCTGGACAGTCAGATGATTGGATCAGACGGAAATGTGGTACCGGGCCTGTTCGCTGCTGGCGAAGTCGCCGGATTCGGCGGTGGCGGCTATCACGGCTACAACGCGCTGGAAGGCACATTCCTGGGCGGCTGCATCTTTTCCGGTCGCAATGCCGGGCGTTCAAGGGCCGTCGCCTGACGCACTTTCCCTGTTACTTGCGCACCAGTTTGATCACCGGTTGGCCCTGCGCATCTAGCAGAGCCAGAGCGTTGCCCTGCATCGCGAATGTCGTGACGTTCTGCAAGGCTTGCAGGAATTGCCGCTCAACCGCGTCCAGCGGGGGCGGGCACGCCATGAGTGTTGCCGCCATGTTGTCTGGAAACGCAATGCGATTGCCGGAAATCTCGGCCTGACCGCTGAACCGGTTGCAGCCGCTGCTTCCTGAAAAAACCCCATCCTGACCAAAGACAAGCTCGGGGCGTTTCTCGGATTCGACAGGCGCACCATTCAGGCCCGAGGCGGCCCATTGGGTGTTGTCCAGCGTTGCCGCCCCCTGCCCCTGGACCTGAACCAACAGAAGATCAGCGGCATTTTCTGCCCCATTCGTCAGAACGGGGTAAACGGTATCTGTGGTGAACAGCAGGTTTTGCCCCTGCATCACAGATGCCCGAACGCTATAGCGATGAGCATCCATGATCAGTGCATCGTCATAGGTCAATTTGAACTGCGCGGGCACCCCGCTCAGCGCATACCGTTGCGCGGCAAGCGTGACAGCGGGAGCATCGGCCAGCGAGATATCCTGAAGCTCGACATAAAGGGTTGCGTCCGGTGGCAGTGCAATGCGCTCTCGGTATGTGGCGGTCCCTTCAACTGCACCGGCAATGGCGACACCGCTTAACGCCGCCCAAGTTGCTGCACCCGCCCATATTGCGCGACTTAGTTGCTGCATAGGTCAATTCCTTTTGCAAACCCTCTTCGCAAAAGATCGTGTGCACTTGGGTCTTTGCAAGATGTGCTTCGACAAAGTGGCAATTCTGCGCCGAAATCACAAAGGCCAGATCAATGGAATAAGCAGGGATGCCAACAATCCGACTGTCAGATTTAGCGGAACACCCACCTTCATGAAATCGGTGAACCTGTAGCCGCCAGGGCCGTAGACCATCATGTTGGTCTGGTATCCGATCGGTGTTGCAAAGGACGCCGAAGCCGCCACCATAACGGCAACCACCAACGGGCGCGGGTCCATTCCGACGGCCTGGGCCAGTCCAATGGCTATTGGCGTGACCACAACCGCGACCGCATTGTTGGAGACCAGTTCGGTCAGCACCGAGGTCAGCAGGTAGATCGCCCAGATGATCAGGAAGGGCGGCAGAGCGCTTAGTCCCGGCGCCACGGCCTCGACAATCAGTGAAACCGCGCCAGAGCTGTCCAGTGACGCACCGATGGCGAGCATCGCGAAGATCAGCGCCAACAGGCGACCTTCGACAAAGGAGAACGCCTCGTCCGCGTCGATGCAGCGGGTCAGAAGAACCACGGCTACGGCCACAATCGACAACAGCAGGATCGGCGCGACACCCAGCGCTGCAAGGACGACGATCCCAACCAGCGCGCCAATTGCAATTGGCGCATGGCTGCGACGGAAGGCGCGTGCAGAAGGTTGGCTGACATCCACCATATCCATGTCCGCTGCAAGGCGCTGGATATCTGCCGGGGCGCCCTCCAGCAGTAATGTATCCCCTACCCGAACCACCAGGTCATCCAACTGGCGACCGATATTCTGATTGCGGCGGTGAACGGCCAGAACATAGACACCATACCGGCGCCGCAACCGCAGCATTCCCAATGTCCGCCCCACCATCCGGCATCCGGGTGTGATCAGAACCTCGACTGTCTTGGTCTCGACAGCGGAAACCTGATCCACGCGCTTGAGCTCTTTGTTGGTCTGAAGGCTCAGAAGTTCGGTCATCTCGGTCCGCAGGACCACGCGGTCACCGACCTGCAATTCAACGCCCTTCAGATTGCGCCGCAGTGATTCATCGCCCCGGACCACGTCGATCAGACGCACGCCGGGACGTTTGAACAACTGAACACCGGTCACTTCACGCCCGATCAGGTTGCTGTCGGGCGGAATGACCGCTTCGGTGAAAAACTTCATTCTGGACCGGTCGCTGAGCAGCGAGGCCATGCTGTCCCGCTCGGGCAGTAATCTGGGGGCGATGAAGCGCAGATAGATCATGCCGTAGATCACCAGTGCAATTCCCAGCGGCGTGACCTCGAATATCGAAAAGGCTTTCATCCCCTGCGCGCGGGCCACACCATCCACCAGCAGGTTGGTGGACGTTCCGATCAACGTCAGTGTCCCGCCAAGAATGGCGGCATAGCTGAGCGGAATTAGAAGCTTTGATGCGGGTACATTCAGCGTGCGGGCGATCTGAACAAAGACCGGGATCATGACCACAACAACGGGCGTGTTAGACACAAAAGCCGAGGCCAGAACGACAAACCCCATCAGCAATCCGATGGCAATGCGCGGGTTGACCTGCGCCTGCCTTTGCGCGGTCGACGTGAAGGCGTCCAAGGCCCCGGTCCGCACCAAGGCCCCCATGATGATGAACATCGCCCCAATCGTCCAGGGCGCGGGATTGGACAAGACCGCCAGCGCGCTTTGATAGGGCAATATCCCTGTGACCAGCATCAGTGAGACACCACCGATGGCCACGACCTCGGTCGGATAAACCTCGCGCAGGAACATGACGAACATGCTCGCAACAATCAGCAGCGCCAGAATTGCGCTGCCCGTCTCTGTCAGTGGAAGGAAATTCATTCGTGGTATTCTGTCCGAACCCTGGCCCAAGCGCCTGATGACATACAGTTTCACGCATTGCGCGTGGCAGGGCAAGCCCGACGTTCGTTAATCAGGCCCGGCTTGTTCCAAACGCCCACCAACGCGCACCATGCGAACAGATTTGGCCTGACCGTCGCGATCATCCGTTTCGACGAACACTCCGCTCAGCGTGGCCTCGCCATTGGCAGGGGTAAACCGGGTCTTGGGCATCCCGGTTATGAACCGGCGCATCGGTTCCTGCTTGTCCATACCAATGACCGAGTCATAGTCGCCGCACATGCCCGCATCCGTCAGATAGCCTGTGCCGCCCGGCAGAATCTGCGAATCCGCTGTCGGTACATGGGTATGTGTGCCCACCACAAGGCTGGCGCGCTTGTCGCAATAGTGACCCATGGCCATCTTCTCGGACGTCGCCTCACAATGCATATCGACAATGATGGCTTGTGCCTGCCCGCCCCTGGGGTGCGATTTCAGGATGGGCTCTATGGCCGAGAACGGGTCGTCGAATGGCCGTTTCATAAAGACCTGCCCCAACACCTGCACCACCAGAACCTTGCGCCCTCCGGGTGCGTTGAACAGCCGGTGCCCCCGCCCCGGCGCGCCCTTGGCATAGTTCACCGGGCGCACGATGCGCTGTTCTTTCTCGATATATTGCAGCATGTCTTTCTGGTCGAACGCATGGTCGCCCAATGTCAGGCAATCTGCACCGGCATCCAGCAGCAGCTTGGCGTGATCGCCGCTCAACCCCATGCCGTTCGACGCGTTTTCGCCATTGACCACAACGAAATCCAGCCGCCATTCATCGCGCAGGCGCGGCAAATGCTGCTGAACGGCCGCGCGCCCCGCGCGCCCCATGACATCACCAAGAAACAAAATCCTCATTATCCGGGTCGTAGGGGCTGTGCTGGGCAATAACAAGGCGGAACCGTGAAATTTAAGTTGAGCCCGAACTTGAAATTGCTTGCAGGCGTGGCAAAGTCTTAGCCATGCGCTTATATCAAAAGGACATGTTGTGAAGTTATTGGCAATATTGACATTCGGCCTTGTGGTCGCTTCGGGCGTTATGGCGCAAGGCACAAAGACATCCATGCCCAATCCCGCGGCAACCTTTTGCGTCGAGAATGATGGAGTTTACCAACTTCGGAAGAACGAAGACGGAAGCGTCTTTGGTGTCTGCATCCTGAAGGAAGGCACCGAGGTGGATGCCTGGGATTACTTGCGCAGCCATTTCGAACAGTAGCAGCTAGAACGTCAGCACCCGGCTTTCCGTGACAACCATGTCCAGCGGCTGATCGGTCGGCTCCAGTGGCAGATCCTGCGCCTCTTGCGCGTCAAAAGCGAAACCGATTGCCAGTGTCGCGCGCTTGCCTCGCAATCCTTCCAGCGTGCGATCATAAAATCCACCGCCATATCCCAGACGCCCGCCGTTGGCATCAAAAGCCACCAGCGGCACGATCAGGATCTCGGGGTCGAAATAATCATCGACCTCGGGCACTCTGGCACCGAATGGGCCATCTTTCAGCGGTCCTTCTGGCGTCCAGCGCGAAAATTTCAGCGGTTTTCCAGCGGCTTGGATCACTGGAACACCAACAGGCCCATAAGCCGCAGCTTCAGCCATGGCGGATACCGGGTCGATCTCGGTCCGGATCGGCATGTAGCCTGACAAGGGCACACCGCGATAACCCGCCAGAACCTCGGACAAACGTCCGGCTGCACCGGGAACACGCGTGTCGAACGCGACCTTGCGGCGCGCAAATGCCGCTTTGCGTGCAGCTGCTTTGATTTCAGTCAGATCGGTCACAATAGCACCACACTGGCAAGCCCAAGAAAGATGAAGAACCCCATGACATCGGTTGTGGTTGTCACAAAGGTTCCTGACGCCAGCGCCGGGTCAATTCCCAGACGATCCAGCACTACCGGTACTACCGTACCTGCAAAGCCCGCGATGATCATGTTCACGACCAAGGCTGACCCAATCACGACACCCAGCCAAGGTGAACCGAACCACAGCATCCCCACGGTCCCCAGTACAATGGCAAAACAGAGCCCGTTCAACACGCCCACCAGCAGTTCCCGCCTGATAACGCGCATCACGTTTGAATTGGTCAGATCGCGCGTCGCCAGTGCGCGCACTGCAACGGTCAGCGACTGAGTACCCGCATTGCCCCCCATGGATGCAACAATCGGCATCAGGATGGCCAGCGCGACAAGCTGGTCAATTGCCGCCGCAAATTGCGAGATTACCAACGAAGCACAGATTGCCGTGCACAGGTTTACCGCCAGCCAGGGCAGTCGCCGGCGGCTGGTGGCCGCTACACTGTCGGACAGAGAGCTTTCGTCGCTCACACCGGCAAGGCGCAGGATGTCTTCTTCGTGCTCTTCATCCAGAACGACCATCGCGTCATCGATGGTGATCACACCAACCAGACGCCCATCGGCATCCACTACTGGGGCCGAGATCAGGTGATACTGGTTGAAGGCGTAAGCCACGTCCTCCTCGTCCTGATCAACGGGGATGATGTGAAACTCCTCTTCCGCCAGATCGCGCAACGGCACCTCACGACGGGACGCCATCAGCTTGCCCAATGTCACCTGCGCTGTTGGTTTCAGGCGCGGATCGACCAGAACAACATGATAGAACTGCTCGGGCAAATCATCATTGGCACGCATGAAGTCGATGGCCTGACCGACGGTCCAATGCTCGGGCGCCATGACGACCTCGCGCTGCATCAAACGACCAGCCGAATTCTCGGGATAAGCAAGCGCCTGTTGCGCCGCTAGCCGCTCGGAATCTTCGAGCGCGCCCAGAATGGCTTCCTGCTGCGGTTCCTCAAGATCTTCCAGAAGGTCAACGACGTCGTCGCTTTCCATCTCGCGCACGGCTTCCGCCAGAACCTCGGGGGTCAGGACGGAGATGATTTCCTCGCGGACCGCTTCGTCCAGTTCCGACAGGATGTCGCCGTCAAATTCCTTGTCATAAAGCCGGATCAGCCGCGCCCGGTCATAAGGATTGATCTGCTCCAGTAGGTCAGCGATATCAGCCGCGTGCAGTGGCTCCATCAGCTCAATCAGCTTGTCGCGATCATCCACATCGACGGCGTATAGGATCGCCGCCACTGTCCGGCGATCCAGTGCATACGCGTCTTCGTCGTGGGGCAGATCGTGTTCGGCTTGATCACTGCCTGTCGTCATGCGCTGCCCCCTTCTTTCGGCGATTGGCCCCTAAATAGAAGAAGCAGCTACCAGAAAACAATGACAATGCGCCGATTTACCCACTTCTTTCGTCTGCCTATGCTACAGCGCGGTCCCAAACAGGTGGAGAACAGGGCAAATGGCGCAAAAGACGCTTTTGAAAGGGCGCGTTCTGAGTTTCACAGGCTCACCCTTTGACGGAGAGCCAACCGAAGCGACCCGACTGGACGAAGCTGTCGTGATTGACAAAGGGCGCGTTGCTGATGTCGGCGCGTCTGAAGCGCTGATGCGGCGTCACCCTGATGCTGTCATCAAGGACCATGGCAATCACCTGATCATTGCGGGTTTCGTTGACCCGCATGTGCACTACCCACAGACGGCCATGATTGCCAGTTGGGGTAAGCGGTTGATCGACTGGCTGAACACCTACACCTTCCCCGAAGAGATGAAGTTTGGTGATCCTGAATACGCCTCTGAAATCGCCAACCGTTATCTGGATCTGACTGCCGCCCATGGCACAACGACGATGTGCAGTTTTTGCACCATCCACCCCGAAAGCGTGGATGCCTTTTTCACTGCCGCGCAACAACGGGGACAGCGCGTGGTCGCGGGCAAGACCTGCATGGATCGCAATGCGCCTGAAGGTCTGCGTGACACGGCCCAGACCGCCTATGACCAATCTGCCGCTCTGCTTGAGAAATGGCACCGTGTCGACCGCCTGTCCTATGCCATCACGCCCCGGTTTTCACCTACGTCCACCCCTGAACAGCTTGAGGCCATGGGCGCGCTTTGGGCGGAGCATCCCCATTGCCTGATGCAAACACACCTGAGCGAGCAGACAGACGAAATCGAGTGGGTCCGCTCCCTGTTCCCCGATGCGCGGGACTATCTGGACACTTACGAAAAGTTCGGGCTGCTGGGGCAGAACGGACTTTATGGGCATGTCATCCATCTGGAAGACCGGGAACGCGATCGTCTGCGCGAGGTTGATGCGTCATTGATCCACTGCCCCACCTCGAACACCTTCATAGGGTCGGGTCTGTTCGACATGAACGGCTTGATCCACGATGGCCACCGGATCGGTTTGGCAACGGATACCGGTGGCGGATCAAGTTTTTCAATGCTTCGCACCATGGCTGCCGCATATGAAATCGGTCAGTTGCGTGGGCGCCCCCTGCATCCGGCGCAATTGCTGTGGCTGGGTACAGTCGGGTCGGCGCGCAGCCTGCGGATGGATGATTGCATCGGCAACATTGCTCCGGGAATGGAGGCGGATCTGGTCGTGATTGATCTCGCCTCGACCCCGGCCATCGCCCAGCGCGAAGCTTGTGCAAACGATGTTTGGGAGGCAATCTTCCCGACCATCATGATGGGTGATGATCGGGCTGTGGCCGAGGTCTGGATTGGTGGGCGGCAGGCCGCTTAGGCCTGCAACCCCTTGGCAAGACTGTTTTGACGCTCAATCACGCGGGGCAGGTCAATCGTCGTGATATGCCCATCCCGCACGATCTGGCGGCCTTCGACAAACAGGTGCTTTACTTGCATCGGACCGGCCAGAAGCAGAGCTGCCGGGTCCCAGCTGCCTGCGCATTCGATACTGCGCATATCCCAGACAGCGACATCCGCGCGTTTTCCCGGCATAAGCCGCCCGCAATCGGGACGCCCCAGCACATCGGCCCCGCCGCGGGTTGCAATCTCCAATGCTTCGCGGGCCGACATCGCATCCGCCCCATTGACCACCCGTTGCAACAGCAGCGCCTGCCGGGCCTCAAGCATCAGATTACCGTTGTCATTACTGGCCGAGCCATCAGCGCCGAGGCCTACCTTTACCCCCGCATCGCGCATCGCCCGCACCGGCGCGATGCCTGATCCCAGACGGCAGTTCGAACATGGGCAATGAGCGACACCAGTTTTGGTGCGCGAAAACAGATCAATCTCGGCCCCGTCCAGCTTGACGCAATGAGCGTGCCAGACATCCGGGCCGGTCCAACTCAGATCTTCGGCGTATTGACCGGGTCGACAGCCGAACTGAGCCTGTGAATAGGCGATATCTTCATCGTTTTCAGCCAGATGTGTATGCAACATCACGCCTTTGTCCCGTGCCAGAAGGGCTGCATCTCGCATCAGGTCCCGGCTGACGGAAAACGGTGAACACGGGGCAAGACCTACGCGGCACATCGACCCTTCTGACGGATCGTGAAATGCATCCACGACGCGGATCATGTCGTCCAGAATGGCAGTTTCTTCTTCCACCAGACTGTCCGGAGGCAGGCCGCCATCGCTTTCACCAATGCTCATCGCGCCACGTGTCGGGTGAAATCGCATCCCCAACTCGGATGCGGCAGCAATCGTGTCCTCCAGCCGCGAACCATTGGGATAGAGGTACAGGTGATCAGAACTGAGCGTACAGCCTGACAGCGCCAGCTCTGCCAAACCGATCTGGGCCGAGGTGAACATCTCGTCTGGTCCGAACTTCGCCCAAATCGGATAGAGTGTCTGAAGCCACCCGAACAGCAATGCATCCTGCCCGCCCGGCACCGCGCGGGTCAACGTTTGGTAAAGATGGTGATGGGTGTTCACTAACCCGGGTGTCACCAGACAGCCCGAAACATCGTGAACCTCGCCTTGTGTTTGCAATCCGTGCCCGATCCCCGCGATCTGGCCGTCGCGGATCAGAATGTCCGCCGCGGGGAGTTCCTGCCGGGACTCGTCCATCGTCAGGATCAGATCAGCGTTTTTGAGTAGGATTTCTGTCATGTCGCGCTCCTGCATCTGCCCGTCTCTTGCAAGGAGTGCGAAGGTCGGCGGAAAACGGGCTCAAGAACCGACCGGGTATTATGTACCCGCCATCGGGATCTGCGACAACAGGTTTCAGAACCGACGCAGGATCTGAAGTGCCTCTGCATGTATTTCTGCGTTGGCTGCGGCCAATGCTCGACCGCCCTCATGCGCCGGGCCGCCTTGCCAATCGGTCACAATTCCGCCTGCCGCCTGAATAACCGCGATAGGGGCCTGAATGTCATATGAGTTCAGCCCTGCTTCGATCACCAGATCTGCTTGCCCTGCGGCCAACAAGGCATAAGCGTAGCAGTCCATTCCATATCGAGTCAGTTGCACCTGCTCCGACACGGCCTGAAACCCGGCCCGGTCATCCGGGGTGCCGACTTCAGGAAAAGTGGTGAACAGCGTCGCCTGCGCCAGAGATTTCGTCCCCCGTGTTTGCAGCTTTCTGGTCCCCTGTGGCCCTGTAAGCTGCGCACCAGCTGTCGATCCGACAAAGCGTTCGCCAATGTAGGGCTGATCAATCACCCCCATGATCGGCCCGTCTGCTGTGCTGAGCGCGATCAGAACGCCCCAGGTTGGTGTGCCACTGATAAACCCGCGCGTGCCGTCGATGGGGTCCAGAACCCAGGTTCGGCCACTGCTGCCCTTGTGCGCACCGTATTCTTCACCCAATACGCCATCTTCAGGGCGCAATCGGGACAGCACCTCTCGCATGGCTTTTTCAGCGGCCCGATCCGCTACGGTGACGGGGTCAAACCCTTCGGTCAGCTTGTTCGCAGTTTCCAGATTGGTCTGACGGAAAAAAGGAAGAATGGCCGCGCGTGCCGCTTCGGCCATTTCTTCTGCAATTTCAATGTCGCTTAAACTCGCCGGATGCATGGCACTCTGGTGCGGGCATTACCTGACAAAGTCAAGCCGGTCTGATCAGGCGACGTCGCTGAGGACACGTGCAAGTTCAAACAGGCGGCGGCGCTGGTTTTCCGGAATTGCGTAGTAAGAGCGAACTAGATCCAGGGCTTCTTTATCGCCCATCAGATCGGCTGGAACAGATTTCTTTTCCGCGCTGCTTTTCTGGGCCTCTTCCAGACCTTCAAAGAAGAAGCTGACCGGTACGTCCAATGCCTCGGCAATGTCCCACAGGCGGGACGCGCTGATTCGGTTGGCTCCGGTCTCATATTTCTGGATTTGCTGAAACTTGATACCAACTTGCTGCGCCAATTGTTGCTGGGTCATCCCAATCAGCCAGCGGCGATGCCGAACGCGCTTGCCCACATGGACATCGACGTGATGAGTCATTGGTATTCTCCTCTACTACACACACATTTGTACGGGATCGTGCGACGTCCGAGATCGCAATACCAATAGGGGCTTCCTTAACCGCCCCCAAATCCGGACTGTGCCGTCCCCCGTTACCAGCACTGCTTGCCAATATTGCCGGTTTTGAATTTTTTTTCAAGCTGGTTGAGTCGATCCCCCCTCACAAGGGCTGTGGTTGTATGCGTCAAATGCCCTGCCCGCTGTTCGCGTGGCCCGGCTGGACATGCGACAGATATTCAGGCGTTTCATGACGCCGCGCATAAGGAATTGACATCTCGCACAGCTCACGTGCCTATGCCCCAAGCACGTGAGGAACCAAATGAAGGCCTATTGTATTAGATCTGACGGGGCAGTTGCCCAGCTGTGCGATGTACCGAAACCCGAGCCGGGTGAGGGTCAGGTACGGGTTGCGATCAAAGCCTGCGGGTTGAATTTCGCTGATCTGCTGATGCAGAAAGGCACGTATCAGGATACACCGCCTGCGCCGTTTACTTTGGGTATGGAAATCGCCGGTGTCGTGGATACCATCGGTCCAGGTGTGTCCACCCTGAAACCGGGCGATCGGATCGCCGTCTATTCCGGTCAGGGCGGTCTGGCAGAATATGGCGTTTTCGACGCCGATCGCGCGATCCCGCTGCCGGACACGACCCGTTTCGAAGACGCCGCTGCGATCCAGATTGCCTATGGCACCAGCCACATGGCGCTTGACCACCGCGCCCGACTGCAACCCGGCGAGACGCTTCTGGTTACCGGCGCAGCGGGCGGTGTCGGGCTGACCGCAGTTGAAATCGGCAAGCTCATGGGCGCCACCGTCATCGCACAGGCCCGCGGCCTCGAAAAGCTGGCCGTTGCACGCGCCGCAGGGGCCGACTACCTGATTGATGCCTCAGAGGATCTGAGGGATCGGGTCAGATCGCTTGGCGGCGCGGATGTCGTTTATGACGCAATCGGCGGCGATGTGTTCAAGGCGGCCTTTCGCGCCACCAACCCCGAAGGCCGCCTGCTGCCCATCGGATTTGCCGGGGGAGATGTTCCGCAAATCCCCGCCAATCATCTGCTGGTCAAGAACCTGACCGTGATCGGCTTTTACATTGGCGGGTATTTGAAGTTCCGGCCGGAAGCCGTGCGCGAAAGCTTTGGCACCCTTTTCCGCTGGCACGCCGAGGGCCGTATCAATCCGCACATAAGCCACGTCTTGCCTCTTGATGAGGTCGCGCAGGGCCTGCGGTTGCTGAAAGAGCGGAAATCGACGGGCAAAATCGTGATCACCCCCTGACCGCAATCAGCCCACCACGGCACGCAGTTGCGTTCCCGCAAGCAGGCGGAAGTTCTGACGCACCAACTGCGCCAGTGCTTCGACAACCGCGTCTCGACCCGGCTCGCCACCATACAGGTTGATCATATGCGCAGGCAGGTCCGGTAGCGCACCGCCGCCTTCGATCTGCTCAAGATGTGCGGCTTCGGTACCTTCCAGTGCCGCATACACTGCCAGATCAGCACTGACTGTGGCCTCGATTGTGCGGTCGTTTTCAGTTTCCACCGACAACTCCCAGGGAATACCGGCTGCATCCAGCGCGGATATCACCTGTGGTCGAAACAAGCAGCGACGTCCAAGTGCCAAAGGTAGCGGACGCTTGCGCCAGGCTGACCCGCCCGGTGCACCTATCCAGCGCAAGGGCAGCTCTGCAATGGTTTCCGCACCATCCACCGACGACGGTTCCGTGGTCAGGATCACGTCACATTCACCGCGTTGGTACATCTCTTTCAACTGCAAGGAATAAGACGACACCAGCTGAACTCTGACCCGCGGGAAATCCGCGTTAAATCGTTGCAGGACCCTTGGGATGGCCGGGTAAACTATGTCGTGAGGAACCCCCAACACCACCTCACCTTCAAAGGCCTGATCGGTCAGTTTCGAGATGACCTCATCATTCAGTGCGATCATGCGGCGCGCATAAGCCAGCAATTGTTCACCGGACGCGGTCAGGGCAATCGTTCTGCCACTGCGGTCCAGCAACTGCAGGCCAAGCAACTCTTCCAACCGTTTCAACTGCATCGAGACCGCAGATTGCGTCAGATGCAGGAAACCTGCAGCGCGCGTCACCCCACCCTGATCTGCCACAGCAACAAATGAGCGCAGGGTTGTGATGTCCAGATTCCGCATCTTCACAATTCCTTATGGGTTTCATCAAAAATATTCGTTTTCAAAATATGTCATACTCCCCCATATCAATCAAGGAAATTGATGAAGACAAGCGAAACCATCGAAAAGAGACGAAAGGACAATAAATATGACCCAAATTGCCATTCATCGCCCCTGCAAGCAGAAAAAGCAATCACTCAGCACTATCATCAGGCATGCTGTTTCCCTGAAGCGTCAACGCCACCAGCTGGCGCGACTTGATAATCGCGCCCTTCAGGACATCGGAATCTCCAGATCAGAGGCCGATGCCGAAGCCAGACGCTTCGTCTGGGACGCGCCGGAATTCTGGCAGAAATGATGCAAATACAAATCTTTAGTTCATGAGTGGCGGTCACTTGTTACGGATCGCCACTTTTGTTGCGTAAATTAGTTGGTTTTCCGCGGTAAATACTTGAAACACAGCCCTGAGTTGCCGATATTTGCCTAGAACGCTTCCCGCACAGCCGGGGGGCTGCATAATTATGTAAAGGGAGACCCTTTGATGGCACAATTCGACACGATCCGGACGGCGGCCGGCGCGCGCGCTGCCGAGATTGATGAGGGCCTGCGCGCCCATATGAACAAAGTCTATGGCACTATGTCCGTAGGCATGCTCATCACATTCGCAGCAGCCTGGGCCATCGCGGGCCTGGCAACCACAAGCGATCCGTCAGCCGCGGCGGCACAGTTGAATGCCGATACCTATCTGACATCGCTGGGCTACAGCATTTACGCATCGCCCCTGCGCTGGGTCATCATGTTTGCACCCCTGCTGTTTGTCTTCGGCTTCAGTGCCGGGATCAACCGTATGTCGGCGGCCGCCGCACAGCTGGTGTTCTACGTTTTTGCAGCGGTGATGGGCGTTTCGATCAGCTGGATCTTCCTTGTTTTCACCGGTGAGTCGGTCATTCAGGTCTTCCTGATCACCGCAATCGCGTTCGCAGGCCTTTCCCTGTATGGTTACACAACCAAGAAAGACTTGTCCGCCATGGGCACTTTCCTGATGATGGGCCTGATCGGCCTGATCGTCGCGATGGTTGTGAACATCTTTCTGGCATCTTCGGCGGTTGCCTTTGCAATCTCGGCCATCGGCGTTCTGATCTTCGCGGGCCTGACTGCTTATGACACCCAGAATATCAAGAACACATACCTGCAAATGGCCCATAGTGGCGATCAGGAATGGCTGGGCAAGGCCGCTATCATGGGCGCGTTGAACCTGTACCTGGACTTCATCAACCTGTTCATGTTCCTGCTGCAATTCTTGGGTAACCGCGAGTAATTGCAAACCAATGTAAGGGAAAAGGCCGGTCATCAGACCGGCCTTTTTTCGTTTAGAACCAACTGATGATTGCGCTTGCCCGATGCACAAGTCCTTCCAGACAAAGCTACGGCGTCCGCGCGTACCCAGATAAGAAAAGCCCCCACCAGATCGGCGAGGGCTTGATACATCAGAAGGTATGAGACTTAGCTGCAGTTCAACGGCACCGCAAAGCCCGAACTACGCTCGGACGTGCCTTTGCGGAACACATCACCAGCAGGCAGGCACCCGGTAAAACGCTCGGCCTCTTGCGCAAAACCAACACCGATCGAGTTATCGACCTTTACGCTGTTCGTCGGCGTGCGAAGGACACCAAACAAGGTTCCGTTGACACTGACGGTGCTCAGGAACAGGTTCGTATCGCTGCCCTGTAGCTGGACCGCATTGTCCGGCGTCCGCCCGCCATTATCGATAGCAACGGCTGCCACCTTGGAGGGGTCCACTTCATCAGCCAATAGAGTAACGGTCTGAAGTTCTGCCAGCTCAGCCGGGACATTCGTTTCAGGCGGCAGAAATGCGACGGCTCCGGGAACGTCGGAAATCGTGCGGGGTTCGCCATCGATTCCGGTAAACCCGACACCTTCACGGTTGAACGGGTCTTCACAAGCCGCCAAAGTCAGAACGGCTATTGTGGATAACAAGATTTTTTTCATGGCGGTCAACATTTTGTGGCGGTTTGCTCAAGCGTACTTGCAGGTCGGCACAAAAAGCAAGCCACAGCCAATGCGATTGCATCGGTGGCTGATGCGCTCCTGCAACGGCCCCAGATGGGCATGTTGACGTAATTGGCGACCAAGCACCGGAATTCAGCACAAAAAAAGGCTCTGCCAAGCAGAGCCTTTTTGGAAAGTCCAAATGGAACGGAAAGATTACTTGATCTTGCCTTCCTTGTACTCGACATGCTTCCGAACGACCGGATCGTATTTACGAATGGTCATTTTCTCGGTCATGGTGCGTGCGTTCTTTTTGGTCACGTAGAAGTGGCCCGTGCCCGCGGTCGAGTTCAGACGGATCTTGATTGTCGTCGGCTTCGCCATGGTTATCTCCTGCGTCCGGAAAGGCAGGGGCCTTTCGGTTGAATTCCTATGAGCGTGCGCTTTTACGCGCTACGCTGTGCATGTCAAGGCCAATCGGACGATCCCAGCCCAGGAATCGGGCACAGATTTAACCCGGTAACGTTGGCGCACCCATATAGCTGTGAATCTGGTCTCTTTCACTGTCCGAAAGACCCAGCGCAGTGGACAATTGCCGCAAATATGCGGCCTCACGATCATTGTCCAACCGTATTGCCGCCAGAGATGTCGCATAAATCTGCGTTCTGAGCGGTGCCCCAGAATCAGCTGCCAGACCCATGACGTCGACAGGTGCGTTCAGTTGTTCCTGCACGAATGCGCGTTCCTCGTCACTGATGTCATCGCCCAACTCTCCGAGGATCGTTTCTTTCTCGTGCTCGTCCAGCTCGCCGTCTGCCTTTGCCGCCTGGATCATCGCCCGCAACATGAGCTTGGCCTGAGCTTCCATGGCAGCCCCGGCTGGTGTTCCGCCAAACACCGTCTCCATCATGTCGGTGGTCTGCTGGCTGCCAGTTCTGGCCGCCCCCTGCATCGCATTCAAAAGCCCGCCAAGACCGGCGGCACCTGCGGCACCTGCGGCACTGCCACCCAGCCCCATCTTACCCATCATGTCCTGAAGGCCTGTCGCACCTCCGGGAAGGCCGAACTGTTCGGCCATTTTGCCAAGCTGATCCATACCAAGGCCGCCGCCTGCGCCTTGCATCATGTCCTGCAAGCCAGCCATTCCGCCCATTTTCTGGTATTTCTCCATCCCCTTCGCAGCCGCGAAACCAACTGCAACGGACGCAAGTGTCTTCATAAAGCTCATGACAATCCTCCCGGTTTTTCAAAATACGCCCCAGTTCTATCAAAGGAATGCAAAGGCGAATACCACGTTCAACCCCCACGGGATTCCGGACTGAATTTCCAAGCCGATGAGGACCAAAAGACAGTGAGTAAGTTTGTACATATCACGATATCGTGATAGGTTTGCCGCAACTGATACGTCCAAGAGGCCAACTTCAGGCTCGACGACCAAGGCAGTGTGAACAGGTAGTGCCCGCGCGGAGCAGTGTTGTTTTACGCAGCTTTTCTTGGGGGGCTATCATGACAGAATGGGTTATTCAGGGCGAAGAACTGGCCAATTGTAATTGCAATTTCGGCTGTCCCTGCCAATTCAGCGTTCTTCCATCACACGGAAATTGCGAGGCTGTTGTCGTTTTCGACATCGAAAGCGGGCATTATGGCGATACTGATCTGGCCGGTTTGCGGGCAGCAGGTGTTTATCACTGGCCGGGACCGATCCACGAAGGCAATGGTCAGATGCAACTGATCATTGACGAAAGTGCTAAAGCCGAACAGCGCGCAGCATTGCAGGCCATCATGACCGGCGAAGACACCGATGAAATGGCGACCATGTGGTACGTTTACAGTGCGATGGCCCCGACGAAATATGATACGCTTTTTGTCCCAATCGAATTGAACTGGAACCGCGATGATCGTAGCGGCTACGCCAATGTTCCGGGGGTCTTCGACGTCGAGGTCAGCCCGATTCCACATATCGTATCGGGCGCCGCGCACAGGGCATCGATCCAGTTGCCGAACGGCTTTGAGTACCGCCACGCAGAGGCTGCCTCGGGGTCGGCCAAAACAACGGGCGGCGAAATCAGCCTTACCTTTGATGCCACGCACGCCCATCTCGCACATCTGAACCTCTCGGGTCACGGTGTTCTGGGCGCGTAGCCGGAGACTCTTTCATGACCAGACAGAGTGCGACAGCCCCTGCCGGGGCGATTGAGCGGCTGTTGAAGCAGGACAATGCAATCGTGTTGGGCAGCGTCCTTCTGATCATTCTTGCTGCCACCTGGTACACAGTTGCCGGCGTCGGGATGAAAATGTCTGCGGTCGAAATGACCCGCATGGCAGGGCCGGTTGGGGAGCCCATGCAGATGGGTTCCGCAACCGCCTGGAGCTTCGGTTACACTCTGCTCATCTTCCTGATGTGGTGGATCATGATGATTGCCATGATGACCCCAAGTGCCGCGCCAGCCGTGCTTTTGTTTGCAGCGACAAAGCGCATGGGCCCTGAGAAAGACCGCGCCGCAACGTTCAGCCTGTGTTTCCTGTTGGGCTATCTGGTGACCTGGGGTGCGTTCAGCCTGACTGCAACGGCATTGCAGTGGGGACTGGAACATATCGGGCTGTCGAGCGGGCCGATGATGACAATCCGCTCTGGCCCTTTCGCGGGAAGTGTTCTGCTGGCTGCCGGGTTCTATCAGTTTTCAAGTTTGAAGAATGCGTGCCTTCGTTACTGCCAAAGCCCCGCAAGGTTTCTGGCCGGTCACAACCGGCCCGGACCCTTCGGCGCGCTCAGAACCGGAGCCCTGCACGGCACGTATTGCCTGGGATGCTGCTGGGCGTTGATGCTGCTGCTGTTCGTCGGAGGGATCATGAACCTCTACTGGATCGTTGGCATTGCCGCCTATGTCGCGCTGGAAAAGCTTCTGCCGACAGCCCGGTGGCTGGCGCCGGTGTCAGGTGTGGCGCTTATCGGAGCAGGTCTTTGGCACATCGCGGCACCGTTGATCTCCGGTATCTGACGCAAGACGGCCCCCGGGGCGGCTGACTGAAAGGCCCTGTGATTTCTCGTTAAAAAGGAGGTACCAATGCCTGTTTTCATTACCTACGCAACTTATTCGCAAGCTGGCGTCAAAGGCATGTTGCAAAAGCCCGAGAACCGCACCGGCCCGGTGAAAGCACTGCTGGAGAAAGTCGGCGGCCGACTGCTGTCCTTTTACATGACAACCGGCAGCAATGACGTGGTCGTGATCAGCGAAGCGCCAGACGGAACAGATGCTGTGGCGGTTGGCATGGCAGTCGCGGCATCGGGTGCGGTCACGAACATAGAAACGGTTCGGGCCTGGACTGCGGACGAGTTCGTTTCGGTCACTGAGAAAGCCGCAAGATTGGCGGGGACCTACACGCCGCCCGGAGGATAAGTAGATACGCGCGGAGGGCCTGTAAGCCGGATCTTGTTCCGGGGTTGCCCCCTTCGATGACCATTCCTCTAGGCCGTGCATTGCTGCACGGCTCAAGCTGCCAACCCGGTCCCTCTCGGCCAAGACGCGCTTAGCGGCGGTATCGGCTTGCGCCGACCGGCCCGCGCGGGGACCCTATTTGGCATTGCTCCCGGTGGGGCTTGCCGTGCCGCCACTGTTGCCAGCGGCGCGGTGGGCTCTTACCCCACCGTTTCACCCTTACCCGCGGCCGAGGCTCTGGGCGGTCTGATTTCTGTGGCGCTTTCCGTCGGGTTGCCCCGCCCGGGCGTTACCCGGCACCGTTGTCTTGTGGAGTCCGGACTTTCCTCTCGGGCATACGCCCCAGCGGCCATCCGGCCCTCCGCGCCCGGGCTGGGTAAGCTTTGCGGTCTGCGGCGTCAAGAGCTGACAGGCCCGAGAAGGGGCCAGCCCCTTCTTGGCCTGCGGCCAATTCAACCCCGGGATATTTTTGGCCAGATGAAGAGCGGATCAGGTTGTTGTGTCCGACGGGGTGACCGCATTCATATCCGCCATGTCCAGCGGACCTTTCGCCCAGGGGCGAAATCGCAACCGGACAGCGGCCAGCAGTTTTGCATCGTCCACGGGGGCGGTGAAACCTGCCATCCGAGCAGAGGCGCGAAATGCTTCTGCATCGGGTGACATCGGATCAACTCCTGTGCCGCGCGGTTTGGCCAGCGCCTGCTTTTCGAGCCTGTTCCAGTCAAAGCGCGGCCCAGGGTCGGATTTTCGCCCGGGCGCCATGTCGGAATGCCCGATAACCCCGGACGGAGTAATGGACCAGCGGGTCATGATCAGGGGCAACAACTGTTCCAGCACCGCCATTTGCGGCTGCGAGAACGGATGTTTGCCGGTGTTTTCCAGTTCGATCCCAACCGAGCGCGAGTTGATGTCGTCCTTGCCGTCCCATTCCCCTGCCCCGGCATGCCAGGCGCGATCTTCTTCACGCACCATTTGCCACAGGGTGCCATCACCCCCGATCAGGTAATGAGCCGAAACTTCGGAAGCCGGGTCGCACAGACGATCCAGAGCCGCCTGCGCGCTGTCCATGGCCGTATAGTGGATCACGATCAAGGATGGCAACAGCCCGCCCCGGCGCTTGCCGAAATTCGGAGACGGATGCCAGATCGGCGTAAGGGTGTCAGTTGTTAACGGCACTGCGGAACGGGCTGGGGTCCCAGCCACAGGCATAGCCGTCGCCGTCCGGGTCCAGCCCCTTGCGGTCACGTTGCGGACCGCCGTTGGACAGGAATTCGATCTGAGCCTGATCCGGTGACGGGAATTGCGCGCAGTTCCTCTGTGCCTTGGCTTGCAGGTTGAAACCGGAACGGCTGTAAAGTTGTGTGCCCACCGGATTGGAGGTGCTCAGCGCATATTGTACGATATTCGGTTGGCCGCTCGCCGTGCGCTCAGGCACGGCGGTTGGAGCGACGACTTCGTAGGTCTGGCGGTTTTGCGCAATCCGGGCGGCATCGGATTGGATGCTGCGCCTCTCGGACACGGCTGCGAAGTCCTGCTCGTCAGAGATTGCGCTGCTGTTGGAGCCGGCAGCCGACGACGCGGAGACCGAGGATTGCCCGGACGTGCTGGCCAACGCTGCGGCGGTCTGGTTGGCGATGTCCGCATTCTCACCTGTTGCAAAGGTCGATGATCCCGGTGTGCCCAGTGGTTGCTGGGAAACATCGACCGGAGCCAGCAGCGGATTGACCGCCCCGCCCTGACCCGCCAATTGAGCCTCGCGCTGTGCCTGATATTCAGGCGTGTTGAAACCCGTGCTGGTCAACGGCGCGACATTGGTGCAGGCCGCAGCCAGTGTCAGGGCCGGGACCAAAAGCAAAACACGCATTGATTGGCTCCGTCTTCAGTAATTCACTTGCCCGAAGGCTTACCACCATTTGCCGGGCTTGGCCACAAAACCGGCTGCGTTTTCCAGCGCATAAGCGGTATTGAGCAAGTCACCTTCTTCCCATGGGCGCCCGATCAGCTGCAACCCCAACGGAAGACCTTGTGCATCCAGCCCTGCGGGGACCGAGATACCGGGCAAGCCAGCGAGGTTCACGGTAACTGTAAAGACGTCGTTCAAATACATTTGAACAGGGTCCGCCTCGGTCATTTCACCCAGACCGAAAGCCGCCGAAGGGGTTGCCGGTGTCAGAATGGCATCGATGCCTGCGGCAAACACGTCTTCGAAGTCTTTCTTGATCAATGTCCGGACCCGGCGCGCGCGATTGTAATAGGCGTCATAGAAACCTGCGGACAGCACATATGTGCCGACCATCACGCGGCGCTGCACCTCTGGGCCAAAGCCTTCGGCGCGGGTCTTTTCGTACATCTCGGTGATGCCATCGCCCTGCGCCAGCTGTGCGCGGCGGCCATAGCGAACACCATCATAACGGGCGAGGTTCGAAGACGCCTCGGCCGGGGCAATCACGTAATAGGCGGGCAGTGCGTATTTGGTGTGCGGAAGCGAGATGTCGACAATCTCGGCACCCGCAGCTTTCAGCATCGCTGCGCCATCGGCCCAGAGTTTTTCGATCTCGGCGGGCATGCCGTCCATACGGTACTCTTTCGGGATACCGATCTTCTTGCCCTTGATGTCACCGGTCAGCATGGCCTCGAAATTCGGGACGGACAGTTCGGCACTGGTCGAATCCTTGGGGTCATGCCCGCACATGGTTTCCAGCATGATCGCTGCATCACGTACGTTCTTGGTCATTGGTCCTGCCTGATCCAGCGAGGACGCAAAGGCGACGATGCCCCACCGCGAGCAACGACCATAGGTGGGTTTGATGCCCGTGATGCCGACGAAGGCCGCAGGCTGGCGGATCGAGCCTCCGGTGTCGGTACCTGTCGCAGCCAGGCACAAATCAGCAGCCACGGCAGATGCAGACCCGCCAGACGAGCCGCCCGGTGTCAGTTGCGCATCATCGTTGCCACGGCGCCACGGGCTGACCGCATTGCCATAGGTCGAGGTTTCGTTGGACGATCCCATGGCGAATTCGTCCATGTTCAGTTTACCCAGCATCACCGCGCCTGCATCGGCCAGTTGCTGAGAAACGGTGGATTCGTATTCCGGCTTGAATCCTTCCAGGATTTTCGACGCCGCCTGCGACGGCACACCCTTGGTGCAAAACAGATCCTTGATGCCGATCGGCAGGCCACACATCGACGGTGCGTCGCCACGCTGGATCCGCTCATCCGCGGCCTTGGCGCGCTCCATTGCAAGTTCGGGTGTCTTGTGGACAAAGGCGTTCAGCGCATCTGCCTCGTCAATGGCTTTCAGGCAGGCGTCGGTCAACTCGACAGATGTGACGTCACCGGAACGCAGGGCATCGCGCGCCTCGGCCAGACCCAGTTTGTTCAAATCGCTCATGTCTTACTCCACCACTTTAGGAACAGCGAAGAACCCTTCGCGGGCGTCAGGCGCGTTGGCCAGAACCTTGTCCTGCTGGTTGCCGTCGGTCACCTCGTCCTTACGGCGTTTCAGCCGCATCGGCGTGACCGAGACCATCGGCTCGACACCGTCGACGTCCACTTCGTTCAGCTGTTCGATGAACCCGAGGATGGTGTTGAACTCGGATGCCAGCGCCGGCAGCGCGTCATCCTCGACCTTGATCCGGGCCAGTTTGGCCACTTTGGCGGCGGTGCTTTGGTCAATCGACATCGGCTTCCCTCATCTACGTTATGGGGCGTTTACCTGTCTGTCGCGGCAGTCGCAAGACCGCTGCGCCATGGGCCGTACCGAGTTTAAGTTTCGCCGCGTGACACCCGCCATTCAAAACTGAATGAGTGGTATGCAAAAAAGTAAACTGAATAGTTCAATATTGATCTTGAAAACTGAACTATATTGTTCATTTCTAGTTATGCGACACAACGCAAACCGGAGAAAAACATGAAACCCCTGATGATAGCCGCAGTCTTGTCCGCCACCATTTTGGCCGCACCGGCCATGGCATTGGGTATCGACACAAGCAACCTGACACGTACGTTGACCTTCCCCTCGCCCGTGACGGAACCGGTCACACAGGACAAGGTTAAACCTGCAAAGTGACGCGCAGGTCCCGGCCGGGTTGGATTTCCCCTCTCTGACCCGGCCATAGCGCATATTCGAGGGTGCACAGCCCTAAGCGAGTCGTTAGCATTGCTGCAAATACCAACAGGGAACTGCATAGGTCGCTTGCGGTTCTGACAAGCAAGTGGAGCAGTTGATGAACACGCAAAAACAAGCGGTCCTGGATGCCATCGATGCAGCCAACGCAAATGACCCCAATCGCGATGATGGCCGCCCCAAAGCGCAGCTTTACGGCGAACGTATGAGTGCAGAGCTTGACCGCCTTTTTCCGGGTGCGTCCGACGCCTTGCAGATTGCGGCGCGTGGTCAACATGTGGAGCGGTGGAAACTTGCCCGCAGTGAATTCCCGGAAGGCCGGGCGGGTTATCTGGCCTGGCGAAAGGCGCAGGGTGTACATCACGCGGACGTGGTGATGAGTTTGATGACTCAAGAAGGCTATGACGCCGAGCAGGCCGAAGCTGCGGGCCGCATGTTGCGCAAGCAAGGCATCAAACGCGATGCAGAGGTGCAGGCGCTTGAAGATGTGATCTGCTTTGTGTTTCTGAAATGGTATTTCCAGCCCTTTGCGGCGAAACACTCAGCCGAGAAAATCCAGAGCATTGTTGAAAAGACTGCCCGCAAGATGTCGCCCGAGGGCCGCGCACGGGTTTTAAGCGAATTCGACCTGCCGGATCATCTGGCCGCAGCCTTTCAAGACTGAGAAAAGGCCAACGCCGTTTCATCGACCGAATAATAAGTCTTGAGGTTGGTAACGACAGGCCTCCGCGCCATATTCTCATGACCCATGAGTTTGGGTGACACGACCCCTGATGAGGGCTGCACAATATACTTCGATCATCCAGCCCAACATGATGGCATTCAGGATATGCCACATGAAGTGTGTCCCCACGGGCCATTGACCACAGAGACACATATCGAGGGCACGAAAGATAATCGACAGGATCAGGATCAACGCCCCGATTTTCAGCCCTTTGGCCAGAATCGGATCACGGCCGCTCAAAAGAACAGCATAGATCAGGATCAGCAAAGGGACCGGTGCATAAACCGCCGACCCTTCAAGCCCCGGAACCATTTGGAACAGTGGGACAGCAGCCGTCGCATAGGGAAGAAAAAGAAGCATACCCCCGAACGCCAACCACGAAGGCATCTTCCAGATGTCTTTGTTCACCGCAAAAATATAGACCAATATGAACAACAGTATGGGCGCGACATCCGCCAAAGCCGCCCATACCTGCGCATGCGTGTGGAACAGGTAACTGCCAAACCCGACGATCGCCAGAAGCGCCACCAAAACCTTGGCCAGCGGCATGTTCTGATTGCGCACGCGCCTCCACATGACCCATGCGCAAATCAGAAAAGCAGCGTTTGTGACCGCGTTAACGGGCTCGGCCCAGTAGGCTGGAGACAGCCGCTCGCAGTACCCGTCTATTTCACGAAACCAATCCATGGAAATTTACTTATCCGATGTTAGGCTGCCGCCAACAGAATGATTGGGAGGAAATAATTATGAACATTATCTGGTTGGGCCATGGAAGTTTCCGTATCGAAACCCAGGGACAGGTGCTGCTAATCGACCCCTGGCTGACCGGCAACCCGGTCTTGCCCGAGGAACAGCATGACGCCGCCGTTGGTGGCGCCACCCACATCCTTCTGACCCATACGCATTTTGACCATGTCGTCGACGTTCTGCCTTTGGCCAAACACCTGAAGATTCCGGTTGTGGGACAATATGACCTGATGGGGTACTGGGCCGAAGCCGAAAGCATCGAGACCATTGGTTTCAACAAGGGCGGCACGGTCAACCTGAACGGGGTCATGGTAACAATGGTCCCGGCCTCTCACAGCTCGACCTTTTCGACACCGGACGGCCTGCGCACGGGCGGCAGCGAGGTCGGCTTTATGATCAGTGCCGAGGGGCGCATGCTTTATGTTTCAGGTGATACCGACATCATGGCCGACATGGACTGGTTGGGGGATTACTACAAACCCGATATTGGCATCCTGTCAGCGGGCGGGCATTTCACCATGGATATGAAAGCTGCCGCCTACGCCGCCAAAAGATACTTCAACTTCAAGACGGTAATTCCCTGCCACTACAAGACCTTCCCGATTCTTGAGCAATCCGCTCAGGCTCTGGCAGGTGCTTTGCCGGGTGTAGACGTCATCGAACCGCAGGTTATGCAGGCGATAAAGCTGTAGGGATGATATGACCAGCGACATTGTCCCTTCACCGGAACTGATCGCAGTTGTACGGCGATGGAATCAAGCCGTTCATGACAAGGATCGGGCTGTGCTGGTCAACATGCTGTCATCCTCGGAACACCTGCGGTATCAGGGCTCGGCGGATGAAGAGGCATGGTCCGGGCAGGTGTTTCGGCGTGGCTTCGCCGATCACACCAACGAAATCCCGGACTATGACTGGCAGGAACATTCGCTGGAAGCCTTTGAATGTGGGGATGTAGGCTGGGCATTTTGCGAAGCGACGCTGACCTTTCATTCGAACGGCAATTCAGCCTGGCACCGCTTTACATTTGTTCTGCATCTGGAAGACGGCGTCTGGAAAATGGTGCAGCTGCATGTGTCTAACCCGACCTCGAACATGGAAAAGATCGGCATCGAGCATTCGGTGTTGAATGCACTGATCGAAGCCGCAAAACAGGAGTTCACACAGGATCAGACCGAGGGAACCGCTTCGGTCATGTTCACTGACATTGTCGGGTCGTCAGATATCACCCGGCACTTGGGTGACAAAAAATGGGCCCAGCTTATTTCCGGTCATTTTGATCTGGCTGAACACCTTATCCAAGCCCATCAGGGACGACTGGTCAAATCCCTTGGGGATGGCACGATGTCGATCTTCCCGACGGTCCAGGATGCGATTCAGGCAGCAATCGAGCTGCAAAGAAAGAACGCATTGGCAAATTCCGAAACACCTCTGGGTCTGCGGATTGGAATTCATACCGGCGACGTCATACAGAAAGATGAGGATTTCTTCGGGTCCGTCGTCAATAAGGCCGCGCGCGTGACAGACGTAAGTGGCCCGAATGAAATTCATGTCACCGACGTGACCAGATTGCTGGTCAGCCCGGAGGGCGGTCTGAGGTTCAGCTCGCCAAAATCGGTCGCACTGAAAGGGTTCGGCGGGCAGCAGACAGTGTATCGCCTGGACTGGAACTGACAGTGGCCGTCCTGTCAGATCACGGTCATTTTTCTATTCGTTTTTCCGCGAAAAAATCCAGCAGCAGGTTTTCACATTCTTTGGCGGCTATGCCGTCATAGACCTCGGGCTTGTGATGTGCTTGCGGGTGGGAAAAAACCCGCGCGCCATGGGCCACGCCGCCGGATTTGGGATCGGACGCCCCATAGTAAACGCGCCGGATGCGCGCGGCCGCCAGTGCCGCTGCACACATGGCGCAGGGTTCCAGTGTCACATAGATATCATATCCGGGCAGTCTTTCAGATCCGGCATAGGCACAGGCCGCGCGCAAAGCCAAGATTTCTGCATGCGCAGTAGGATCGTTCAACTCACGCGTCCGGTTTCCTGCCTGCGCCACAACAGAGCCATCCGGCCCGACAATGACCGCGCCAACGGGCACTTCGCCGCGATCCGCTGCTGCGCGCGCCTCACGCAGCGCCTGTTCCATATGCGATTTGAATACCATGCCCCTGACTGCATCAGAAACCTGCCTTTCGCAAGCGCGCGGGATAGGGTATGGCCCAGACATGAACAAGACCCCTCCTCCCGGCGACCGGATCGCCAAAGTCCTGGCCCGCGCTGGCGTCGCGTCGCGGCGCGAGGCCGAGCGCATGATCGAAGCTGGCCGCGTGGCTGTGAATGGCAAGACCATCGACAGCCCCGCCCTGAACGTGACGGCAAAAGACAAGATCATTGTCGACGGCAAACCGGTCTCGGAACCGGAACCCTCGCGTTTGTGGCTGTATCACAAGCCTGCTGGGCTGGTTACGACAACCCGCGACGAAAAAGGGCGCGATACGATCTTCGACAAGCTGCCCGAAGACATGCCTCGGGTGATGAGCGTTGGTCGGCTTGACCTGAATTCCGAAGGTCTGCTGCTGCTGACTAATGATGGTGCTATCAAGCGCAAGCTCGAACTGCCCGCGACCGGCTGGTTGCGCAAATACCGTGTGCGGGTAAACGGCCGCCCGAAAGACGAAGATTTCGAACCGTTGCGCAAAGGGCTGGTGATTGAGGGAGAGCGGTTCCAGCCGATGACCGTCACGCTGGATCGCCAGCAAGGGGCCAATGCCTGGCTGACCATCGGTCTGCGCGAAGGAAAGAACCGAGAAATCCGTCGGGCCATGGAAGATATCGGTTTTAATGTGAACCGTTTGTTGCGGGTTTCTTACGGCCCGTTCCAATTGGGCAATCTGAAGCCGGGCGAAGTCGAAGAAATCCGCCGCCGCGTTATGCGCGATCAACTTGGGCTGGATTCGGATGCCAAACCCGAAGCGGCCCCCAAACGCCCGACGCGACCACAAAGAAAACGCCCGCCCATCGGCAAGAATCCCCGCAAGTGATGCAGGTTCGGCAACCTTCCCCCTAGCGCCAAGCCTGCGTATCCCCTAAATTTTCTGTGATTGCTGCTAATTGGGGAGCGTGATGTCCGGAAGCGGAGTGCAAAAATTCGCCTACGCCGTATTGCTGGCGCTCTTGTTTGGCGTGTGCACAGGCGTGCTTGGGGGCTTGTAACGCATGGCAAAGCGATTTGGCGGCAAGTACAGCCCTCAGGATGATACGTCCGGCGACACTCTTCAGCCCCGTGGACAATTCGATGGCGCGCGGGTCGAACCTGCGGGCGCGCGTGCCAATGTCCTGTTCATACCGGCCATCCCATTGGTATTTCTGTCGCTGAACGACGGCGCGATTGGCATGACCATAGGTCTGATCGCAGCTGGCCTGCTGACGGCAGCTGCGTTCTTGCTGCGCGAAGGTCTGCGGGCCGAAGCCGCGTTTAACGCCCGTAAAACCGCACGCCGGCCTGCGTTTCCGCGTAAAATCTTTGCCAGCCTTTTGACAGGGCTGGGCGCCGGTCTTGCGTCCTACCGGACCGAGTTTCTGAATGCTGAAGCGGTATCGCAAGTCAGCCTGCTTGCCCCTGTCTTGTTCGGCGTGGCAGCAACCGTGCTGCATTCGGCCTCCTTCGGGTTTGATCCGATGAAGAACAAGGGCATGGAAGGAATTGACACCTTTCAGCAAGATCGCGTTGCCCGGGTCGTTGAGGATGCGGAAAACCGTCTTTCCGAGATGACGGACGCCATCAAACGCGCGGGTGATCGCCGGATCGAAGCCCGTTTGGAACGGTTTCAGGACACCGCACGTGACCTTTTTCGAACGGTCGAGGAAGACCCCCGCGATCTGGCGGGCGCGCGAAAATACATGACGGTTTATCTACAGGGCGCGCGTGATGCGACGGTCAAGTTTGCCGATGTTTACGCCCGGACCCGTGATGCCCAGGCGATGACAGACTATGTCGCCTTGCTGGATGATCTGGAACAGAATTTTGCCGCGCGTACGCGGAAAATGCTATTGGATGACCGCAGTGATCTGACGGTCGAAATCGACGTGCTGCGCGAAAGGCTGCAGCGCGAAGGCGTCCGGTTGGACTGACCGGCCATTATTTGAGCGAGGAACATCCCCATGTCCGATGAGATCAAGAACAAGGCGGCTCAGGCCGAAACACTGGTGCAGGAAGTCACCGCAGTTGCCCTGCCCGAACCAAAGGCCGAGGTAATCTCGCTTGAAGAAGCCGACGAACCTGTGAGTGCCGAGATTCGTAAGCGCATGGACGAGATCGACATGAGCAACACCAATTCGATTGTTGCTTTCGGGTCTTCCGCTCAGGCCGAATTGCAGGAAATCAGTCAAGCCATGCTTGCGGATGTGCGCAACAAGGATGTTGGCCCGGCAGGCGACAGCCTGCGCAATATCGTGACCACCATCCGCGGTTTTTCAGTCAGTGAACTGGATGTGCGCCGCGAGCGCAGCTGGTGGGAAAGGCTGCTGGGCAGGGCCGCGCCATTTGCGAAATTTACCGCTCAGTTCGAAGAAGTTCAGGGGCAGATCGACCGCATAACCGACGATCTTCTGGGGCATGAGCATACACTGCTCAAGGACATCAAATCGCTGGACCTGCTTTATGAAAAAACTCTGGGTTTCTACGATGAACTGGCGCTGTACATCGCAGCGGGTGAAGAAAAGCTGACCGAGTTGGACAGCCATGACATCCCCGAAAGGGAAGCCGCCGTTCAGGCCGCGCCAGAAGAAGAACAGGTGATGAAAGCGCAGGAACTGCGGGACATGCGCGCCGCGCGTGACGATCTGGAGCGCCGCGTGCACGATCTGAAACTGACGCGTCAGGTCACGATGCAGTCGCTGCCGTCGATCCGGCTGGTGCAGGAGAACGACAAGTCGCTGGTCACGAAGATCAACTCGACGCTGGTGAACACCGTGCCGCTGTGGGAAACGCAACTGGCACAGGCCGTCACCATTCAGCGCAGCGCCGAAGCTGCCGCCGCGGTGCGCGACGCCAACGATTTGACCAACGAGCTTTTGACTTCGAATGCTGCCAATCTGCGCCAGTCGAACAAGATGATCCGCGAGGAAATGGAACGCGGCGTGTTCGATATCGAAGCTGTCAAAAAGGCCAACGCAGACCTGATCGGCACCATCAACGAAAGCCTTGCCATTGCGGATGAAGGAAAAGCCAAACGTGCTGCCGCCGAGGCCGAGTTGCAGAAGATGGAAGCGGAACTGCGCGACACTCTGGCGTCCGCCAAGGCGCGACGAGACGGGACCGGCGACAACGCTGGAACCGCTGTCCCCGGCTGAGGCTGAACTGGGCGTGCGGGATATTACATATCTGAAACTGGGGTTGGGGATGGCGGCGTTTTTGGCTTTGGCCAATTGCGAAGAAACACTGACATCCTCGATTGCACCACAAGCGCGCCCGGCGCCTGTTTCTGTTGCGGCGAATGCCTATGTACCGCCATCTGCCGCAAGTCAGGATCTGGCGCGGTTTTACCAGCGTGTCGAACGCGACCTTCTGGTCCGGGGGTTATTGCGGACAGACGGGGGCGGCCCCGATACGCCTTATGACGCCCAGGATCTGGCGCGAAATTTCGAAGCGATTGCGTTCTACAGCGAATATCCGACCCAAAACGTTTCCATCGGTTCCCGCCAGACAGACGGGCAACTCAGCCGGTGGTCGGGGCCGGTGCGCATCCAGACCGAGTTTGGGCCTTCCGTGCTGCCCGCTGTTCGGGAACAGGATGCGGAACGGGTTCAATCCTTTGCCACGCGCCTGGCGAGGCTGACGGATCATCCGATTTCCGTGGTCTCCCGAAACGCTAACTTCCACGTCTTCTTCGCGGGCAAGGACGACAGCACCTATGTGGTGTCCCGACTGAAACAGCTGATCCCGAATATCAGTCAGGCTTCGCTTGATCTGGTCGCAAATCCGAGATCGAATTTCGATTGTTTTGTTTTTGCCTCGGCGACAACGGCGTCTCCGTACAAATATGTGCGCGCCGTTGCGTTGATCCGGGCCGAGCTGACCGATCTGGTCCGCCGCAGCTGTATCCACGAAGAAATCGCACAGGGACTGGGATTGTCGAACGACAGCCCGGCAGCGCGCCCATCGATCTTCAATGATGATGACGAGTTTGCCCTGCTGACGAGCCATGACGAAAAACTGCTGACAATGCTTTATGATAAGCGGCTTGAGCCCGGCGTGACAGTCGATCAGGCCCGCCCCATCGTGCATGTCATTGCCCAGGAATTGATGGGGCAGCCGCTCTGACCCCAAGGACAGGAGAACCCAAATGGGAATATTCGATTTTCTGACCGGAGAATTCATTGACGTCATCCATTGGGTTGACGACACTCGCGACACCATGGTCTGGCGGTTCGAGCGTGAAGGCCATGAAATCAAATACGGTGCCAAGCTGACGGTGCGCGAAGGTCAGGCGGCCGTATTTGTGCATGAAGGGCAGTTGGCGGATGTGTTCACGCCAGGTCTCTATATGCTAGAGACCAACAACATGCCGATCCTGACCACGTTGCAGCACTGGGATCATGGCTTTCAGTCGCCGTTCAAGTCCGAGATCTACTTCGTCAATACGACCCGGTTCAACGACCTGAAATGGGGGACCAAGAACCCGATCATGCTGCGCGACCCCGAGTTCGGGCCGACACGCATACGCGCCTATGGTACCTATACCGTTCGGGTCAAAGACCCGGCCAGGTTCCTTGTGGAAATCGTCGGAACCGACGGCGAATTCACCATGAGCGAGATCAGCTTTCAGGTCCGCAACATCATCGTGCAGGAGTTCAGCCGCGTTATTTCGGGGTCAGGTATTCCTGTATTGGACATGGCGGCGAACACGGCTGATCTGGGCAAATTGATCGCGGCTGAAGTTTCCCCGGTGTTGGAAGGCTATGGGCTGGAGATGCCGGAATTCTACATCGAGAATATTTCGCTTCCTCCGGCGGTCGAGGCCGCATTGGACAAGCGGACCTCGATGGGATTGGCCGGAGATCTGGGCAAATTCACACAGTATTCCGCAGCAGAGGCAATGACGGCTGCGGCCAGCAACCCCAGCCAAGGCGGTGGCATGGGCGCAGGTCTTGGCATGGGAATGGGCATGGCGATGGCACAGCAGATGTCAAACATGGCAGCGGCCCAGCCAAGCGGCCCGTGGGGATCGCCCGCCCCCGCTGCCCCACGACCGTCAACTCATGCGGCCCCGCCGCCGCCGCCGGTCGAGCATGTTTGGCATATCGCCGTGGATGGGCAGACCAGCGGCCCATACTCCAAAGCCAGGATGGGCCGAATGGCCAGCGAGGGTGATCTGACGCGCGACACCTTTGTTTGGACCGCGGGCCAGGACGGCTGGAAAAAGGCCGGTGACGTGCAGGAACTGGCGCAACTGTTCACCATTCTGCCGCCACCGCCGCCGGGGGCCTGACCGAAGCGCAAGACTCCTCCATCTGACCTGACACTATTGGGTAACGTATGACAAACGCCCCTGACCTTGCAGAGCACCGCTTTCCCTGCCAGCAATGCGGTGCGGATTATCGGTTCAGCCCTAGCAATGGTACGCTGACATGTGATCATTGTGGTCATTCGGAACCAATCGGATCGGGCCCATGGCAAGGTGCCAGCCTGCGCGAACTGGATTTTGACGCGGCCATTGCGGACCGTCTGCCTGACAGCGAGCTGGAACAGACGCGCGTTCTGTCCTGCCCGAACTGCGCGGCGCAGGTTGAATTCGACCCCAACACGCACGCTGCGGAATGCCCGTTCTGTGCCACGCCGGTGGTAACTGACACCGGCGTGAACCGGCATATCAAGCCAAAGGGTGTTCTGCCTTTTGCTTTCGACGAGCGCGAGGCGCACAAGGCGATGAGCGATTGGCTGGGTCGGTTATGGTTCGCGCCAAACGGGTTGAAGGACTATGCCCGCAAGGGCCGCAAGATGCAGGGCATCTATGTTCCGTACTGGACCTTTGATGCCGACACCAAGTCCGCCTACCGTGGTGAGCGCGGCGTGATCTATTATGAAACCCACACAGTGATGCGGGACGGTAAACGGGTTCAGCAGCAGGTTCCAAAGGTGCGCTGGTCGCCCAAATCGGGTCGTGTTGCGCGGTTTTTTGATGACGTCCTGGTGCTGGCCTCGCAGTCGCTGCCCAAGGCTTACACCGACGCGCTGCAGCCTTGGGATCTGCCTGCGCTGGAGCCTTACCAGCCAGAATACCTCGCCGGGTTTCGCGCCGAAGCGTATACGGTCGAATTGAAAGAGGGCTACAGCGAGGCCCGCGCGCACATGGCGCGCGTGATCGAACGGGATGTTCGTTTCGATATTGGGGGCGACAAGCAGCGTATCCACACGGTAGACACCGAGGTACGAGACGTCACGTTCAAGCATATTCTGCTACCGATCTGGCTGGCGGCATACAAATATCGCGGGCAAACCTATCGATTTGTGGTGAACGGCCGAACCGGGCGGGTTCAGGGGGAACGCCCCTGGTCAGCCATCAAGATCACGATTGCCGTTATTCTGGGCCTGCTCGTAGCCGGGGTTGTCGGGTATCTGGCAGCCAACGGGCAGCAATAGCGGTCTCTTGTACATCTGGCGTGGCATGATCATCCTAAGTGTCGAGACGTAGAAACGAGGCGCCCGTGTCATTTGCAGAACTGAATAACCTTCTGAAAAATCGCCATTCCTGCCGGGCCTTCCTGCCCGACCCTGTACCAAACGAGCAGATCGAACAAATCGTGGCCAGCGCGGCCCGGGTCCCAAGTTGGTGTAACGCGCAGCCGTGGCAATTGGTAATCACAAGCGGCGCAGAGACCGACAGGTTTCGTGCTGCGATGCAAAACGAAGCTGAAACAGGCGTACCGGCCCCCGATCTTCCGTTTCCCGCGTCATACTCCGGCGTCTATCAAGACCGCCGCCGCGCGTGCGGTTGGGCGCTCTATGAAGCCGTCGGTGTGGAACGCGGGGACCGGGCAGGATCGGCCCAACAAATGATGCGCAATTTCGCTCTGTTCGATGCACCGCATTGCGCCATCGTCTCAAGCCCGGCGGAACTTGGGCCATATGGCGCAATGGATTGCGGAGGGTTTGTTACGGCTTTTTCGTTGGCAGCGCAGGCGTTGGGAGTGGCAACCATTCCTCAGGCCGCATTAGCCGCGTATGGCCCTTTCCTGCACAGATATTTTCGGATCCCGGAAGACCGCCTGATCCTGTGCGCGATTTCCTTTGGGTATTCGGACAGAAAGCACCCCGCAAATAACTTTCGCACAGATCGTGCCGCGCTGGGTGACTTTGTCGACTGGCGCGGCTAAACCATCGCTCAGGCAAGATAATCGCCAAGAGGGGGGAACCACGTGCGCGCGTTGCTGCAAAGAGTTTCGCAAGCCAAAGTATCGGTCGATGGCAACGTCATTGGCGCATCCGGTCCGGGGCTTTTGATTCTTGTCTGCGCCATGCAGGGGGACGATGAGGCTCAGGCTGAAAAACTGGCCCGGAAAACCGCCAGACTCAGGATCTTCAAGGACGACGCGGGCAAGATGAACCGCTCGCTTCTGGATGTAAAAGGGTCAGCCTTGGTGATCAGCCAGTTTACATTGGCGGCAGATACAACAAGCGGTAACAGGCCGGGGTTTTCAACTGCAGCACCGCCCGAACTGGGCGAGCATCTGTATAACACCTTCGCAGACCACCTTGCTGCGCAAGGTGTAGCGGTGGAAACTGGACAATTCGGGGCCGACATGGCCGTTGAACTTGTCAACGACGGACCGGTCACAATCTGGGTGGAGACTTGATGGATACTGAAAAGCAAGCCGTTCAACTTTGGCGCGCCGGGGTTGAGGCCGTTGATGGATACACCGCCACCGAGGCCGCCCTGCACGACATCCCGAAACCGGACCGTATTCTGGCCGTAGGCAAGCCCGCCGCCGCCATGGCACGGGCGGCCTTGGCGCGGTTCGGCACGGTTCCCACGCTTGTTGTGACCAAGGACGATCACGGCCGTGACTTGCCGGACACTGTCGAGGTGATCGAAGCTTCGCACCCGGTTCCGGACAACCGCAGCCTTGAAGGCGGGCGTGCTCTGCGTAAGGCGCTGGAACAGATGGACCCCGGATCACATGTGCTGCTTCTGGTGTCGGGTGGCGCATCTTCGCTGGCCGAAGACCTTTTGCCCGGAAAATCACTGAGCGATCTCGAAGCATTGAACCGCAAGTTGCTTTCAGAGGGGATGGATATCGGTGCGATGAACGCTGAGCGGCGCAAACTGTCCCGCATCAAAGGCGGGGGGTTACTGTCGCACTTTGCGGGCGCGCGCGCGACCGTTCTGGCCATCTCGGATGTACCGGGCGACGACCTCAATGTCATTGGATCGGGTATCGGCGCTTTGCCTTCCAGCCACACATTTGGGGCCACCACTCGGATCGTGGCCTCAAACGCCCATGCCCGCAATGCGGTTGTGCAAGCCGCCGAAGCAGCTGGGCTAAAGGTTTGGGCCAATGAAGAGGCGCTGCATGATGACTATCTGAAGGTCGCCGCACATCTTGGCCAACTGCTGCGCGGAATGGAAAAAGGCGTGATGGTCTTCGGTGGGGAACCGACTGTGGTCTTGCCGGATCACCCAGGGCGCGGTGGACGAAACCAGGCACTGGCACTTGCGCTGGCGCAGGAGATTGCCGGGCAGTCAAACCTGACAGTTGTTGTCGGCGGAACGGACGGCACAGACGGACCGACCAATGCGGCAGGGGGAATCATTACCGGTGCAACATGGAACGACAGCGGGATGACTGCGCTTATAAATGCTGACAGCGGGTCGTTTTTGGACAAAGCCCAAGCCTTGCTGACAACCGGGCCAACTGGCACCAATGTCATGGACTTGGTTGTCGCAATACGTGGATGAACTGACGCATATCACACCACCCCAGACCGTAAAGGCCCGGAAACTGGCCTGAAACAGAACTGTATCATAATATTCTTGTGGAAAGGGCATCGCGCCAAACAAAGTTACTTGCGCTTCGGCCTTCGGCATCAAGGAGAAATATCCTTGCCCGGTCCGCCGAAATAAGTCAACGTTGACTCATGCGTCAACAAAAACCCGAAAAGGGTTAAAACCACTCGATAGGGAGAATACTCGATGAACGAACAAATCACGCATATGGCCGGTCAGGTCACAGCCGGAAAAATGACCCGCCGCGAATTCATGGGGAAAGCCGCGGCGCTGGGTGTTTCGGCTGCGATGGCCAGCACAATGTTCGCAGACGCCGCTCGGGCTGCTGGCCCGAAAAAGGGTGGTGACCTGAAGCTGGGTCTGTTTGGCGGTGAATCCACAAACTCACTGGACCCGGCAACCTATGCCAGCTCGGTCCCATATATGAACGGCCGTCACTTTGGCGACACGCTGGTTGAGGTCGCGCCTGATGGCTCGATCGAGCCTCGTCTGGCGGAAAGCGTCGAAGGCAGCGCAGATGCCAAGGTTTGGACTTTCAAGTTGCGTCAGGGTGTCGAATTCCACAACGGCAAGACCTTGACCAGCGAAGACGTGCTGAAAACCATGCAGCGTCACTCGAACGAGGACTCCAAGTCTGGTGCTCTGGGCGTCATGAAGGGCATCGAGTCCATGAAGGCAGATGGCGACACTTTCCAAGTGACGCTGGTCGAGGCGAACGCAGACCTGCCCTATCTGATGTCGGATTACCACCTGGTCATTCAGCCTGATGGTGGCATCGACAATCCCGCGGCGGGTATCAGTACTGGCCCCTATCAGCTTGAGGTCGATGAACCTGGGATCCGCCACGTGTTCACCAAGTTTGCGAACTATTGGAACGATGACGCGCATTTCGACAGTGTCGAAAACGTGGTGATCAACGACGCAACCGCCCGGACAGCCGCGCTGCAAGGTGGTCAGGTCCATCTTGCGAACCGGATCGAGCCCAAAGTTGCCGACCTGCTGGGTCGTGCACCCAATATCACCGTGAACTCAACTCCGGGTCGTGGCCATTATGTGTTCATCATGCATTGCGACACCGCGCCGTTCGACAGCAACGAACTGCGTTTGGCTTTGAAATATGCCATCAACCGGCAAGAACTGGTGGACAAGGTTCTGCGCGGCTATGGATCGGTCGGGAATGACATGCCGGTAAACGCGGCCTACCCGTTGTTCGACGCCTCCATCGCCCAGCGCGAGTTCAGCGTTGAAAAAGCGGCCGAGCACTACAAAAACTCGGGCCACGACGGATCGCCGATCATCCTTCGAGTAGCAGACGGGGCCTTCCCTGGCGCAGTAGACGCTGCGGCACTGTTCCAACAGACGGCCGCTCAGGCTGGCATCCCACTGGAAATCAAGCGCGAGCCCAATGACGGCTACTGGTCCGAGGTCTGGAACGTACAACCCTTCTGCGCCTCGTATTGGGGTGGCCGTCCGGTGCAGGACCAGATGTATGCAACCGCATACCTGTCAACCGCAGACTGGAACGACACACGCTTCAAAGTTCAAGCCTTTGATGACATGCTTTTCGCGGCCCGTGCCGAGTTGGACACGGAGAAACGAAAAGGTATTTACAGTCAGATGGGCCAAATGGTCCGCGATGAAGGTGGCCTGATCTGCCCGATGTTCAACAACTTCGTCGATGCATCCAGCAATGTTCTGGCAGGCTGGGAAGAAGATCCCAACGGCGAGATGATGAACGGCCAGGTGTCGCGCAAGTTGTGGTTCGCGTAAAGCAGGCCACGGATCATGCATCCTATCATCAAACTGGTTTCCCAGCGCTTAGCGCTGGGACTCCTATTGCTGTTTGGCGCTTCGGCCCTGATTTTTGGCCTGACCGAAGCCCTTCCCGGAGACGCAGCGCAAGCCGTCCTGGGGCAGTCCGCAACCCCCGAGGCCCTTGCAAACCTGCGCGAAGAAATGGGCCTGAACCGGCCTGCCCTGACCCGCTATTTCGAATGGCTGGGCGGTATCGTTCAGGGTGATCTGGGTCAGTCCCTGACCAACAAGCTCGACATTGCTGAAAGCATTGGCAAACGGTTGGGCAACACATTGTTTCTGGCATGCGCCGCGGCCGTGGTTTCGGTTCCCCTTGCCATCTTTCTGGGCCTGCTGGCAGTCCGCTACCGCAACCGCTGGCCAGACAAGCTGATCTCTGCCATCACATTGACAACGGTTTCGATCCCCGAATTTCTGATCGGTTATGTGGTGATCTACTATGTCTCGGTAAAGCTGGGCTGGTTTTCCTCGCTTGCGATGATCAACGACTCGATGTCATTCGGGCAAAAACTCAATGCGATCGCGTTGCCCGCTTTCGTGCTGACGCTGGTGGTCTTGGCGCAGATGATGCGCATGACCCGCGCGGCGATCCTCAACCTGATGCAGTCGGCCTATATCGAAACGGCGGAACTGAAGGGGTTGTCAAACTTTCAGGTCATTGCGCGACACGCCTTTCCGAACGCGATCTCGCCCATTGTAAACGTGGTGATGCTGAACCTGGCCTATCTGGTCGTGGGCGTTGTCGTGGTCGAAGTGGTGTTCGTTTATCCCGGCATGGGGCAATACCTGGTGGACTCGGTGACCAAACGTGACGTGCCGGTCGTACTGGCGTGTGGTGTGGTCTTTGCCGCCGTCTATATCGGGCTGAACATGGTGGCCGATATCGTATCGATCCTGGCCAACCCAAGACTGAGGCATCCGAAATGATGAAAAATATTCCAATTTCGGCAATGATCGGTCTGTTGTTCACAGGTCTCTATTTCTTTGTCGCCTTGGCTGCACCGCTTATTGCGCCCTACGGTATGGCCGAAGTGGTTGGCGATGTGTGGGAGCCATCAAGCGCAGAACATCTGTTGGGCACAGACAATATTGGACGGGATCTGCTCACACGCATGATCTACGGCGGGCGCACGACGATCTTCATTGCGGCTGCGGCTACGATCCTCAGCTTTGTAACCGGCACGTCGCTGGGTTTGCTGGCTGCGGTTCTGGGCGGTTGGGCTGATCAGGTTCTCAGCCGGGCGGTTGACCTGGTCATGTCGATCCCGACGCTGATCCTGGCACTTGTCATTCTTGCCATCGTCCCGGTGACGGTCCCGATCCTGATCCTGGTGATGGGCCTTCTGGACGCGACACGCCCGTATCGCCTGTCGCGATCGGTTGCTGTCGACATCAACGTGATGGATTATGTCGAGGCCGCCAAATTGCGCGGCGAAGGCCGTGCCTGGATCATCTTCCGTGAAATCCTGCCGAACGCCCTGTCACCGCTGGTGGCCGAGTTCGGGCTGCGGTTCATCTTTATGGTCCTCTTCATCTCGACCCTTTCGTTTCTGGGGCTGGGCGTCCAGCCCCCGCTGGCCGACTGGGGCGGCATCGTGAAAGAGAACAAGGATGGCATCGTGTATGGCATTGGCGCAGCTTTGTACCCGGCTGTTGCCATCGCGACGCTCGCGATCTCGGTCAACCTTGTGGCTGACTGGATCCTGAACCGAACCACATCGCTGAAAGGAGGCCGGGGATGAGTGATACCCTTCTCAAGGTCCGTGACCTCAAGATCGGTGCAACGGTCTATCCACCGGGTGAAAAACCCCATGACATCGAAATCGTGCACGGGGTCAGTTTTGACCTCGAACGCGGCAAGGTGCTGGGGCTGATCGGAGAATCCGGTGCCGGTAAGTCCACCATCGGCCTCGCTTCCATGGCCTATGGCCGGGGTGGTGTTGAAATCACCGGCGGCGAGGTTTGGGTAAATGGGCGCGATATCCTGAAATCGTCACATGGCGATATCCGCAACCTGCGCGGGGGTGAGGTTGCGTATGTGTCGCAATCCGCTGCCGCGTCGTTCAACCCGGCCAAGAAGATCATGGATCAGGTTGTCGAAGCTGCGGTCGAGCACAAGAAGTTTTCGCGAAGAGAGGCCGAAGGCCGCGCGCGGGAACTGTTCGCCAAACTAGGCCTACCCGACCCGGATAATATCGGTGACCGCTACCCGCACCAGGTTTCAGGCGGACAGTTGCAGCGATGCATGACTGCGCTGGCGCTGTGCCCCGAACCCGATCTGGTGGTGTTCGATGAACCTACCACGGCGCTGGACGTGACCACGCAGATCGACGTGCTGATGGCGATCAAAGAAGCCATTCGCGATACCGGTGTTGCTGCTCTTTACATCACGCACGACCTTGCGGTCGTGGCGCAGGTCAGCGACGAAATCATGGTTCTGCGGATGGGAAATACGGTTGAATACGGGTCAACCGATCAGATCATCAACAACCCGCAGGAAGAGTACACGCAAGCTCTGGTCTCGGTCCGTTCGATCGAGCACGAAGAAAAACAGCCCACAGCGGAACCACTGTTGAGCGTTGACGGTATCACCGCGCGCTACAAGGGATTGAATTTCGACGTGCTGCACAACGTCAATGTCGAGCTTCATCCGGGGCAGACGCTGGCAGTTGTGGGCGAATCCGGTTCTGGTAAGTCGACACTCGCCCGGGTGATCACCGGCCTGTTGCCGCCGCGCGATGGCGAGATTACGTTTGCCGGACGCAAGCTTTCGCCTGATCTTGCCGGACGATCCCGCGAGGACCTGCGCGAGTTGCAGATGATCTATCAGATGGCTGACGTGGCAATGAACCCGCGCCAGACCGTCGGCACGATCATCGGGCGCCCGCTGGAGTTCTACTTCAACATGCGCGGTGCCGAAAAACGCAAACGGGTTGTCGAGTTGCTGGACGAGATCGAGTTGGGCGAGAAGTTCATCGACCGTTACCCAGCCGAGTTGTCCGGTGGCCAGAAGCAACGCGTGTGTATCGCGCGGTCTTTGGCGGCCAAGCCCAAGATGATCATTTGTGACGAGGTGACATCGGCACTCGACCCGCTTGTGGCGGACGGTATCCTCAAGCTGCTGCTGGATTTGCAGAAGATCGAGGATGTGGCCTACCTGTTTATCACCCACGATCTGGCGACGGTTCGGGCGATCAGCGACAGCATTGCGGTGATGTATCAGGGACGCGTGGCGCGCTATGGCCCAAAGAGCCAGGTGCTCAGCCCGCCATTCGACGACTATACAGACCTTCTGCTGAGCTCGGTGCCCGAGATGCATCTGGGCTGGCTGGAAGAGGTCGTTGCCCATCGCAAAATGGAAAGCGCGGGGAACTGATCTCTGCGCCTGTAACATCACTTTGAAGAAATGGATTCCCGGCGTTTGCATCTTGGCTGACGTCGGGAATTTATTATTTGGGACGCGATTTGGCGGGCGCATGGTTTCAACTCGCGTATCGTCCGCATGAAATACTCAGATCAAAAGGCCGAACCATGGACCGTAAACTACTATTGATCATCCTGGACGGAGTACCATACCGGAATTTCCGCCGCCTGTTCGGCAACCTGGAAGGTTGGGTCGACAGCGGCGAAGCTCGGGTGTGGAAGCACCGCGCGGTGCTGCCTTCAACTTCGGCCAGTTGCTATGCATCGATCCATACGGGCGTAACCCCGCAAGAACACGGCTGCACCGGAAACGGCAACGTTTTTCGCCTGAGCCACAAGGATATCTTTAGCCAGGTACGTGAGGCCGGCGGCGTGACTGGGGCAGTAACGCACAGTTTTTGGTCGCAGTTCTTCAACCGCCACCCGTTCGACTATGTCCGCGACGTCGAATATGACGAGCCAGAGAGCCAGACCATCAATCACGGTCGCTTTCACAGCATGACCGGTTACGGCAAAGACAATCAGATGACCCCGTCCGACGTCGATCTATTTGCGACCCTGACCAATCTGTGTCTGCGCTTTGGGTTGGACTATGGCATCCTGCACACCTGCACATTGGACAGCATGGGTCACCGTTTCTATCACGACTGCGAGGAAATGGATCATGCCTGTTTTGTTGCAGACGAGATGCTGGCCCCGTTCATCCCACGCTGGCGCCAATTGGGGTATGAGGTGATCGTCACCGCCGATCACGGCCAAGACGAGCGCGGACACCACGGAGGGCGCAGCCCACTGCAACAGGAAACCGCGCTGTATTACTTCGGTGATGCCGACGGGCCTGACACGGAAACCGTAATCGACCAGATCCAATTGGCCCCGACCATTCTGAACCGTTTGGGTGCACCCCTCGCAGAGACGATGAAGGCTAAGCCTTTCCTGAAGTAGCTGGCTGGCGTCAGTCGTAGGGCCAGATTTCTTGCCCAAGTGCTTCGATTGCGATCGAGATCCGTTCGAAACTGTCTGCTGCGCGCTTTACCGAGGTTCGCGCGCGTAGGTACCCATGGACAAGGCCAGGTTCGTTGATCCAATGGGCCAGACCACCAGCTGCGCTGATCCGCTCGCAATAGTCCTTCCCGTCATCACGGAGCGGATCACAATCAGCAGTAATCACAACAGTAGGCGGCAGTTTCGAGAAATCATTGTCCTGTAAGGGCGCGTAAGTCGGATCGCCCTGAGGCGGGGTACCTGCGTATCGGACGGTTTCGTAGAATTTAATATCGTCCAGTGTCAGTAAAGGAGCATGGGCGTGCTCAAGATATGAGCCGCGCGATTGGTCTCCGCCAAAACCGGGGTAGATCAGCACCTGCCCCAGTATATTGTCCAGCCGCCCGCGCGCATGGTGGGCGATAGCTGCTGCCAGATTTCCTCCCGCACTATCCCCGGCCAGAACAAGCGGGTCGCCATACTCAGCCGCCGCCCATTTCACAGCCGTCCAGCAATCCTGGAACTGCGCCGGATGCACATGTTCAGGGCACAGCCTGTAGTCAACTGAAACGACGCGGTATCCCGTTTGGGCACAGAACTCGGCACAGACATCATCATGGCTGTCCAGCCCGCCAACAACAAAGCCACCACCATGAAAATAGACGACCGTTCTGGTCGGATGTCCGGCGGTATAATGGCGGACCGGCACGCCATCGGCGTACAGGTCCTGGGTTTCGACACCGGCAGGGCGCGGTTGGCGAAACTGCTTGCACATCGTGTCATAGACCCGACGCTGGTCCTCGATGGACAAATCGACCGCATCATCCGGATAGCTTTCGGCCGTGCGGCGTATGAACGCCCAGGTTTCTTCGTCGATCAGGCGTTCATAGTCCATTGTTCCTCCGGCTTATTTGGACCACTCCCAGGGCCGGGTAAATGCGCCCAGGACTTTCGCGACATCGTCTTCCGAAGATCCGTTCGCGTCAAGCTGCGCGACAAGGCCACGCTTTTTATCGTCGATCACCAGAACAACCCGCGCAGCAAGCCCCGCAGCGTCAAGAGCACCGTTGTAAATGCGGGTGATGGCCTGTTTGCGCAGGTCCGGCTTGAACACCTTGCCGACGGCAGTTTTCGGCAACTCGTCAAGAATGGTTATATGCTTGGGTTGCGCGGCACGCTCATGCACGTGAACCTTGCAATACTCCAGCAGCTCATTTTCAGTGACCGAAGCCCCATCGACCAATTCAACAAAGGCACAGGGCACTTCGCCCGAATGCGCGTCCGGCTGACCGATCGCCCCCGCGAAGGCAACTGCATTATGACCCAGCAGCGCCTCTTCGATTTCAGCAGGATCGATATTGTGACCACCGCGAATGATCAGGTCCTTGGCGCGACCGGTGATCCAAAGGTAGCCGTCTTCGTCAAACCGTCCCAGATCGCCCGTACGCAGGTATTTGTCAAAGTGATAAAGACCAATGTTCTTGTCGGCCTCAGTATACGTGTTGCCTGCGTACACACCGGGGTTCGAGATGCAGATCTCACCAATCTGATCAGTGCCGCACTCTGTCGGCCCATCCGGCCCATCCAGCAGGATTTTGACATCCGTATAGGGGAACGGAATACCGATCGAACCGATCTTTTTCTCGCCATCCACGGGGTTGCACGAGACCAGACAGGTGGCCTCGGTCAGGCCGTAGCCTTCGACGATGGTGACGCCCGTCGCCTCTTCGAAGCGGCGGAACAACTCCACCGGCAGCGGCGCCGAACCCGAAAAGGCGGTTTTCACACTTGAGATATCTGCGTCCACCGGGCGTTGCATCTTGGCTGATATCGCGGTTGGAACAGTGATGATAAAGCTCACCTTCCAGCGCTCGATCAGCTTCCAGAAATTGTCGAATACACCGTCACCGCGATAACCTGCAGGTGTCGGGAATATCACATGCGCACCCGACGACACGGCGGCCATAACGATCACATGCACTGCAAAGACGTGGAACATCGGCAGCGGGCACATGATGACGTCATTCTCGTCAAACAACAGTGTTTTGCCCAGCCAGCCGTTGTAGATCAGGCCCGAGTATTTATGCTGCGCCACCTTGGGCATCCCGGTGGTCCCACCAGTGTGGAAGAAACAAGCAACGCGATCGTCCTTGCTGTCCTCGAATGTCAGCGTCGTTGGTTGCTTAGCGAGTTCCTTGTTGAAACTCTTGTAGTCCGCATGTGCCAGTTTTTCCTTTTCGCCCATCTTGGGGCGCAGGAAGGGAACCAGCCACGATTTGGGCGGCGTCAGGTACCGATTCAGGTCAATTTCCAGAATGGTGTTGACCTTGGGCGCGTGGCGCACCGCCTCTTCCACCTTCTGGGCAACATCCGTTTTCGGGAAAGACTTCAATGTAACAACCACTTTGGCGCCTGTCTCACGCAGGATCGCCGCAATCTGCTCGGGCTCCAGCAGCGGATTGATCGGGTTCACAATCCCCGCAACTGCACCGCCCATCATGGTAATCAGTGTTTCGTTACAGTTTGGCAGCACATAGGCCACCACGTCTTTTTCACCCACACCCAGCGAACGAAACAGGTTTGCCGCCTGATTGACCTTGCCCAGGAGTTCAGACCAGGTCAGGGTTTCGGCTTTGTCATTGGGGCCAGAAAAAAGCTGAAAACTGATGGCATTGTGGTTCGGGAACTTCCCCGCCGTGCGCGACAGGAGCTGATGGAAGGTGACAGGCAGATCCCGATCCTCCCACGACATTTCCTGTTCCATGCGCGTCTTGTCTTCCAATCCCACAAAGGCCATGTGGTTCCTCCCGTTTTTCTCCCGTGTTTTTGCACGAGCTTGTTGTTCGCAACCAAGATGGAAGCAAAACAACCCTCGCGCAAGCGAGGCCTTAGCCTTCAAAGGGGGTAAAATGTAGAATGACGCTACGGCGAATTGACAAATGCCCGCGCGTCACTCCTATTCTGCCGCAACGCCATCTGTGAACTGCAGTCGTGCAAGGCGTGCATATAGCCCATCTTGGGACACCAGATCATCATGACTGCCCTGCGCCACGATACGGCCTTCTTCCAGCACGACAATACGGTCGGCTTTCTTTACGGTCGCCAATCTGTGCGCAACAATCAGGGTCGTGCGGCCGGCACGCATCTGATCCACGGCGCCCTGCACCGCACGCTCACTCTCCGCATCAAGGGCCGAGGTCGCCTCGTCCAGCAGCAGCACAGGTGCGTCGCGTAAAATGGCGCGAGCGATTGCGATACGCTGTTTTTGCCCACCCGACAGCATGACACCGCGTTCGCCGACAAAACTGTCATACCCATCGGGCAAGGCGGCAATGAAATCATGTGCGATGGCGGCACGGGCTGCGGCTTCTACTTCGGCATCCGTTGCGTCCAGACGACCGAAGCGAATGTTTTCGCGGGCTGAGGCGGCAAAGATCACCGGATCCTGCGGCACCAAAGACATATACTTCCGGAAATCTGTGCGATCCAATTCCCGCAGATCATGGCCATCCAACATCACCCGGCCTGAGTTCGGGTCATAAAACCGTTGAATCAATTGAATGATCGTCGTCTTGCCCGCCCCTGACGGCCCGACAAAGGCAACGGTCTCGCCCGGGTTTACCTGAAGCGACAAGTGATCCAGCGCGATTGTATCAGGGCGCGCGGGATAGCGAAAACTGACATCTTCGAACCGGATTTCGCCTCGGACGTCCTTTGGCAAAGGAGCGGGGTTAACGGGGTCCGAAACCGTATCTTCGGCATTCAGCAATTCGACAAGACGCTCGGTGGCTCCGGCTGCGCGCTGAAGCTCGCTCCAAATCTCGGACAGGGCCGCAACAGAACCCGCCATGATGATCGAGTAGATCACGAATTGAATCAAAACGCCTTCGGTCATCACACCGTTGCGCACGTCATTTGCACCCATCCACAGAACGCCGACGATACCTGAAAATACCAGAAAGATCACAATCACCGTCAGCACTGCACGGGTCTGAATCCGACGCAGTGAAACAGTATAGGACATCTCGGTCATCTCATCGAATTGCTGGCGGCTGGCTTGTTCGTGGGTAAAGGCCTGCACCGTCTGTACCGCCCCCAATGCCTCGCCCGCGTTTCCGGATGACGCCGCAATCCAATCCTGGTTTTCGCGGCTGATCACGCGCAGACGCCGACCCAGAATCAATATCGGCACCACCACCACGGGGATAAGCAGCAAGACAAGCCCGGTCAGCTTGGCCGAGGTCAACAGCATCAGAACCAGCCCGCCGATAAACATCAGCATATTGCGCAGCGCGATGGAAACAGATGAGCCAAGAACCGATTGGATGAGGGTCGTGTCGGTGGTAATCCTGCTCAGCACTTCACCGGTCATAATACGTTCGTAGAATTCGGGGCTCATGCCGATCACGCGATCGAACACAGCCTTGCGGATATCGGCAACCACACGTTCCCCCAACCGTGTGACCAACGCATATCTGATACCGGTTCCCGCAGCCAGAACAGCGGCAATGCCCAACGCTGCCAAAAAGTACCAGTCCAGCAATTCACCGTCCTGAATGCGGAAATTGTCAACCACGCGTCGCACGGCCAATGGCAGGGTCAACGTCATGCTGGCCGTCAGGATCAGAGCCAGTGTCGCCCCGATCATCAATAACCTGTAAGGCTTCATAAAGGGCCAGAGCGACCCCAGCACCCCGATCTTCCTTGAGCGGGCCCGCTCTTCGCTAGCGCCAGGAGCCGCTGATTGTGCTGGTTTATTGGCGGTCTGTCTTGCCATGTCCGGCCCTTGTGTATTGAACGCTACAAAGTGAACGCTTTCTTGGCCCCAGCCGCCGTTCCGGTCAAGCATTCCTGCCAGAAACAGCCAACCATAAGGGCCATTTGACGCAGAAATCAGTGGGGATTGGAGCGGGTAGACGGAATCGAACCGACATAGCCTGCTTGGAAGGCAGGGGCTTTACCATTAAGCTATACCCGCAAATGGTTTGCGCTGGTTAAGTCATGCGCCGGGGCGCGTCAAGCGGGAAGTGTGAAAATTCGCGCGACCAAAACCGTGATATTTCCCGGTGGATGTACGGCCTTCAATCGTGACTGCGGAATATCCGCGTCGAGGAGAAAAACCGCTCAAGTTCCTCGATGCGTTCCTTGCTTTCTTCCCACCGTGCCTCTTGCACTTCAGCGATCAGGGTCTCCGATATCAGCTGTAGCGCTATTGTTGAATCCCAGCTGGATGGTGCCTCGACCAGTGCGTGAAAGGTGTAATTGGCGGTCTTGCCTATCGGTGATCCCCATTGGTCGGTGAACAGGATAACCGTCACACCGCGGCTTGATGCGACCTGCGCCAATTTCTCGAGATAGGCCTCGTATCGGCGGATATCAAAAATCACCAGAACCGAGGTTTCATCCATATCAAGCAGGTACTGCGGCCAAACGTTTGCCGAATTGCCCAGCATCGTCACATTGGGTCGAATAATCTGCATGTGATTGAACAGATAGTCCGCATTTGAACGCGTGATACGCCCGCCCACGACGTAAAGATGGCGATCCGTATTTGCCAGAAGCTGGGCAACGGTGTCGAACATCTCTTTGTCCAGACGTTCCAGCGTGTGGCGCATATTTGTCCAAACAGCCTGCGCAAACCGCGTTGTGGGATGCTCCGCCGCGTCATCCACAACCCAGGCATCCCGTTTCGAGATCGGCTTTTTGATCTGTGCCGCCACCTCTTCTCGCAGGGCGTCCTGCAGGGCGGGAAAACCGTCGAAACCCAGCTTGCGTGCCATACGTATGACCGTCGGGGTCGAGACCTGCGCGGCAGCGGCCAGCTTGGTGATCGATTGCAAGCCGGTCATTGGATAATCCTGCAAAAGTACCGAGGCCAGCTGCCGTTCTGACCGTGTCAGATCGTCAAGCTCTTCCTGTATCCGCTGTTTGACAAGTTTCGCAACGGTGGCCATCGGCACCTTCATTTCTCAAATTTTTTACAGGATATGATTGTTTGTAATTTTGTCTACAGTAATTTTCTTGACAGGTCTGAGGTTGCTGTAACAAATGCTTCTTATGCACCACGATTCCGAGACACCAATGCTACTACCAACCGAAGCTCCGGCAGCCCGCGTGCAGAACGCCAACGGCCGGGCACAATGCGTTTTGGTATGCGAACATGCTAGCCGATTCATCCCAGCGTCACTGAACGGATTGGGCCTGACTGAAGACGCCGCATTGTCTCATGCAGCTTGGGATATCGGCGCATTGGCGCTTTCGGTCGAACTGACGAAGGCCTTGGACGCGCCGCTGGTTCATTCCTGCATCAGCCGACTTGTTTACGACTGCAACCGCTCACCTGAACGTGCAGATGCAATGCCGCAGGTAAGCGAAGTGTTTTCCATCCCCGGCAACGAAAGCCTGACGGACGCTCAACGTGCCCAAAGGATCCGCGAGGTTTATGAGCCGTTCAAACAACTGTTGTCGTCTACTCTGGACGCACGGGAGCGGCCGCCTGTCGTAGTCACGATGCACAGCTTCACGCCCGTCTACAATGGAAAGACCCGATCAGTCGAACTGGGCATTCTTCATGACGAAGACGACAGGGCGGCCCAACTTATGCTGCGCTGTGCCAAGGGCTCGGGTCTGAAAGCCGCGTTGAACGAACCTTACTCTGCCACGGATGGCGTCACGCATACATTGCAGGAACATGCGATCAGTCGGGGGCTTCCGAATGTCATGGTCGAGGTTCGAAACGATCTCATCGACACTCCAACGGGAGTCGACCGCATTGCCGGGATCCTGACGCCGATCCTGCAAACGGTAATTGATGCGTATTCGCACACAGAGGCGAAACAATGAGAGCTGGGGTATCGAGATGAAGTTCTTGCGGGGCTACGTGGCGGTCATTGATCGAACGAACCGCTGGATCGGGCGCGTCGTCATGTACGGCATATTCGTCATGATGGGTATTCTGTTCTGGTCTTCGGTCTCGAAAACTTTTTTCGTGCCGTCCCTCTGGACGCTCGAGATGGCTCAGTTCGCCATGGTGGCCTACTACATGCTTGGTGGCCCTTATTCGATCCAGATGGGGTCAAACGTGCGAATGGACCTGCTTTATGGCGAATGGTCTCATCGCCGCAAGGCCTGGACGGATGCCTTCACAGTCGTATTCCTGATCATCTATCTGGTCATCTTGCTGTGGGGGGGATGGGACAGCCTGATGTATTCCTTCCAATATGGTGGTGAGCGCAGCGCGACCATCTGGCGACCCTACCTTTGGCCGGTCAAGCTGATCATGGTTATCGGTATTTCCTTGATGCTGCTGCAAGCCATATCAGAATTGTTCAAAGATATTCTGCGCCTGTGCGGCGACGATATCCCGCGTGAGGTAATCTGATGTCATACGAGATGATTGCCTTGCTGATGTTCGCATCAATGATGCTTATGATGCTGACCGGCCAGCGCGTCTTTGGTGCAATCGGCTGTGTCGCTGTGGTTTCAGCCTTGTTCCTATGGGGGGATAGGGGCGGCTACGACTTGGGTTTTGCCGCTGCGATCAAAGTCATGAAGTGGTACCCGCTGCTGACACTGCCCATGTTCATCTTCATGGGATACATCCTTTCCGAAAGTCGGATCGCAGATGACCTTTACAAGATGTTCCATGTCTGGATGGGCGGCTTGTCCGGTGGTCTGGCTGTCGGAACCATCGGGCTGATGGTTCTGATCTCGGCAATGAACGGGCTGTCCGTTGCAGGAATGGCAATCGGCGCTACGATCGCCTTGCCGGAATTGCTGCGCCGGAACTATGACAAGCGCATGGTGACCGGCGTCATTCAGGCCGGATCATCCCTTGGGATTCTGGTGCCACCATCCGTTGTTCTGGTTCTTTATGCCATGATCGCGCGGCAACCCGTTGGCCAGCTATGGCTTGCCGGAGTGATACCCGGGCTGATGATGGCGGCCATGTTCATCATCTACATTGTCATCCGCTGCCGCATCAACCCGTCGCTCGGCCCGGTCCTGCCCGCGGAAGACCGCGACATTCCGTTGCGAGAAAAGCTGCTGCTGTTGCAAGCCGGATTGTTACCCTTGGGCATTTTCATGGTGATGATGGTCCCTTTTGTTAACGGCTGGACTTCGTTGGTGGAATCCTCCGCCATCGGCGCCACTACGGCCATGCTGGCTGCCTTTCTGAAAGGGCGGCTGACACGCACGGTTTTCGAGAATTCAATTCGGCACACCCTGGGCATCTCGTGTATGTTCATGTGGATCATTCTGGCGGCTCTGGCTTTTGGCGCTGTCTTCGACGGGTTGGGTGCGGTCAAGGCAATCGAAAGCCTGTTCACCGAAAAACTGGGTCTTTCCCCGTGGATGATCCTGGTTCTCATGCAGCTCAGCTTTATCCTGATGGGTACGTTTCTGGACGATACTGCCATGCTGGTTATCGTCGCACCGCTTTACGTTCCGCTGGTGGGTGCGCTTGGTTTTGATCTTATCTGGTACGGCGTGCTTTATACGATCACCACGCAGATCGCATACATGACGCCGCCATTCGGCTATAACCTGTTCCTGATGCGCGCGATGGCCCCCCCGGAGATTTCGCTGCGCGATATCTACAGTTCGATCGTTCCTTTTGTTCTGGTGATGGTCTGCGCCTTGGCCATAATCATCATCTTTCCTGAAATCGCGCTTTGGCTGCCGAATTATGTCTATGGAAATTAAGTCACAAGACCCCGGCAAGGGGCGAAGTTCAGCAAGACTAAACAGAGGAGAAAGACAATGACTACAAGACGCAGATTTCTAAGTTCCGCCGGTCTGGCGGGGGCCGCCACATTGGCCTCTCCTGCGATCGTCAAAGCGCAATCCGCCATCAAGTGGCGGTTCCAGACCTATGCCGGTGGCGCATTGGGCGAACATGTGACCAAGCCAGCCATCGATTACATCAACGCCAATGCCAATGGCGAACTTGAGATCGAACTGTTCTATGCGGACCAGATCGTTCCGACAGGTGAACTGTTCCAGGCCCTGCAACGCGGCACGATTGACGGTGTGCATTCAGACGACGATTCCATGGCTTCGCCTACTCCGCTGCGTCAGTTCGGTGGTTATTTCCCCTTCGCCACCAAGCATATTCTGGACGTTCCGGTGCTGTTCAACCAGTACGGTCTGGCTGATATCTGGCGCTCGGAATATGAGAAGGTTGGCGTGACGTGGCTGTCGGCAGCGGGTCAGGACCCCTGCAACTTCAACACCAAAAAGGAAATCAAGAGCCTTGGCGACCTGGATGGGCTGAAGCTCTATACCTTCCCGACGGCCGGGCGTTTCCTGGCCAAGTTTGGTGTTGTGCCGGTCAATATCCCTTACGAAGACGCGGAAGTGGCGGTACAAACCGGTGAGTTGGACGGAATGGCCTGGTCGGGTATCACTGAAGATTACACTGTTGGCTGGGCCAATGTGACCGACTATTTCCTGACCAACAACATCTCAGGCGCGTGGATCGGATCCTGGTTTGCAAACCAGGAACGCTGGGCCGAGTTGCCTGACCACCTGAAATCGGTTGTGATGGCAGGTGTCGAAGCAGGCCACACCTATCGTAACCAGTGGTATTGGGGCGGCGAAGCGGCCTTACGCGCGAATGGCGACAAACTGCAGTTGCGACAGGTTCCGGCGGCAGAATGGAAAGAAGTGGAAAATGCCGCTATCGAATTCTGGGACGAGGTCGCACAGGAAGGCGAAATTCACCAGAAGATCGTTGGCATCTTCCGTGAGTACAACTCGGTCATCAACCAGGCCGGCGCTCCTTACACTTTCGATTGATATCAAAACAGGGGCGCTGTCATGCGGCGCCCCTACTCAACGCATGAGGTTTGTTTCATGACCGCAACTCTGACTTTCGAAACCCTGAAATCGCTTGTCGCAGACGGCGCGATCGACACTGTATTGGTTTGCATGGTTGACATGCAGGGTCGGTTGATGGGCAAGCGTTTTCATGCAGGTCATTTTGTGGCTGGCGCGTGGGAAGAGACCCATTGCTGTAATTACCTGCTGGCCACGGATCTCGAGATGGCGACGCCGGATGGGTATGCCTCGACCAGTTGGGAGCGGGGTTATGGCGACTATGTGATGAAGCCAGACCTGAGCACATTGCGCCCGGTGCCCTGGCTGGAGGGCACCGCGATGGTGATGTGCGATATGCTGGATCACCACACCCATGAGGAAGTGCCACATGCGCCGCGCTCGATCCTGAAAAAGCAGGTGAACCGCCTGAAGGCGATGGGGTATGAGGCGATGTGCGCCACCGAGCTGGAATTCTTCCTGTTCGCGAAAAGCTTTGATGCGATCCGCAAGGAAGGGTTCCGCGATCTGGAGCCGATCTCGGGGTATAACGAAGATTATCACATTCTGCAGACCACCAAGGAAGAGCATGTGATGCGCCCGATCCGGAACCACCTGTGGGATGCGGGTATTCCGGTCGAGAACACCAAAGGTGAAGCCGAGGCCGGACAGGAAGAACTGAATATCAAATACGCGCCTGCGATGGACACGGCAGAGTATCACTCGATCGCCAAGAACGCGGTGAAAGAGATCGCCTGGCAGCAGGGTCATGCGGCGACCTTCCTGCCGAAATGGCATCATGAAAGGGTTGGCAGCTCGTCGCATGTGCATCAGTCGCTCTGGGCGGATGGCAAACCAGCCTTCTATGATGCCGGGGATGAACTGGGCATGTCGGCGCTGATGAAAAGCTATATGGCCGGCCTGCTGAAATACGCCGCTGATTACACGTATTTCATGGCGCCGTACATCAACAGCTACAAGCGGTTCATGAAGGGCACCTTTGCGCCGACGCGGATCATCTGGTCGGTAGACAACCGTACGGCAGGGTACCGCCTGTGCGGGGATGGCACCAAGGCGATACGGGTCGAGTGCCGTATTCCGGGATCGGACATGAACCCTTATCTGGCGATTGCAGGGATGCTGGCGGCCGGGATCGCGGGGATCGAAGAAGGGCTGGAGTTGCAGCCGCCGACCAAAGGCGATGTCTATCAGGGCGAGACGGGAAAGATCCCCGGCACCCTGCGTGCGGCGCGGGATGCCCTGCACGGCTCGGCCATGTTGCGCGCGGCCATTGGCGATGACGTTGTCGATCACTATACCCGCGCGGCTGAGGTCGAAATCGAGGAATTCGAACGCGTGGTAACCGATTGGGAAATTGCCCGCGGGTTTGAGCGGGCTTGAGATGGAGGAAGCGAGGGGCCGGCCCCTCGCGCACCCCGGAATATTTATGGCCAGATGAAGCAGGGATCCTGCTCTCTTTAGAGATGGAGTGACTATGGGGCAGATGTTGCAATGTGTCTCGCCGATCGATGGATCGGTATTTGCCGAACGAGAAGTACTGTCTCGGGATGCTGCGTTTGAAATTGCTGACCGTGCGCGGGCGGCGCAGGCCGGATGGGCAGCGCGTCCGTTGCAGGAGCGGATTGATCTGGTGATGGCGGGCGTCGCGGCGGTCGGCGCGATGAATGATGAGATTGTTCCGGAACTGGCCCATATGATGGGCCGCCCGGTGCGCTATGGCGGCGAGTTTGGGGGATTCAACGAACGCGCCAGCCATATGGCAAAGATCGCCGAGACGTCACTGGCCGATATTGCCGTGGGCGAGGATGAAACCTTCAAACGCTATATCAAACGTATTCCGCATGGGGTGGTCTTTGTAGTTGCCCCTTGGAACTATCCTTACATGACGGCGATCAACACGGTGGCGCCCGCGCTGATCGCGGGCAACACGGTTGTTCTGAAGCACGCGACCCAGACCTTGTTGGTTGGTGAGCGGATGGCGCAGGCGTTCCATTCGGCGGGTGTGCCTGAAGACGTGTTCCAGAACGTGTTCCTCAGCCACGACGTGACCAATGATCTGATCGCGGGCAACGCGTTCGACTTTGTGAACTTCACCGGTTCGGTTGGTGGCGGTCAGGCCATGGAGCGTGCGGCGGCGGGGACTTTTACAGGCGTCGGCACAGAATTGGGCGGCAAGGATCCGGGTTATGTCATGGACGACGCCGATCTGGACGCGGCGGTTGACACGTTGATCGACGGCGCGATGTTCAATTCGGGCCAATGCTGCTGTGGGATCGAGCGGATTTACGTTCACGAAAGCCTTTATGACGACTTTGTCGCCAAGGCCGTAGAAATCGTGAAAGGCTACAAGCTGGGCAATCCGCTGGACACCGAAACCACGATAGGCCCAATGGCAAATGTCCGTTTCGCTGACGAGGTGCGCGCACAAATTGCCGAAGCGGTTGAGGACGGCGCGGTCGCGCATATCGACCCCTTCCCCGAGGATGATGGCGGCGCGTATCTGACGCCGCAGATCCTGACCAATGTCACCCATGATATGCGGGTGATGCGGGACGAAAGCTTTGGCCCAGTTGTGGGCATCATGAAAGTGTCCTCGGATGCCGAGGCCATCGCGCTGATGAATGACAGCGAATTTGGCCTGACTGCCAGCCTTTGGACCCGCGATGTGGATCGCGCGGCGCGTGTGGGCGACCAGATCGAGACCGGCACCGTCTTCATGAACCGGGCCGACTATCTGGATCCTGGGCTGTGCTGGACCGGTTGCAAGAATACCGGACGCGGCGGTGGTCTTTCGGTCATCGGCTATCACAATCTCACCCGTCCAAAATCCTACCACCTGAAGAAGGTCACGGGCTAAGGACGACGGCCTGCTCGGGTCTGACCCCCTCGCCCGAGCAGGTCTCAAATCACAAAGGAAACCTGACATGTCACTTGTTGGAAACTGGTCCTATCCGACCGCAATCAAATTTGGTGCCGGGCGCATCAAGGAAATGCCCGCAGCCTGTGCCGCAGCCGGGATGAAGAAACCCCTGCTGGTCACGGACAAAGGGTTGGCCGATCTGCCGATCACATCGGCGACGCTGGATATCATGGAGGCGGCCGGTCTGGGCCGCGGTGTATTCAGTGATGTGGACCCAAACCCAAATGAGAAAAACCTCGACGCGGGCGTTGCGGCATACAAGGCCGGTGGGCACGATGGTGTGATTGCCTTTGGCGGCGGCTCGGGGCTGGATCTGGGCAAGATGGTCGCCTTCATGTGCGGCCAGACGCGCCCGGTATGGGACTTTGAGGATATCGGTGACTGGTGGACCCGCGCCGACGCGGATGCAATCGCGCCGATCATTGCGGTTCCAACGACTGCGGGGACCGGGTCCGAGGTTGGTCGTGCCAGTGTCATCACCAATTCCGAGACCCACGCCAAGAAGATCATCTTCCACCCCAAGGTCCTGCCAACGGTGGTGATCTGCGATCCTGAACTGACGGTTGGGATGCCCAAATTCATCACCGCAGGCACCGGCCTGGACGCCTTCGCGCATTGTGTCGAAGCCTATTCGAGCCCGCATTATCACCCGATGAGCCAGGGCATCGCACTGGAAGGCATGCGTTTGGTGAAAGACTATCTTCCGCGCGCCTACGCAGATGGCAGCGACATTGAGGCCCGCGCCCAGATGATGAGCGCGGCGGCCATGGGCGCGACCGCGTTCCAGAAGGGACTGGGTGCGATCCACGCCATGAGCCACCCGGTTGGCGCGCACTTTAACACCCATCACGGCACCACAAACGCGGTCTGTATGCCTGCCGTGCTGGACTTTAACGCCCCCGCCATCGCCGACCGGTTCCAGAACGCTGCCGCCTATCTGGGCATCAACGGAGGGTTCGATGGCTTCCGCGCCTTTGTGCAGGAATTCAACGACAGCCTTGGTATCCCGCGAAAGCTGGCAGACCTCGGCGTGACCGAAACCTCAGTCCCAACCCTCGTCGAAGGCGCAATCATCGACCCTTCATGCGGCGGGAACCCGATTGAGTTGACCAAAGAAAACCTGACACAGCTGTTCAAAGCAGCACTGTAAAAAAACAAGCGCCCGGCAAGGAACCTGCCGGGCGCTTTAAGAACTGTTCTACTGGTGCCGGATCAATGCCCGGTCAGTACCAGAGTGTTGACCGGCATCAGGATCAGGCGCAAACGCAAACCTGCCGCATGGACCACGCCAATTGTGTCAACCACATGCAGGAAAGCAGCTTGCCAAAAGCCCAAATCCTCGTGTTCCAGACGGTCATGGTTGTCGGTGTAGACATTGGCCAGACAGTTGCTGCCTGGAGGAATGTCATCGGCCATACCTTTATACAGCGGCTCCATAAAGACCAGAATTGATCCGGGATTAGTATTGTTCTGTACATCCCGCAATTCATCTGATGGACGGATCTGGCCGGACGGTATGACATCCTGCACCTCGACCACCACAGTGGGGATAACGGTGAAAGGCTTGGTCATGCAGCCCAACTCACCGATCATACCTGGCTTGATCACCTGAGCAGACAGTTGGTTGAAAGCCGCCTGAAAACGGTCATGTCCGGTATGCGATGGAACGAGGATGCCAGCAGGGCGCAACAAGGGGCTCACGTAATCACCGACTTGCAGGCTAAACTGCTCGACCCGTCCGGTAACACCGGCGACAATCAGTGTTTTGTCCAACTCGGTCTGCGCGGCGTCCAGCTGTGCAATGGCACTGGCCAGTTGCGCGGGGATCAGCTCCTCGATCTGCTGTTCAACTGCCGCACGTCTGGATTCGGCCGCAACAACCTGCGCCTCACGCTCGGCAACAAGGTTTTCCAACCGCTCAATCTCGGTCAGTCGGACAGCGCTTGAACCTTGGTCGCGCAGGGTCGTATTTCTTTCAAGATCGTCCAAGGACTGCGCCAAAGCCGCCTTGGCACCGGCAATACCGGCATCAGCCTCGGCCAGATCAGTTTCAGCCACGCGCAGCGAGGCCTGAACCTGTGCAATCTGTGCATTTGCCGCCTGAACCTGCGCTGCCTGGCTGAAATCTTCGATCCTGAAAATCGGCTGACCAGCGGTTACCAACTCGTTATTCTTGACGAATATTTCCGAAACGCGCCCGCCAAGTTGCGGCAGGATCGTCACGGTTCGAAAATAGGACGCTGCGGTTTTACTGGCTGGGTGAAAATAGAACAGCGTGGTGATTACCGTCAGCGCCAGAATGGCACAGGTCGTAAGGCCCCAGCGCAATTCGTACCACATGGTGAAAAGGGTGATCTCGTGACCGATACGTTTGCCCTGAACAAACCGGCGGAACAGATAATCGGGCAGCACCGTGATCAGGGCGCAAAGCAGAGTCTCAATCATGTGTTTTGCTCCTGCACGTCGGTGACTTCTGAAACGCCAGGGGTTGGAGCAGGTGCCTCGGGCACCGGTTCCGGAGCAATTGCACCTCCAAGAGAACGAATGGCATCGGCGATGTTTCTAAGTGGGGAGGCGAAATCCGGAAACTGGAATCCTGCGACCAGTACAGCGGCAATCCAGAATATCCCGTTATGTGTAAACAGGGCCAGCAGTGCCAGAATGCCCACCAACTGAAATTGCGGATGGTTGTTCTCGTGCGCCATTTTTTCCGGAACCGAATGAAGCGTCAGGTACCCAACACCGATCAGCACCACGAGAATGACAAAGAAGACGACCATAGCCGAAAAAAGGTAATCGCTTCCGTCAGCTGCGACGACGTATCGGGGAATGTGCCCAGTGGCCATTGGATGAAGATCTGCTGCGGTCACCTTGCCCTCCTGTTCGTTTTGATACTTCTTTGAACGGGTTGAAGCCCAAATTCAAGGCTGCATATATTTTGGAGATTCTTCGAAATGCCAAGTGCTTGACCCAGAGAGCTAAATGAAACCCAGAAAACTTGTGGCGAACCTGCTGCGGAAGGAACACAAATAATGATCGATTTCCTCGTCATCGGGGGCGGAATTGCCGGGTTGAGTGCGGGCGCGCGCTTGTCGGAACATGGAACCGTGATGGTTTTGGAGGCCGAAGACGCCTTGGGGTATCACGCGTCGGGTCGCTCGGCAGCCCTGTTTGAGCAAAGCTATGGTCCGCCATCCGTGGTGGCGCTGAACACGGCTGGGGCCGCGTTCCTGCACACACAGAACGGTGGGTACCTGACACGGCGCGGACTGATGTTGATCGGTTCGTTTGACCAAAGCGAGGTTTTCGAAGCCGACCGCAAGGATCTGAACATGGAAAGAATTCCCATCGATCAGGCGGTTTCGAACGTTCCGATCCTGAACCTGGCCAAGGTGGGTTTCGCGGCTATCAGTGAAGCTGCGTTTGACATCGATACCGATCGCCTGTTGCAAGACTTCGCGCGGGCCATTCGCCAGAACGGAGGAACCGTTGCAACGAAAAGCAAAGTAACCGGTATTCGAAAAGAGCGGCATTGGCTGGTCGAGGCCGGGCAAATCTTCGAAGCCCGCAATTTGGTGAATGCGACCGGTGCATGGGTGGACGAGATCGCCAAGCTTGCCGGGATACCACCTATCGGCATCTCTCCTCGCCGCCGATCCATGGCGCGGCTGCCCGCCCCCGGGGGCCATGATGTATCCGGATGGCCCATGATGCTGGGCACGGGTGAAACATGGTACGCCAAACCGGACGCGGGCAAGCTGCTTGTTTCGCCTGCCGAAGCCGACCCGGTACCACCTCAGGACGCCTATGCCGACGATATGGTGCTGGCCGAAGGTCTGGCGCGCTATGAAGAATTGATGACCGAACCAGTAACACGCGTCGAAACAAACTGGGCAGGATTGCGCAGTTTCGCACCAGATGGAACCTTGGTGCTTGGGCCTGACCCGATTGATCCATCGTTCATCTGGTCTGCGGGTCAAGGCGGGTATGGTTTCCAAACAGCACCGGCAGCTTCGCAGTTGTTGTGTGATCTGGTGGTTGGAAACACGCCGGTGCTGGATCCAGACAGTGTTAAGTCGCTGACCCCAAACAGGTTGAACAGATGATCAAACGCAATCTACCGCCCTCCGCGAGTGTCGCCAACGCGGGTGAGGATGGAAAACTGGTGGCCCCGGCAGCGACCCGAAACTTGGATGCGCTTTGTGTGTTGCTACAAGACTGGGCACCGCGCCGCGGGCACGCGCTGGAGATTGCAAGCGGAACCGGTCAGCATGTCTGTGGATTTGCTGATTTGCTGCCCGATCTGACGTGGCATCCCACCGAACCTGACCCTGAGCGCCGCAATAGCATCGACGCCTATGCCAGCGCCTTACCCAATGTGGCAGGCGCCGAACATCTGGACGCAACGAATTCGGGCTGGCATACGCGCTTTCCTTCGCAGGACCTGATCGTCTTGATCAACCTGATACATTTGATCAGTTGGCAGGACACCAGAACCATTTTCGCCGAAATCGCTCAGTCCCTGACTGAAAATGGGCGGTTCGTTTTGTACGGCCCATTCAAACGCTCGGGCCAATTGACAAGCGACGGGGACAAAAGGTTTCACGAGGCTCTGATCGGGCAAGATCCAGACATTGGATACAAGAACGACGAAGATATGCTTGGCCTGTTTCAGGACGTAGGGTTGCGCGTGCTGAAAACCATCGACATGCCCGCAAATAACCTTGCATTTGTTTCCGAGCGCCCGGCCAACTGATCGAGATCAAAGTCAAATTACCACTGCCTGCACATATTCCCGTTATCTTATATGAAAAAGGCACTCAATATGGCTTGGCAAGAAAAGCTCTCGGCGACGCGCACCAGTTTGCGCAACCTCAACGGGGCCATTCCCGACACTTCGCGCGCATTCGGCGCGCTTGGGAAGGCTGTGAAGGAAGGCGGAACGCTCGACTATAAAACCAAGGAATTTATTGCGTTGGGCATGTCGGTGTCGCTCCGCTGCGAGCCCTGCATTACTCTGCACACCGATGCGTTGGTCAAAGCGGGCGCAACGCGTGAAGAGGTGTCCGACGTTTTGGGTATGGCTATTCAGATGGGTGGTGGACCAGCCATGATGTATGCTGCCAAGGCGTTGGAATGTTTCGACGAACTATCCGCGTAACCAACAGAAAAGGCCCCGGAAATTCCGGGGCCTTAGATTGATCAGCCGTCCTTGCGGATGGTTTCGTTTTTCGGATCATAGGGGCTGTCGCATGTCACGACAGCATCCCACAACTTGTCCTGCATCTTGACCTTCAGCTTGGTGCCTTCGACCGCCAGATCAGGCTTCACATAGCCCATCCCGATCGACTTCTCGAACGCGACAGAATAGCCGCCCGAGGTCAGTCGACCTACACGCTCGCCTTCCGGCGTATACAGCGCCTCGCGGCCCCACGGGTCAGCATCGGCCGGACCGTCGATCAGCAAGGTGCAGCACTTGACGCGCACACCGGTCTCTTCCAGCTTGGCCTTGCCGTGGAAGTCCTTGGACAGGTCGACAAAGCGCGGCAGGTCGGCTTCCAGCGGGGTCGCATCGCGGCCCAGCTCGGTGCCAAAGGCGCGATAGGATTTCTCCTGACGCAGCCAGTTCTGGGCACGGGCACCGACCAGTTTCATGCCGTGCTTTTCACCGGCTTTTTCCAGCAGGTCGAACAGGTAGTTCTGCATCTCGATCGGATGGTGCAGTTCCCAGCCCAGCTCACCGGTATAGGCCACGCGGATCGCGTTCACGGGGCACATGCCCAGTTCGATCTGACGGGCCGACAACCATGGGAAGCGCTTGTTGGACAGTGCGGTTTCCGGATCGGCGTCCTTGATGACTTCTTTCAGAACGTCACGCGACTTGGGTCCGGCGATGGCGAAGACGCCCCATTGCGTGGTCACGTCCTGGATTTCGATGTAACCGAACTCCGCCATCTTGTCCTCGGCCGCTTTACGCAGGTAGTCGGCGTCGTACTCAGTCCATGCACCGGCAGAGACGATGTAGTAGTTGTTCTCGCCATTGCGGACGATGGTGTATTCGGTGCGGGTGGTGCCATTCGAGGTCAGCGCGTAGGTCAGGTTGATACGACCGACCTTGGGCAGCTTGTTGCAGGTGAACCAATCCAGGAACTGCGTGGCACCGGGGCCTTTGACAACATGCTTGGTGAAGGCCGATGCGTCGATCAGGCCAACGCCTTCGCGGATCGCTTTGGCCTCTTCGACGGCATATTGCCACCAGCCGCCACGGCGGAACGAGCGTGCTTCCTTGTCGAAATTCTCGGGCGCGTCCAGCGGGCCGTAATAGTTCGGGCGTTCCCAGCCATTCACCCAGCCGAATTGAGCACCGCGGGCTTTCTGGCGATCATAGGCCGGAACGGTCCGTAGCGGACGGCAGGCTTCACGCTCTTCATCCGGGTGGTGCAGGATGTAGACATGCTCGTAGCATTCTTCATTCTTGCGTGCCGCGAACTCGGTGGTCATCCAGTTGCTGCTGTAACGCTTAGGGTCCAGCGATGCCATGTCGATCTCGGCTTCGCCATCGACCATCATCTGTGCCAGATAATAGCCGGTGCCGCCCGCAGCGGTGATGCCAAAGCTGAAACCCTCAGCCAGCCACATGTTGCGCAAACCCGGAGCCGGACCAACCAGCGGGTTGCCATCCGGTGTATAGCAGATCGGGCCGTTGAAATCATCCTTCAGTCCGGATTCGGCACAGGACGGCACGCGCTCGGCCATTGCCATGTACTGCTCGGCGATCCGGTCCAGATCCAGCGGGAACAGGTCGGCGCGGAAGCTGTCCGGAACGCCGAATTCGAACTGCGCAGGGGCGCCGTGTTCGTAGATACCAAGAATCCAGCCACCGCGTTCTTCACGTGCATAGGATTCGTTGTCGGCATCGCGGACAACGGGGTGCTCTGGGTTGCCTGCTTCGCGCCATTTGACCAACTCGGGGTCTTTGTCCATGACGATAAAGGTGTGTTCGACCGGGATTGCAGGCATTTTGATGCCCAGCATCTTGGCAGTGCGCTGCGCGTGGTTGCCCGACGCGGTCACAACATGTTCGGCGGTGATTACGACCTGCTCGTCGGAAGGCACCAGGTTGCCGCCCTTTTCGACCATCTTGGTGCAGGTCACTTCCCAGTGCGTGCCGTTCCAATGGAAGGCGTCAGCCTGCATCTTGCGCACGATTTCGACGCCACGCTGACGGGCCCCCTTGGCCATCGCTTGGGTCACGTCGGCAGGGTTAATATAACCGTCCTCGGTGTGATAGATCGCGCCCTTCAGATCCGATGTCTCGATCAGCGGCCAGCGTTCCTTGATCTGGTCCGGGGTCAGCCACTCGTATTTCACATCACAGGTTTCGGCGGTCGAGGCATAGAGCATGTATTCGTCCATACGCTCTTGCGTCTGTGCCATGCGCAGGTTGCCCACAACCGCGAAGCCCGCATTCAGGCCGGTTTCTTCCTCAAGCGTCTTGTAGAAATCCACGGAATACTTGTGGATATGGGTCGTCGCATAAGACATGTTGAACAGCGGCAACAGGCCCGCGGCGTGCCAGGTGGACCCGGACGTAAGTTCGTCCCGTTCGATCAACATCACATCGTCCCAGCCTGCTTTGGCCAGGTGATAGGCAATCGAGGTCCCAACGGCGCCGCCGCCTACGACCAATGCTTTGACTTGGGTTTTCATAACCGGGCGTCTCCCCTTGAAATCAGTTGACACCATATGGCGTACTTAAGGGGGATAGCGCGACATTCATCCGACCAGTGATATGAAAAAAACGACCCGAATATCGAAAGCGGGTCGCAATTCATTCGTTGGACCGCTGCCCTCAACCACCGGAACGGCAACGTTTGCTTGTTCCGACCGAGACGCAAACTAATTTGCCACTCTCTTCCGAGGGATTCTTCACCGCCGGTTCCTGTGATGGCGAAGGCTGCGCCTCTGCCGTGAACCAGCCGTCAGAAAGACCGACACGCGAGGAGACCGAGGCAAGATATTCTTTCACGCCCAAACCACTTTCCGATGCTTTGGCTTGCTGAACATAGTCCAGCCCTACAACGGCCAACCCGCAGATGGCTACAAACCCCGCCAGATATTTTACGCTCATGTCGACCATCCTCTGTCATCAACCCTTTGAAACCATGACATGTGGACGTTTTGAGGGCGCAAATACGGACCAGGGGGTGAATATGGCTACGTGTCATCCGACAAGATCTTGCCGGGATTCATGATATTGTCTGGGTCCAGCGCGGCCTTGATCGCAGCCATGTATCGCGTGGCGGCGCCCAGTTCCCTGGTCAGATACGGTCTCTTTCCCTGCCCGATGCCATGTTCACCGGTACACGTGCCTTCCATGGATATCGCCATGTCGTTCAGCCAGCCGACAAACGCCTCGGTCTTGGCAACTTCTTCAACGTTTTCCATGTCGATCAGCAGCAGCGTATGGAAATTGCCGTCCCCCACATGGCCCACGATGGGGGCCAACAAGCCGAGGCCGGTAGCCTTCTTCTGCGTCTCGGTCACACACTCGGCCAGGCGCGAGATCGGTACGCAGACATCGGTTGAAATACCCCGCGCACCGGGGCGCAATTGCAGACACGCCCAATACATATCGTGCCGCGCCTGCCAAAGTTTGTTCCGTTCTTCGGTGGTCGAAGTTGCTGCAAAATCCGTGCCGCCAAACTCTTCGGCGATCTGACCAAAGGTTTCAGCTTGCTCTGTGGCACCGCTTTCCGAGCCGTGAAACTCCAGCAACAACAACGGTGTATCCGGCAGACTCAGCCCGGAATAGGCGTTGGCGGCCTGAACCGACAACTCGTCCAGCAACTCGATCCGGGCAACCGGGATGCCATACTGAATCGTCATCATCACCGCACGGCACGCGGCATCGACAGTCGGAAAGGAACACCGGGCCGAACTGATCGCTTCGGGGATACCCTGCAACCGCAATGTCAGCTCGGTGATGATTCCCAGCGTGCCTTCCGCCCCGATCAGAAGACGGGCCAGATCATAGCCGGCCGAAGATTTCTTGGCCCGGTGCCCGGTACGGATGATCTGACCGTCTGGCATCACGGCTTCAAGGCTGAGAACGTTGTCCTTCATCGTCCCATAGCGCACCGCATTGGTGCCCGACGCGCGAGTGGCAGCCATCCCACCCAGCGACGCATTCGCCCCGGGATCAATCGGAAAGAACAGGCCCAGATCGCGCAGATGGGTATTCAACGCTTCGCGCGTGACACCGGGCTGCACGACACAATCCAGATCCTGGGCATGAACTGCAAGCACACTATCCATTTGTGTCAGATCGACCGAGACGCCCCCCGCCGGCGCATTTACATGCCCTTCCAGTGATGTTCCTGTTCCGAACGGGATCACTGGCACCCGGTGCGCCGCGCAGGTTTTGACGATGTCCGAAACATCCTGCGTCGAATGCGGGAAAACCACGGCATCGGGGCTTTGGTTTTCGATCCAGGTCGTGGTGTGCCCATGTTGTTCACGGACAGCGGCACCCGTTTGCAACCTGTCGCCAAAGCGCTGCTTGAGAATGCTTATGACGGTTTCAATACCAGCTTCATTCCTTGGCAATGCGGTTGCCTGCACCATTGTCATCCTCCCCTGCCCCAAAACATTTCGGGCCTTTCAGCCTATGACTAAAAGGCCCGTTGAAAGCAGGCAATCCCCACTAATACCGAGGGTCTATTCGCCCAGCGCAATCCCTTCGCGGCGCGGGTCGGCACCACCGCTCAGCCCGTCACCGATTTCGATGGCGTGCAGCCCCGAAGTCAGGTCGCGCGCGTTGACTTCGAAACCCAGCTGAGCAAGCGCGTCCGTAAATCCTTCTGCCGAAGTCGCAGCCTCGACATCATATGTTCCGAACCGGTTGACCAAATGAGGCAGGGAAACCGCCTGCTGCACGTCCATTCCCCAATCGGCCCAGGCGATGATGGACTTGGCGACATAGCCGATAATCCGGCTGCCGCCCGGAGACCCGATAGCCAGAACCGGCTCGCCATCCTGCAACACGATAGTCGGGCTCATGGATGAGCGCGGACGCTTGCCAGGCTCCAGCCGGTTGGCAATCGGCACACCGTCGCTGTGTGTCTTGAACGAGAAATCAGTAAGCTCGTTGTTCAGCAGGAACCCGTTTGTCATCAGGCGCGACCCAAAACCATTCTCGATCGTCGTCGTCATCGACAGCACATTGCCATAGCTGTCCACGATCGAGATATGCGAGGTTGACGGCAGCTCCAGCGACACGTCGTCTGCCCAAATCAAAGCATGGTCAAATTCCGGTTGGCCCGGTGCGACCTCGGACAAGGCCATTTCGCCTTCCAGCAATGCCGCCCGCTGGGTCAAATAACCCGGATCAACCAGCCCCTTGGTGGGCATGGGTATGAAATCGCTATCGGCCATGTACCGCCCACGATCCGCAAAGGCGAGGCGCGAAGCATCGCCGATCAGGCGCCATGCCTCGGCGCTCTCAGCGCCCATTGCTGCAAGATCATAGCTGTTCAACATCCCCAGAATCTGCCCGACGGTCAGCGCACCCGACGACGGCGGGCCCATGCCGCAAACCTCGTAGGCGCGGTATTCGGCACAGACCGGTTCACGTTCGATCACCTGGTAGAGCGCCAAATCCACCCCTGCAAGAACGCCGGGATTTCCTGGGGCATTGCGAACAGTTCGCACGATATCCGCAGCGATCTCACCTCCGTAAAAACCGGCAGCGCCATCGCTGGCCAGCACGCGCAATGTTTCGGCATAATCCGGGTTCATCAACCGCTGCCCCTGCTGCAACGGCTGACCGTCAGGCAGGAAATATGCGGCTGTTTCGGGAAAGCGCGACAGGCGGTCAGCATCGTTTTCTACAAGGCTGGCCAGACGCGGGGAAACCAGAAACCCTTCATCCGCCAATCGGATTCCGTCGGCAAACAGTCCGGGCCAAGACGCGCGCCCCCATCTTCGATGCGCCTCTTCCAGCAGTGCAGGCGTACCCGGTGTACCCACCGACAATCCGCCCACCACCGCATCGAAGAATTTCAGCGGCTCGCCGTTTTCATCCTGAAACAGCGTCGGGGTAGCGGCAAGGGGGGCCGTTTCGCGCCCGTCCAGCGTTGTCATCTGCCCGCTGGCCGCGTCGTACCAAACCAGAAACGCACCCCCGCCCAGACCAGAAGATTGCGGCTCGACCAGCCCCAGCACGACCTGCACGGCAACCATCGCATCCGCGGCAGACCCGCCCGCGCGCAGCACTTTGGCCCCGGCCTCGACCGCCAGCGGATTGGCCGCAGCTATCATCCAGTTTTCGGATGTGACCGGGACTCCCTCAAGCTTGGCTTCGAGGGCCGCAATAACCTCGTCGGTCATCGCCTGAACCTGCCCTTCTGTCGCGGCTTCGGGTGCAACGGCATCGGCTGTTTCCTGCGCGAACCCCGGTGTCGAAATAGCAAGTGCGGTAGTAAGCAGCAGTGCTGAAACATGTCTCATCTGTTCTAACCCTCCAATACAATCTTTATTTTCAATCCTGTAAGGATTTTGCCCCCTCTGCAACGATCAGGCATGGCAGCGTGTTATCACAGCGAAGTTTCGCCATTTCCCCTACGGTTCGGTTTCTTCGGCGCGACGATCCTGATCATAGCGGGTTGTCTCGGCAAATTCGGGTAGCCACGCCTCGCGTCGTTTGGTCCAGCATTCATATGTCGGTATGAATTGGTCAGGCGCGTCAAGACAGCCCAGATGCACTTCGACTTCGGCACCGCTTCGGGCAAATACCGGAGATCCGCAATCAGGGCAAAAGTACCGGTCGGAATAACCTTTCACATTTCCGGTGATCTTAACCGCATCCGCCGGAAAAATAGCCGCCGCATAAAACAACGCGCCGTGGTGTTTGCGGCAGTCCAGACAATGGCAAATCCCGACGCGAAGAGGACAACCCGAAGCCGTGACGCGCAGTTTTCCACAACGGCATCCCCCTTCAAACACGTCCATCCATGATCCTTTCCGACGCGTCAGAGCATCGCAGGCACAACCTGATCCGGTGGGCGGTGGCCATCTTCGAAGGTTTTGATGTTGATGATGACTTTTTCACCCATCTCAACCCGGCCCTCCAGCGTGGCCGACCCCATATGCGGCAGTAGAACCACGTTCGGCAACTGCCGCAAGCGCGGGTTCACACCGGTTCCCTGTTCGTAGACATCCAGCCCCGCGCCCGCAATTTCCCCCGCGCGGATCATCCGGGTCAAAGCGTTCTCGTCAATAACCTCACCCCGCGAAGTATTCACGATCACTGCCGAGGGTTTCATCAGCTTTAGGCGGCGCGCGTTCATCAGGTGGAAGGTAGACGGTGTCGATGGGCAGTTGATAGATATCACATCCATACGCGCCACCATCTGATCCAGGCTTTCCCAATAGGTCGCCTCTAGTTCTTGCTCAATCTCTGGGCGCAATCTGCGGCGGTTGTGATAATGGATCTGCATACCAAACGCCTTGGCGCGGCGGGCCACAGCCTGTCCGATCCGGCCCATGCCCAGAATACCCAAACGCCGCCCGCCAATGCGACCACCCAGAAACGCGGTGGGGGCCCACCCGGTCCAGTCGCCTTGCTGCATGACGCTCAACCCTTCGGGAATGCGCCGTGTGACAGCGAGAATCAGGGCCATGGTCATATCTGCCGTGTCGTCGGTCAGCACACCGGGCGTGTTGGACACCAATATGCCGCGCTGCCGCGCCGTCGCCACATCGATATTGTCGACACCGGCCCCGTAATTGGCGATCAGCCGCAGTTTTTCACCTGCCTGACCCAATAGCCCGCCATCAATGGTATCGGTCACCGTAGGCACCAGAACATCGGCATCCTGCACCGCTGCTACTAATTCTTCACGCGTCATTGGGGTGTCGTCGTCGCGCAGGCGCACGTCAAACAATTCGCTTAACCGGGTTTCTACTGCCTCAGGCAACCGTCGCGTAACGACAACACTTAAACGTTCTCTTGGCACCTCGGCTCTCCCACTGCTTTGCAAACGGACGCGCGCCATGGCATCGTGGCGCAGGATAAGGCGGGGCACAAGAACCCCAATGGCATTGAGTCGACCTTTTTTCAAAACCGGATCAACAGGCATAAGAGCGGGCAGTCAGTGAGTGGTATTCGACCGGTAAAACGCCGATCTCTGGCGGTAGTTTCCGCATTTCTGGTCATGTTCGGTGCCTGCGCCGCACATGCCGAAGTCAAACGCGGATCGGTCACCAACCTGCCCCTGCCCCGATATGTGTCGATGAAGGCAGCCGAAGGGAACGTGCGACGCGGACCATCCCTAACCCACCGAATCGATTGGGTATTCAAAAGGCGTGGCATGCCGCTGCAGGTCACTGCCGAATACGGCAACTGGCGCAAGGTCCAAGACCGCGACGGCGCGGGTGGCTGGGTTCACTATGCCTTGTTGTCTGGCGTCCGAACGGTGCTGATCGAATCCGAGATGCTGCCTGTTTATGCCCGCCCCGACCCGACCTCGCCCGTGAATGCCCATTTCGAGACCGGAGTGGTGGCGCGCCTTGGAGCCTGTTCGCTGGACTGGTGCAGGATCACCGCCGGCGGATACCGTGGCTGGACACTGAAATCGAACCTTTGGGGCGTCGATTCTTCCGAAATTCGGGAATAGGCGAAAGACAATTTCCGGTATCCGCGGTTGCGCATCGCCCCGAAAAAGCGCGACAAGCTGTTTGAGTTACCGGCCCAATCGCCGCTTAACTCGACCTAAACGGAGGACCCTATGCGCGCAGTCACCTATTCAGCCTTCGGAGACGCTGTCGATGTCTTGCGCATACAGGATATTCCCCCAGTTCCGCCTGGACCGGGTGAAGTCACGGTCGAGTTGTCTTATTCCGGCGTAAATCCCTCGGACGTCAAGGCCCGCGCGGGAACCCGACCGGGTGTCACAGAACCTCCGTTTCCGCTGATCGTTCCGCACAGCGACGGGGCTGGAGTCATCACAGCGGTTGGCGATGGCGTACCCGCGACGCGGATTGGTCAGCGCGTGTGGATTTGGAACGGGCAATGGCAACGCGCGTTCGGTACAGCTGCCAGCCACATCACCCTGCCTGAATCTCAGGCTGTAGAACTGCCCGAGACGGTGTCACTTGAAACCGGAGCGATTCTTGGAATTCCGGGCCTTACCGCAAGCCACGCAGTGTTCTCGGGCGGCACGCCGCGCGGGCAAACCATTTTGATCCATGGTGGGGCGGGTACTGTCGGGTATCTGGCTGTCCAGCTTGCCAAATGGGCCGGAGCCAAAGTGATCGCAACGGCCAGCACCCGCAGCTTTGACCGGGTCAAGGCAGCTGGTGCAGATGTCGTTCTCGACTACTCCGGTGAACACCTTTCGGATCAGATTCTCGACGCAAATGATGGACGTGCAATTGGTCGAATCGTCGATGTCGAATTTGGACAGAACCTTGACACCAACATTGCCGTCATCGCCGAAAACGGCCGTATCAACGCATATGGATCTGCCCGGAATATGACACCCGTCTTTCCCTTTGGACCCATGATGTTCAAGGCAGTGACACTCGAGGCGGTCCTGATCTACCTGCTGCCCGTAGACTTGCGCGCCGCCGCAATAAAGACACTCCACAAGGCACTGGCTGATGGCGCATTGATCTGCCCCGTACATAAGGTCTTTACACTGGAAGAATGCGCTGCCGCCCATGCGATGGTACAGGAAGGCAACCGTTCCGGAGCGGTGTTGATCGACACCAAATGAGAGGCCCTCAAAAAAATTTTACGGCGCTCGTTTTTTTTGCAAAACGCTCTTGAACCCTGCCATCAACAATCGTAGATAGCCGCTCACCGTTGGGGTGTAGCCAAGTGGTAAGGCAGCGGTTTTTGGTACCGTGTATCGTAGGTTCGAATCCTACCACCCCAGCCATGATTTTCCCTAATATCACACACTATGAATCTAGGTCCGGATTTTGGCGCGTTCTCAGCGGCTTTTCTGATATCAGCGCCATGTTGAGACGCGCAGGTGCATGCTCTTGCGAGAAAATAGGAAAGACCCCGGAGTTTTTTCTTGCCGCAGGGTAAGTGTTAAGGTACCCGCGTTTTACCGGTCCCGATGTGGCTAAGAGGGAATCCGAGGTGCCTTTTGGTGCCAACCGGAACTGCCCCCGCAACTGTAGGCGGCGAGCGCTGTCCATTTCCGTCACTGGGCCATTTTGGTCTGGGAAGACAGGACAGACAAAGACCCGTCAGTCAGGAGACCTGCCGGTATGAAACCGAAACACACCGGGCGGGGTTGTCCGGGGAGGTTGCCGAAGAAACGCGCCGGGCGGTCTATTTTCTACCCTGCGCTCACGGCAGGCAGTAAAGCGTCTGTTGCTTCGGTAAATGCCCATTCACCCGTTCTCTGGTCATTGACACATGGAGATCGATTGTCATGTTTCTACGCACTGGCCTGATTGGCCTTTCCTTGCTGGCTACCAGCGCTGCCTCCGAAGGAAACTTTCCCCTAACTATCGAAAACTGCGGTCACTCGGTCACGTTTGACGCGCCAGTGACGTCGTCAGTCACGGTCGGCCAAGCCGCGACCGAGGTGCTTTATGCGCTGGGTCTGGGCGAGCAGGTTCTTGGAACCTCGGTCTGGTTCAACGAGGTGCTGCCTGAATATGCCGAGGTGAATGCCAAGGTAGAGCGTCTGGCAGACAATGATCCCAGCTTTGAAAGCGTTGTTGCCAAGCGGCCGGGACTGGTCGCAGCGCAATATGAGTGGCATGTCGGACCCGAGGGCATCGTCGCCACGCGTGAGCAATTTCACGAACTGGGCATTCCAACGTACGTAATGCCTGCAGATTGCATCGGCAAAGACAATACAGTCGGCGGCGATGGCACCCGCCTGCAAGCGTTCTCGACCGATACGCTGTATCAGGGTATCGAAGAACTGGCGGCAGCCTTTGATGTATCCGAACGCGGCACGGACCTGGTTGCCGAGTACAAGGCCCGCGAAGCCGCAGCCGTCGCCAAGGCGCAAACCGTGAAGCTGGACGATGTGTCAGCCGTATTCTGGTTTTCCTCTCCTGAAATGGAAAGCGACCCGTTTGTGGCCGGACAGAAAGGCGCACCGGGATACATGATGAGTAAATTGGGTATCCGCAACGTCGTCGAGACGGATGAAGAATGGCCAACAGTGGGCTGGGAAACCATTGCCAAGGCCAATCCGACGGTGATTGTTATCGCCAAGATGGACCGCCGTCGCTTTGCTGCGGACGACTACCTGAAAAAGCTGGAGTTCCTGCGCACTGATCCGGTGACCAGCCAGATGGATGCGGTCAAGAATGACCGGATCGTCATTATGGATGCGCAGGCCATGGACGCCACCATCCGCGCAATCCCGGCGCTGGAGGATCTGGCCGAGAAGCTGGATACCATCGGAAACAACCTGTGAACGAGGTCGCCGCAATCTTACGGCAGGGTTTCAAGGCTGCGTGCCTTACCGTGCCATTGTTGATTGCGGCGGTTCTTGCGGGCGCGATGATCGGGGAAACCTCTCTGTCGCCCGATTTGGTTCTCTCCGTTCTGGCCAACAAGCTGGCCGGAGCGGACTTTCCTGTCGACCCAATTGATCAGGGTATTATCTGGAGCTACCGGATTCCTCGCGCTCTGGTCGCTGCGTCCTGCGGTGCCGGTCTGGCTGTCGCAGGGGTCGTGTTGCAGGCTTTGCTGCGAAACCCGTTGGCCGACCCTTACATTTTGGGCATTTCTGCCGGGGCCTCGACGGGTGCCGTGGCTGTAACCATCGCTGGTTTGGGTGGGGGGGCTTTGTCGCTGTCTTTTGGCGCGTTCAATGGCGCGCTTTTGGCTTTTGGTTTTGTCGCGTTGCTGGCCCGAGCCGCTGGCGCAGGGGGCGGACGGGTTGCGACGGCACAGATCGTCCTGGCGGGAATTGCCGGGTCTCAGTTGTTCAATGCGCTGACGGCCTTCATCATCGCCAAATCCGCCAATGCCGATCAGGCGCGCGGGATCATGTTCTGGCTGATGGGAAACCTCAGCGGCGTGCGCTGGCCGGATGTGTATCTGGCCATTCCGGTGGCCCTTGTCGGTTGGCTCATTTGCCGCTTTCACGCCAGAGCACTGGACGCCTTTATTTTCGGCTCTGATTCAGCGGCCTCGCTGGGCATATCGGTACGTCGGGTGCAGGCAACCCTGATCTTTGCGACCGCGCTCACGACAGCTGTCATGGTTTCTATCGTCGGATCCATTGGCTTTGTCGGGCTGGTCATCCCTCATGCTGCCCGGTTCCTTGTGGGACCGGGGCATCGCAGGCTTATCCCAACCTCCGCCTTGATCGGAGCGGTCTTCCTGATCGGCGCAGATATCGTGTCGCGCATCATCATCCCGGGTCAGGTTCTGCCGATTGGGGTGGTCACCGCTCTGATCGGTGCGCCTGCCTTTGCCGTAATTTTGGTGCGCGGCCAGAGGAGCGCCCGATGAAGATCGAGGCGCAAAACCTGACATATTCCGTTCGCGGCAAGACTTTGCTGTCAGACGTATCCTTTGTCGTGGAGCCCGGCGAAACACTTGCTTTGGTCGGACCTAACGGTTCGGGAAAATCAACGCTGATGCGCCTGCTGGCGGGGTTGGTACGTCCGGTTTCAGGAAAAGTCGTCATAGCGGGTCATCCCGTTTCGCATTTGTCGCGCAGACAAATTGCCCAACGGATTGCCATCGTTGAACAACAGGCTGATACGGCCGAACGCGTGACTGCACGATCCGTGGTCGAACTGGGCCGCACGCCCTGGCTGTCGGCCTTACGGCCGTGGCGCGCCGAGGACACCTGGCAAGTCGACAAAGCCCTGCAAACCGTGGAAATGGCCGATATGGCACACAGAGAATGGGCGACATTGTCGGGAGGAGAGCGCCAGCGACTGCACATCGCACGCGCTTTGGCTCAGCAACCGGGACTCTTGCTTTTGGACGAACCGACCAACCATCTGGACATTCATCACCAACTGTCGATCCTGAACTGTGTTCGAATTCTAAAAGTGACGACAGTGATGGCGCTGCACGATCTGAATCAGGCGATGGCCTGTGACCGGGTGGCTGTTTTGTCAAAAGGGCGGCTGGTCTCTCTTGGCCCGCCCGAACATGCCCTGTCTTTGGAAACCGTTTCAGAAGTTTTCGGTGTTAAAGCACAGTGGGGGTATAGTGCCGGCGGGACAGAACGATTTCTGTCCTATCATCTGGACTGACGGATTCCGATCGCTTCTGGTCGTACAGGATATCAGTGTCGTCAGCGCAGCATGTCAGATACGTACAATCTACGGCCTCAAAGCCATATTCCAACGGCGCGCAATCTTGACTTGGGTTTCCTCACAACCCGTCAAGTTGCCCGTCGAATGCTGTCTTGATTCTGACCTGGATTGGATTCGTTCGTATTTTTGCCTTCAAAGATGATCAGCAGGCGCGTTGTCCGAGCGTGGGTCGACCAAACCTCAATGATATGTTCACTACTTGTTTTGAACCGTGAAACAGATTCCTTTTGGAAACCTCTGAGGCCTGACACAAATCACGACACGCCATCAGGTTGAACAGATTGCGGCGACCGCATGTCGATATTGCAGATTACCCACAATCAAAGCCTCAATCTGAGCCTTAAATTAACGGTAGATTAACGAAACAGGGCACAACAAATCTCTGGATGACAAGTTCTTGATATACTTATGCCTATATCGAGATTTATTGGTGGGTAATCCTGCCGGTCTGTTGACTAGTCCAGTTTTTAACGAGGGGGTATCCCGGCAGGATCAGGGGGTGCCAGATCAGGCCAGTTCGAGGCCAACAGATCGCGGCACCCCCGCCGGTAAGCGCGAACCAGCAACCCATCTTTTTCAGTTGATCTTGTTGCGTTGCGCGTGCGGCGTGATGCCGAAACTGGACCTGTATACCCTAGAGAAATGACCCGGATTTTCGAAGCCGCAGGCCACGGCGACTTCGGTAACCGACGCCTCGGTTTGCAAAAGCAGCTTCCGGGCCCGTTCCAGCCGCATTTCCATAAAGTACCTTTTAGGGGAAGTGTTTAGGTATTTGCCAAACAACCGTTCAAGTTGACGGGTGGAAATACCCAATTTGTCTGCAATGAAGGATGGGGAAACTGGGGTTTCCAGGCTGTCCTGCATAATGTCTATCGCCTTTGCCAGGTGGGCATTGCGCATTCCATTGCGCGACTGCAGCGAAACGCGCTGCTTGGCGGTCGCATTACGCACCGTGTTATAGACCATTTGATCCGCAACATCGGTGGCCAGCTCTTCGCCATGGTCGCGTTCAATCAGGTGCAGCATCAGGTCTGCGGTCGCGGTCCCACCTGATGCGGTAATGTGTTTTTCGTCGGCGACAAAGACGCTGCGCACCAGATTGATATCCGGAAAGGCTTCCATGAACGCGTCGTGGTATTCCCAATGGATCGCCGCCTGCATACCGTTGAGGAACCCGGCCTCGGCCAGCAGCCACGCGCCGGAACACAATGCCCCGATCCGCGTTCCACGCGCTCGTTCGCGCCGCAGTGTGGCCAGAAGGGAACGGGTCACGTGGTCACGCATGTGAATGCCCGACAAAACAAAGAGCTGATCGCACTTGGACAGTTCCTCAAGTCCGGAATGCACGAGGGTGACGGACCCATTGGAAGACACGGCCTGCTCGCCCTGTTCGGATACAAATGACCAGCGATACAGCTCTTCGCCACTTACAAGGTTGGCGATTCTCAGCGGCTCGACCGCACAGGAAAAGGCGAGGTGCGAAAACTCCTCGACCAGGATGAAGGCGAAGTGCTGCGTCTGAGGCATGAGCAGGACCATTTCCAAACTGGGCCGACGCCCGAACGTGAGTCTATTTTGCAGACATCCATGCTGCACGAGATTTTTTTGTATACAAGTTGTATTTTTTAGAAATACAAAACTGTGACCTCCGCGATTCGAACGCAGCTGCCACAGGACTTAGTGAGGCCAAAGGATGAAAGACGAAGCCAAGTCGCGCAAAAATGCGCTAAGAGAACACCTGAAGATGTCCATCCTGACGCTGCGCCTTCGTCCAGGTGACGATCTGGATGAGGCGCATCTGTCCGATGAATTCGGCCTGTCGCGCACGCCTCTGCGCGAAGTGTTTCGTCAACTGGCTGGCGAAGGCTATCTGGATCTGCGAAAAAACCGCAGTGCCCGTGTTTCGGAAATGTCCTACACCACACTGCGCGATTTCTTCCTTGCCGCGCCGATGGTTTACGGGGCCATCCTGCGTCTGGCGGCAGTGAACGCGACTAACGCGCAAATCGAAGAACTGAAAGCGGCTCAGCAAGCATTCAAAGCTGCCCTTCGTTCAGGGTCGGCCGAAGATCGCGCACTTGCCAACAACCGTTTTCATGACGTGACCGGAGAGATGTCCGGCAATGTCTACCTGCTGCCGTCATTCAACCGGCTGCTGATCGATCATGCACGGATTGGCATGACATTCTACCGGCCACAGACAGTTGAAATGTCCGAAAACCTGTCGCTGGCCAGCCAACAGCATGACGCGATCATCGCAGCCATCGAGGCACGCGATGAAGCCGCGGCGGCGAAACTGGCCGAGGATCACTGGAACCTGTCCCGGGATCAGATCGGGATGTTCGTGATGCCTGACGCGCTGGATGTGCCGATGGGTATCCCACCATTTTCGAAACCCGCATGAGGACGGAATGAACCCGATTTTCAAGTTTGAAGGGATATATACCCCTGTGATCACCCCCTATCACGACGATGGTAGCGTGAACTGGGACGCCCTGTCCGACGTGATCGAATACCTGATCGAAAATGGTGTGCACGGCCTGATTTCCGGCGGATCCACGGGCGAGAATTATGCCCAGACCGTGGCGGAGCGGCTGGAACTGGCCAAATTCACGCATCAGCGCCTGAAAGGGCGGTTGCCCTTGGTGGTTGGCACGGGCGCGATGCTGACTTCGGACTCGATTGCGTTGGCCGCGGGCGCGCGCGACATCGGCGCGGACGCCATCCTGTTGGCAAGCCCGCCCTATTCGGTACCGACGGATCGCGAAAACGCGCTGAACGCGCTGGCCATCGACAAGGCCGCCGACCTGCCGGTGATGCTTTACAACTATCCGCACCGTACCGGCACAATGATGGGGGAAGAGTTCCTTGACCGCGTGGGTCGGAGCCGAAATTTCTGCGGCATCAAGGAAAGCTCGGGCGATATCAACCGGGTGCATCTGTTGGCGCGGGATTATCCGCATATCCAGCTGGGCTGCGGCATGGACGACCAGGCACTGGAGTTTTTCGCCTGGGGCGCACCATTCTGGGTCTGCGGCGGTTCGAACTTCCTGCCAGCAGAACATGTGGCATTGTATCAGGCCTGCGTGATCGAAGGCAACTTTGCCAAAGGGCGCCGGATCATGTCTGCGATGATGCCACTGATGCGGGTGCTGGAACAGGGTGGCAAGTTCATCCAGACCATCAAGCATGGCGTCACCATGAACGGGATCGACGCGGGTATCATGCGGCCTCCACTGAAGGGCCTGAACAAAGATGACAAGCGCGCGCTGGAACAGGTGACGCGCGTGCTGAGGAAGACAATCGCTGACATCGTGGCTGAGGGGTGACAAACATGGATCTGCTGACACAGGACGAGTACAAATCCATCGCCGCAGGTCTGAGCCTGCCGACAGGCGCCTTTATCGACGGCGCATTCCGTCCGTCGTTCTCGGGCCAGACCTTTGCGACAGAGAACCCTGCAACCGGTGAAAAGCTGACCGATATCGCATCCTGCGATGGGGCGGATGTGGATTTTGCGGTCGCGAAAGCTCGTGAGGCGTTTGACGATGGCCGCTGGAGCAAGCTGCATCCGTCTGATCGCAAGGATATATTGATCAGGTTGTGCAAGCTGATAACCCGCAACGCCCGTGAACTGGCCGTGATGGAGAGCATCGACAGCGGCAAGACGATCTTTGACTGCGAAACTGTTGATGTGCCCGAGACGATCCACTGCCTGAAGTGGCACGCCGAGGCGATTGACAAAATTTACGATCAGGTTTCGCCCGCCGGCGACGATCACATCGCTATGGTGGTGCGCGAGCCAATCGGCGTCGTCGGTCTGGTGCTGCCGTGGAACTTTCCGCTGCTGATGCTGGCATGGAAGATAGGGCCAGCACTGGCGGCAGGCTGTTCTGTTGTTGTGAAACCGGCGATTGAAACCACTTTGACGGCCCTGCGCCTTGCTGAATTGGCGATGGAGGCCGGTTTGCCACGCGGAGTATTGAACATCGTTCCCGGCGGCGGAGCCGAAGTGGGCGAACCCATTGGGCGGCACATGGATATCGACATGGTATCCTTCACAGGCTCAACCGTGACCGGCAAACGCTTTCTGACCTATTCGGCGGAAAGCAACGCCAAAGAGGTGGTCTTGGAGATGGGCGGCAAGAACCCAGCCATCGTGATGGACGATGCCGAAAGCCTGGACAGGGTGGCGGCGCATATCGTCAATGGTGCATTCTGGAACATGGGTGAAAACTGCTCGGCCTCGTCACGCCTGATCGTGCATAAGAAAGTGAAGGCCGAGCTGCTGGAGCGCATCGCGCATCACGCCAAACAATGGAACACGGGCGACCCGCTCGACCCCGAATCCCGCATGGGCGCACTGGTGAGCGAAGACCACTACACCAAGGTTTGTGGCTATCTGGATCAGGCCGAGAACGTGGTGATCGGTGGCAAGGCAGACAACGGGTTTGTCGAGGCCACCGTGGTCGAAGTGCCCGGCAACGACGCTGCATTGGCGCGCGAGGAAATCTTTGGCCCTGTCTTGTCGGTAATTGAAGTCTCGGGCTTCGATGAAGCGATCCAGATCGCGAACGACACCGACTATGGCTTATGCGCCTCGATCTTCACGGCCAATGTCAAACGCGCCATTCGAGGTGCGCGGATGATCCGCGCAGGCACCGTGACAGTGAACAGCTTCGGCGAAGGTGACATCACGACACCCTTCGGTGGTTACAAGCAATCGGGCTTTGGGGGTCGTGATAACTCGATCCACGCGCATGATCAGTACACCCAGTTGAAAACCATCTGGATCGATCTGGCCGATGACGCGGATGAGGCCGTCGGTTGAGCCGACATGACGCCAAAAGGCTACCCCGGCAGACAGGTCCGTCGGGATGGAACGCGATTCTGCCGCCCCAAACACCTCTGGCGGTGCTGGAACGGAACCTTACCGCGGATATCACAATAGTTGGCGGCGGGTTTGCCGGGCTCAGCGCGGCACGGCGGCTGCATCAATTGGATTCTTCGCTGAAAATCGTTCTGCTGGAAGCCGATCGCTTCGCGGAGAGCTCGGCAGGCCGGAATTCGGGGTTCATGATCGACTTGCCCCATGATTTGGCCTCGGATAACTACGCGGGCAAGGGATCAGAGGCAGATCGCGCCACCATTGCGCTGAACCGCAAGGCGATTGCCTTTGCGACCGAAGTGGCCTTCGATTGCGGGCTGTCAAAGGAAATGTTCGACCCTTGCGGCAAATACAATGCCGCCGCCACCAAAGCGGGCGACGCGCATAACCGCGCCTTTGCCGCGCACCTGACCAAACTCGGCGAGCCGCATACGCTTTATGATCAGCAGCAGATGCAAGAGATCACAGGCAGCCCGCACTATACCTCGGGGCTTTATGCGCCGGGAACAGTGATGATCCAGCCTGCGGCATATGTGCGGGCGCTGTCTGCCCGTCTGGCCGGGCAGATCAATGTATTCGAGCATTCACCCGTCATCCGTATTGAACAACAAGGCGCAGGCTGGGTGGTCAGCACTAAAAAGGCCAAGGTCAGCACCGGGCGGATCATTCTGGCCAACAATGGCCATCTGGAGAGCTTTGGGTTCTATCAGCGGCAATTGATGCATATTTGCCTCTATGCCTCGCTCACAGCGCCGCTGACCGACGCGCAGATCAAGACAATGGGCGGGCAGTCGCGTTGGTCCGTGACGCCTGCGGACCCATTGGGGACGTCGGTACGGCGTATTTCGGGAAGCTATGGGGATCGCATCCTGATTCGCACCTGCTCAAGCTTTCATCCAACAATCGAGACCAGTCCAATGAGGCTGCGCAATGCAGGCTGGGTGCATGACAGAAAGTTCAGGGAACGCTTTCCGCATCTGTCAGATGTGCAGATGGAGCATCGCTGGGCCGGTATGCTGTGCCTCAGCCGCAACGGATCGGCGGCGTTCGGCGAACTGGAGGATGATGTGTTCTCGGCCTGTTGTCAGAACGGTCTGGGTATCGCTCGAGGCACCTTGCAGGGAATAGGGGTGGCAGAACTGGTACTGCAAGGTGGATCAGAGATTGCAGATCATTTTCTGGCGCAACCGGACCTGCCGCGATTGCCACCCGAGCCGTTCGCCTCGTTTGGAGTAAACAGCTATCTGATCTGGAAAGAATGGCGGTCAGGCAAGGAATGAGGTCAAGGCAAGCTGAGCTTCGCCATGCGCCCTCCATCCACCGTATAGACCTGCCCGGTGACAAAAGCTGCATCCTTTGATGCCAGAAACGCGACGAGCGCCGCAACTTCTTCAGGACGTCCCGTCCGGGTGACAGGGTGGATTTTGGCAATGTCGCGACGGAATGCAGCCGGGTCGGGCATGGATTCAATGAAATCCTCATTCAGCTCGGTATCGACCCATCCCGGCGCAACCGCATTGCATCGGATGCCCTCGGCCCCGTGATCCACGGCAACGGCGCGGGTCAGGCCGTGCAACCCTGCTTTGGACGCGCAGTAAGCGGCGTGGCCGGGATTGCTGCCCAAACCTTCGATGGATCCGGTATTGACGATGGTGCCTTTGGTTTTGCGCAAGTAGGGCAGTGCGGCCTTGATCATCAGGAACGGTGCGGTGAGGTTGACCGTCAGGATACGCTGCCAGTCCTCATGGCTCATTTCCTCGACCGAGGCTTCCTGCATCATGCCGGCGTTGTTGACCAACACGTCCAGACGCTTGGCTTCAGCGATCACATTGCCGACCACCTGCTCGGGGCTGTTGGGATCGGTGAAATCAGCAGCGATTCCATGGAATTCGCTGTCCTCGCCGCGTTGGGCGGTAAAGACCTGTGCACCTTCGTCTTGCAAACGTCGGGCGATGGCCTGACCGATGCCGCTACGCCCGCCGGTGACCAGCGCTACTTTTCCATCGAAACGCCTCATGAAACGGGCTTCCCTCCGTTGACCTCGACCAACGTACCGCAAACATAGCGCGATGCGTCCGAGACAAGGAACATGATCACGTCGGCGATGTCTTCCGGTTCGGCGATCCGGCCCAGCGGTACGGTTTGGCCCAGAGAAGCCACCGCGGAATCGGGATCAAAACCCCGCTTTTCAAAGCCCGAGCGCAGCATCGGAGTATTCACTTCGTTCGGGCATACTGCGTTGATGCGAATGCCCTGATGGGCGTGGTCCATGCCCATGCACTGGGTCAAGGACGCAATGGCCGCTTTGGTCATACAATACACGGCGTGGTTAGGGCCCGGACGCAACCCCCAGCAGGACGCGGTGTTGACGATGGCCCCACTCCCTGCTTCGGCCATGATTGGAATCGCGGCACGGCAGATACGAAAGGGCGCTTCAACGTTGACCCCCAGTGACAGAGACCAATCCGCATCAGACGTTTCCGTGACCGACCCGCGCGTGATGACGCCTGCATTGTTGATCACGATATCGAGCCCACCCAGCGCCGAAGCCGCAGCCTGAGGTAAGCAATCAGAATAGGCGGGATCAAGTAAATCGCCGGGCAGATGTGCCTCAGCCTCGATGCCACCGACCGACCGGTCTGCGACGGCGACCCGCGCCCCCGCCTTGCGCAGGCGTTGAACGATTGACGCCCCGATACCACCGGCTGCGCCAGTGACCAGAGCCGATTTTCCATTCAGGTTCATAAAGTCATCCATTGTTAGAATGATGCAACCGGAGCACCGAATTGGCCTTCATCAGGAACCACGCCCAACCCCGGCCCGGTTGGCAGTTCAATATGCCCACCTTTGATCCGGATGCCGTTTTCAGGGTCGTAGTTTCCCTCGATATAAGGCGCAGCCAGCCAGACACCTTCCAGCAGGTCGGGCCGAACGGTGGCACCGATATGAGTACTGGCGGCAGCGATGATGTCTCCTCCCCAGCTGTCATCGCAGGTGTGTGGCAGGTTGCGCGCCTCGCAGATGTCGCGGAAAGCGCGCATCGGATGCAGACCGCCGATGCGGGTGACCTTCATGCCGAACCCATCGACCAAACCGGTGCCCGCTGCCGAAATCACGATGTTCAAGCTGGTGCTGTTTTCATCCATGTATATACCGTGTGCGACCTGAGGCCGGATCTTCTGCAAGTCTTCGATGGTGTTGCAGGGCTGTTCCATGATGAACGGGATTTCGGGGCATTCGCGGCTAACACGCAGGGCGTCGCGCGTGGTCCAGCCCCGGTTGCCGTCGACGGCAAGTCGCATGCCTGATCCTTTGACCACATCCCAGACTTTTCGGATGGTTTCGATGTCGATCTCGACCGGGCGACCCCCAACTTTGATCTGCAGACGGGGGTAGCCTTCTGCCAGCTTTTCGCCTGCCAGCCGGGCAATGTCATCGGGCGCGCCGACGCCAGTGGCGTAGTAGGATGGTACCTTGTTCGTGGTCGCACCGCCCAGCAGGTCACAGACCGGAACGCCCAGATGCTTGCCCAGCAGGTCATGCACCGCGATATCGATGGCCGCCTTAGCACAGGCATGCCCGTTCAGCACCCTATCCATCCGGCGATGCAGGGACAGGGGCAGCACCTCGACCCCGATCAAGCCAGGGGCCATTTCGGCAAGCGCTGCGCGGGCACCTGCTGCGTGCGCCTCGGCATATGTTGGCCCAACTGGGCAGGTTTCCCCCCAGCCAACCAGACCGTTGTCCGCCACAACTTTCACCAGCGTGGTATCCAAGGACCAGACCTGTGCATTGGCCATGGTGTAGGGTCCGTTTTTGACCGACAGGTCGTGGCTGTAGATGTGCAGTTCAGCGATCTTCATTTTGGTCTCTTGGTCTTGAACGAAAAAGAACCCGCCCGGTGTTTCGGGCAGGCCAGCACGGGGAGTTTGCATCAGTATGTCTGGTTTAGCTCATCTGCTGCCGGAATTTCCCTCTCACGGCGGGCGATATAGTCCAGAAGGGCGTCGTTCTTGGCCTCGTCCAACTTTGGTTCCTGATACTCGGCTAAAAGCTTCCTCGCGTATTTCAGAGCGCGTTCGGTGATTTCAACTTCACCTTCCGCCACCCATTGTTCGATCGAGTTGTTGTCAAACAGTTCGGGCATGAAAAAAGCCGTCTGAAAATTCTCCTGGGTGTGCGGATGCCCCAAATAGTGCCCGCCGGGACCCACATCCGGAATTGCGGCCAAGCCTTCGTCAAAATCATGCCATTTAGGCCCCTCCGCCATCCGATAGGCCATCGCGCATTGTTCCGCGTCCACAACAAACTTGGCGACCGAACAATGCATCCCCGCCTCGTTCCAGCCTGCCGAATGCCAGATGTAGTGGGCCCCTGCATGCAGAACAGCGCCCAGAGTTGTGGCGGATTCGTACCCGGCCTGCGCGTCAAACGTCTTGGCCCCGCCCAGCGTGTTCGAGGTGCGCCATGGCACATCGTAAAAGCGCGCCATCTGACCAATCATGAAATTCATCAGACTGATTTCAGGCGTCCCTGCCATCGGCGCACCGGATTTCATCGAAACGGTTGACAGATAATGCCCCCAAATCGCCGGACAGCCCTTGCGGATCACCTGCGTATAAGCCAGTGCCGAAAGCGCCTCGGCGGTTAGCTGTGCCACGGTTGCGGGTACCGATGCGGGCGTATTGGCACCGCCCAGAACGAAGGGCGAGCACAAAACCGGCTGATTCCGGCGGCAGAAGGCGCGCATTGCACCCAGCATGGTTTCATCCCAGACCAGCGGGCTGTTGCCATTGCAGTTGCCCGTTGTAACCGGGTGGTCATCAATGAACCCTTGGCCGAAAAGGATATCGCACATGTCCATCACGTCTTCGGCATTCCGGGGCGAGGTGGTCATGCCCATGAACGTTTTGTCCGAGTATTTCATCGACGAATAAGTGATGCGCAGGTGCCGCTGGCTGATCGGGTGGTCGTAAGGTTCGACGATATGATGGGCCGAGCTGTGCAATGCGGGCATCATGTGCGACAGTTTGTGAAACATCGCCAGATCGTCCAGCGTCGGGTTCCGGCGCACGTCGTCAAGATCACGAAGAAACGGCGCGCCGGTCATCGGCACGAAGATCGAGTGCTTGCCGCCTAGAGCGAGGTTCTTTTGCGGATCGCGCGCGTGATAGGTGAATTGCGCCGGAATGGTCGCGATCAGCTCGCGCACCATGTTGCGGTCCAGAAAGACCAGCTCTTCTTCGACCTTTGCCCCCGCTTTCTTCCAGTCTTCCACTGCGGTCGGGTCGCGGAACTGGACACCGACGTTCTCCAGAATATCCATGGCGGCCTTGTCGATAAGCTCAACCTGACTTCCGTCCATAACTTCGCAATGCGGGATGCCGCGTGTCAGCCCCGGCAGCATGTCAAAATTCGGCGCAGTGCGAAGAGCGCGGCGCGCGGAACGCCCACCAGCGCGTGTAAGAGTACGGGTCGACAAGGGGCAATCCTCCTGTTTTGAATCAGACTGGCGGAATTACGCCGCGTTCACCTCTCTGATTGCGATATGTGTTTGCAGGAAGCGACACCGCCCTGATGACGGTTTTTCGCCATGTCTGTTCACGTAAGGTCGTTCGGTCAATTTACCTTGTGTGACCTACTTCACTGCCAATCACGTGCAGACATCTGCAACAGATATCCATAAAGTTGTTTCAGGAGGGGCGCTTCAATGCACCACACGACAGAGATGCTGATCATCGGTGCCGGGTTCTCGGGGCTGACGATGGCGCTTGAGGCGCGCAAGCGTGGCATCAAAGATATCGCCATTCTGGAAAAGGCCGAAGATATCGGTGGCACGTGGCGCGAGAACACCTATCCTGGCGTCGCCTGCGATGTTCCTTCGCATCTGTATTCCATGGCGACCCACCCTAATCCGCACTGGAGCCGCGCCTATGCCGGTGGCGCAGAGATACAGAAATATCTGCAAAATGTCGCGCATCAGGAAGGGTTGTATGATCTTTGCCACTTTGGGCAGGCGCTGAAATCGGCAAAATGGGATGGCACGCTTTGGCAGGTCGAAACCATGGATGGCCAGTTCTGGTCGGCCCGGTTTCTGGTCTCGGCCATCGGCGCGCTGCATCATCCCAGCATTCCGGACATTCCCGGCGCGGGCAGTTTTCCCGGCCCCTGTTTTCATTCGGCCGAATGGGATCACACCGTCGATCTGACCGGAAAGCATGTGGCTGTTGTCGGCACCGGGGCGTCAGCCGTTCAGTTCGTGCCCGAGATTGCCAAGGTTGCGGGCCACGTCACCGTTTTTCAGCGCAGCGCGCCTTACGTCATGCCGCGCCCTGACGGCCCGATCGCACCTTGGGTGCGCAAACTATATGCCTACCTTCCCCTGCTTCCGCGCATCCGGCGCAAACTGATTTTCATGTTCTTCGAGTTTCGTCACCGCGTGTTCAGGGGCGAGGAACGCGCGATGAACTTTGCTCTGAAGATGTGGCGAAAATCGTTGGAAGGCGCGATTGCCGACCCCGAAGAACGGCGCATTCTGACCCCGGACTATCGAATTGGGTGCAAACGCATTCTCAGTTCAAATGACTGGTACCCGGCGCTGGCCCGCGACAATGTCAGCGTCATTCCGCACGGCGTGGCCAGTATCGATGGCAACAGCATCCTCGCGTCAGATGGCACCAGGGCAGAGGCAGACTCGCTGATCTGGGGCACCGGGTTTCAGGTTACCAATGTCGTAGAGAGGTTGGATATTACTGGCACAGATGGGCTAACGCTGCGGTCGGCCTGGACAAACGGGATGTCTGCTCATCTGGGCACGGCGATAGCCGGTTTTCCCAACTTCTTCATCCTTCTGGGGCCTCATACCGGGCTTGGGCATAATTCGGTCGTGTTGATGATCGAAGCCCAGGTCGGGCATATCGGCCGGGTTCTGAGCGAGATGCAACGCAAGGAACTGTCGGTGATCACCCCCGATGCGGCGAAACAGGCGGCCTTTACACAGGAAATGCAGGACCGCCACGCGGACTGTGTCTGGCAGACCGGAGGCTGCACATCCTGGTACATTGATGCGGACGGGCAAAACACGACGCTTTGGCCCGGAACAGTTGCCGAATTTCAGAAACGCATGTCACAATCGGGATTGGAGCAATACATCCCTATTAGGACCGGAGACAGCTAGATGACAATTTTTCTTAGCCTGGTTGCGGCCTTTGCCGTCTTTCTTCTGACCATGGCCCTGTGGACCCGGCGTATAACCCGTCAGGGGCTAGAAACCGTGCCGCAGATGGGCCAGATCGTGCCCGTGCAGGGCGGTAGCATCCACTATGTGGAAAAGGGCAATCCGGACGCGCAGACGGTTATCCTGATTCATGGTCTGGCTGGGCAGTTACAGCATTTTACCTACGCGTTGGCAGATCAACTGGCCGAGGATTTCCACGTCATCGCGCTGGATCGCCCCGGTTGCGGATATTCAACCCGGGATACGGCAGAACTCGCACAATTGCCGCAGCAGGCCGCGATGATAGCTGAGTTTCTTGAAACCAAAGGCGTGAATCAGGCCGTGCTGGTCGGGCATTCACTGGGCGGTGCGGTGTCGCTGGCACTGGCTTTGGATTACCCCGAGCGGGTATCCAGCCTCGCTCTGTTAGCACCACTAACGCACAGGCTGCCTGAAACACCGGTGATCTTCAAACCGCTCGAGATTCGGACCAAATGGCTGCGCAGTCTGATTGCCAACACGATTGCAGTGCCCATGGCCTCAAAAACAGCGCCGCACAGTCTGGGCGTGGCATTTGACCCTGAAACCCCTCCAAATGACTTTCTGGACCGTGCGGGTGGTGCGCTCGGGCTGCGCCCGTCGGCCTTTGTCACGGCCTCGCAGGACGTTATCGGGTTGGATGCCAGTTGCGATGCGCTGGTGGCCAGATATCCTGAGCTATCGGTCCCCGGTGGGATATTGTATGGCCGTCAGGACGCACTTCTGTCCCCTGCCCTTCACGGACCGCCGATGGTCAAATATGGTCTGAGCTATGAAGAGCTCGACGGTCTGGGTCATATGATCCTGATCACAGAACCGGAGATATGCGCCGCGTTTATCCGCAGAACGGTGGACACCACGATATTCCGTCAGACGCCCTTGCAGGACCCGGTGAAAGAGCCCGTGAAAGAATTCCCCGGTTAGGGCGATTTCCCTCTTGACCCTCCCCGGCCCCTCGCTTACATCGCCTCTCACTCACGGCGGAGTAGCTCAGTTGGTTAGAGCAGCGGAATCATAATCCGCGTGTCGGGGGTTCAAGTCCCTCCTCCGCTACCAATTCCCCAGAGCATCAAACCGAAACACCAGTTGTGGTTTTCCTTATGATTTCAGCGCTCATCGATCCGGCGGAAGATCGAGATATGGTGCCGCGCGTGTGATTTCGACAGCGTCCTGTACCCCGTTCGTATTCAAGTGGATGTTCAGCTGGCCAGTCCCACTGAACCGCGCGAAATAGGCGAACTCGATCATGTTCAGCGCATTCATATCCTGACACTGAATGACATAGTCCGCCTGAAACTCCGAGTGACTCTCCTCCGTTGTGGAGCCTGTGACTGCGTTCGCCTCGCCACTCTGCCGTGTGATACCATATGTCAGAACCACATGGGCAGTCACCGTAGAGCACCCAGCTTCGGGAGGGGTTACGAACAGGTCCAGCGGGTCGGAAAGCTCTGACATTGCTATGGCCACACGCGTGCGGTTGTCATCGTTTTCAACCGGAGATTCGAACCCGACGATATCCATGCTGGGCACCCGGAGTGCCAACGAAAACCCGGTTTCAGAAAACACGATATCGATCTGGCCCGAACCGTGGTGATGAGGCGTGGAAACCTGCGTTGCTTGCGCTGCAAGTGCCGCAGGAAACAGGAATAAGGCCAGAACCACGCGCTTCATGAACCACAAACCACCTACAAAGAATCACTGGGATGATTTTAGCCCGAAACATGTACCGCGCAATGTGATCCACCGAATCAAACCCCCGCCAGATATGGGGATGGCGACCATCAGGTCAGCAGCTCCTTTTTCCGACAAAAAAACTCAGGTTGACAATGTTGACTTTTTAACTCAGTTATTTCAACAAAAGCCGCCGTGGGAACAAACCCGCCTGATTTGACAGTTCAGACAAGAAAGTAACGACCCCTATGACCAAGTTGTTTGCAACAGCCAGCGCTTTGACCTTTTGTACAACCGCTTTTGCCTTTGCCGGGGATGTGCCTGCAAAAGTGGATATTCTGGAAACCTACGCCAATATTGCCGAAGCCAAGTATGACGACAGTCTGACTGCGGCGAAGACGTTGCGGGATACAGTCGGTGCGCTGATTGCCGAACCATCGGACGCGACCCTGACTGCGGCACGGGCAGCATGGGTTGCAGCGCGTGTGCCTTATCAACAGACCGAAGTTTATCGTTTTGGCAATGCAATCGTTGATGACTGGGAAGGCAAAGTAAACGGTTGGCCGCTGGATGAAGGTCTGATTGATTACGTCGACGCGGCCTATGGTGGTGCGACGGATGAGAACGAATTTGCGGTTCTGAATGTCATCGCCAACCCCAGCTTCGAACTGTCGGGCGAAACCATTGACGCCAGCGAGATTACTCCGGAACTGCTGAGCGAAACCCTGCACGAAGCTGATGGTATCGAAGCCAACGTCGCGACAGGATATCACGCTATCGAGTTCCTGCTGTGGGGGCAGGACATGAATGGACACGGGGCAGGTGCAGGCAACCGTCCGGCAACCGATTATGCAAACGGCGATGCCTGCACCGGTGGCAATTGCGACCGTCGTGCCCAGTATCTGAGCGCCGCAACCGACCTGCTGGTCAGCGACCTGAGCTGGATGGCGGACCAGTGGAAGCAAGGCGGCGCGGCGCGCGCGGCGCTGATGGAAAACGAAACTGGGGGTGTCAGTGCGATCCTGACCGGTATGGGTTCACTGTCCTACGGTGAACAAGCGGGTGAGCGGATGCGTCTGGGCCTGATGCTGAACGACCCGGAAGAAGAACATGATTGCTTTTCGGACAACACCCACAACAGCCATTACTACGACGGGCTGGGCGTTCAGAACGTCTATCTGGGCAGCTATACCCGTATCGATGGCGCACCTGTATCGGGCGCATCGCTGGCCGATCTGGTAATCGCAACCGACCCGGCACTGGACGCCGAGATGAAGGCGAAACTGGCCGTCACGATGCAAGCCCTTGGCAGGATCAAATCGACCGCGGAAGCAGGATTTGCCTATGACCAGATGCTGGAACGCGGCAACGAAGGCGGTGAAACCCTGATCATGGCCGGCGTCAACGGCCTGATCGACCAGACCAAAACAATCGAGCGCATCGTGACCGCACTGGAACTGGACCAGATTGAATTTGAAGGATCAGACAGCCTGGATAACCCCGACGCGGTATTCCACTAAACAAGAACGCGCGCCGGGGGCTAGCCTGCCCCCGGCACACTCAACACGCTGACCCGCCAGCCCTTTGAACCACACAAACCCAAGCCAACATTCATGATTGTCTGCCACTGCACCAACATCTCGGACCACGACATCCGCTCCGCCATCGACTGGATGCGAACAGCCGACCCCCGAACCATCATCACCCCCGGCAAGGTTTACCGTGCTCTTGGAAAATCGGCGGATTGCGGCGGATGCATGCCTCTGTTTCTGGACACGATGCGGTCAAGCGATAATCTCGAAGTACCCATGCAACTCCGCGCACTGCGCGCGGCGGTATCACAGGAGAGTGCAGATGAAGGGCGATCCAAAAGTCATCGAATATCTCAACAGATCTCTGCGGCATGAACTGACTGCTGTCAGCCAATACTGGCTGCATTACCGGTTGCAGGAAGACTGGGGGCTTGGCCACATGGCCAAGAAAAGCCGCGAGGAAAGCATCGAAGAGATGGGCCACGCGGACAAGCTGATCGAACGGATCATCTTTCTGGAAGGCCACCCCAACCTTCAGAAGCTTGACCCGCTTCGGATCGGTCAAACACCAAAGGAAACGCTGGAATGTGACCTTGCGGCCGAGATCGATGCACGGGCCCTGTACAAGGAAGCGCGCGAATACTGTCGGGATGCCGGCGACTATGTCTCGATGTCGCTGTTCGAAACGTTGATGTCCGATGAAGAGGGCCATATCGACTTTCTCGAAACGCAGCTCGACCTCTATGAAAGGATCGGCGAAGCCAATTATGCGCAACTCAACGCATCGAAAATGGGCGAAGGCGAGTAGCCTTGTCGCCCTGTCGGTGGTGGCTTTCGCGGCCACCCCTTCCCTATCAGCCGAGCTGCAGGATCTGCATCTGAATGTCACCCCCCGCACTGACGATGAACGCGCCCGAATTGCTGTTGTGACGGCGGCGCCCCAGGATTTCAACGCACCGCAGCAGTTTGAAGAACTGCCCGCCGGGGCTTCGACTGTTCGGGTCCGTACGGACGCGGATGCGTTCTCGCAACCGTCAGACAACCTGAGCTTTGAACAGGAGCTGAACTTCAAAGTCGGAAACGGACTGTTCAAGAAGGTCTGGGTTTCGTCGCCCTCATCGACACTCGCCTCTGACGGGTTGGGGCCGCTCTATAACGCGCGGTCGTGCCAGCGCTGCCACATCAAGGATGGGCGCGGACACACGCCAAACGGGCCCGATGACAACGCGGTTTCGATGTTCTTGCGGGTCTCGATCCCAGGCACGTCGGAGGATGGTTATGCAGCGATCGAAGATTACATCGCCACTCTGCCCGAGCCCACCTATGGTGGACAGATGCAGGATTTCGCAATGGCAGGTCATCCAGCGGAATACCGGCTGGACATCTCATACGAAGAAATCCCGGTAGAGCTTTCTGACGGTGAAACCGCCTCACTGCGCCGCCCGACTTATCAGGCAGCCGATCTGGGTTATGGCCCGCTGCACCCGGACGCGATGCTAAGCCCACGGGTCGCGCCGCAGATGATCGGGCTTGGCCTGTTGGAAGCGATCCCGGTCGAAGACCTGCTTGCCAAGGCCGACCCTAACGATTTCGATGGGGACGGCATATCAGGTCGCCCGAATATCGTCTGGTCAGTCGAGTTTGACGCCCCGATGATGGGCCGGTTCGGTCACAAAGCAGGGATGCCGACAGTGATGGAGCAATCGGCTGCTGCTTTTGCCGGGGATATCGGCATATCGAACCCACTCTACCCTGCTCCGCACGGGGATTGCACCAATGTGCAGGTGAACTGCATCCAAGCCCCGCATGGCGACAATGATGAGCGCGGCTTCGAGATCGATCATCAGGGTATGGACCTGGTCGCTTTCTACAGCCGCAATCTGGGGGTGCCGGGTCGCCGCGACATGGACAACCCCAGGGTCCTCCGCGGGAAAAAGGTGTTTCATGCAACCGGCTGCGCGTCATGCCACACACCGTCACATGTCACTCATCGGATGGAAGACCGGCCCGAGCACAGTTTTCAGCTGATATGGCCCTACACCGACCTGTTGCTTCATGACCTGGGCGAAGGTCTGGCCGACAATCGCCCCGAGGCCCGCGCAACGGGCCGGGAATGGCGCACGCCGCCTTTGTGGGGTGTTGGCCTGACCGAACGCGTCTCGGGCCACACAGAATTTCTGCATGACGGGCGTGCGCGCGACTTGCTTGAAGCAATCCTGTGGCATGGCGGTGAAGCGCAGGCTGCCCGCGACACCGTTATCTCGATGCCCAAAGCCGACCGTGACGCCCTGATCCAATTTCTGGAGAGCCTCTGACCCATGCGAGTTCTTACCCTTGTTGCAGCGTTGATCATGCCACTTGCCGCGCAGGCACAGGATCGCGCGCCGATCCTGATGGATGTAACAGAAACCCATATCCTGCCCCGGTTCGACACGCTCCCGGAAACGACAGGCGCGCTAGTCAGCGCATCACTGGTTGAGTGCGATCCGACCTCACCGGAGCTGCGCGCGGCCTACGATGCGGCTTTCGATAGCTGGATATCCGCCAGCCACCTGCGGTTTGGTCCGACCGAGGTCGATGACCGCGCTTTCGCCATGGCGTTCTGGCCGGACACGAAAGGGTTCACCACCAAAGCCCTGTCCCAGCATATCGCAACCGAGGATGACGCCGTGCAAAGCCCGGAGACCTATGCCGAAACGTCCATAGCAGGGCGCGGGTTCTTCGCGCTCGAACGGATGTTGTTCGATCCCAATTACGCGGAACAGGGTAGTGCCGAATATCGCTGCGCGCTGATCAGGGCGATCACGGCGGATATCGATGCCAATGCCCGGGCGATGGCGCAGGACTGGCACAGCTATGCCCCTAGCCTTACCCAACCCCAAGAGAACAGGCGCTACCGGACGCAGGACGAAGCAATGCAGGAGCTGTTCAAGGCCTTGGCTACCGGTCTTGAGTTCACGGCTGACACTCGGCTGGGTCGCCCCATGGGGACATTTGACCGCCCCCGTCCGAACCGGGCCGAAGCGTGGCGGTCCGGGCGGTCTTTACGCCATGTAGAACTGTCGCTGATATCCTTGCGAGATTTAGCTGCACGGCTGTCTTTTGATCACCCCGAAATCGCGTCGGAACTGGACGCTGCGTTTGCACGTGCCATCCAGAACGCTCAATCCATTGACGATCCCTCGCTGGCCGGGGTTTCAGATCCCCAGGCCCGGTTCCGGATTGAGGCGCTTCAACAGTCGATCCACGATATCCGCAGCATCGCCGTGACCGAGCTGGGTCCGACATTGGGGATCAGCGCAGGATTCAACTCGCTGGACGGAGACTAACCCGTGACGTCACGCCGCCATTTTCTTGCCGGTCTTGCCGCAGCCACGATTTCCCCAGTCCGCGGGTGGGCCTCGGCCGGTTCGCCTGGTTTTCTGGCCGCAGGGCTGTTTCCCGACGGGTCCTTTCGACTTGCCGGGTTGAGCACATTGGGGAAAATCGTGTTCTCCGTGCCTCTACCCGAACGCGGACATGCGGCCGCTGCCCATCCACACAAGGCCTTGGCGGTCGCGTTTGCCAGACGTCCGGGAACCTTTGCCATCGTCATCGATTGCGCAACCGGCGCGCAGATTGCGCAGCTAAATGCCCCTGAAAGCCGACACTTCTACGGCCACGGCACATTCTCGGCGGATGGCGCGTATTTTTATGCCACCGAGAACGACTACGAAGCCGGGACAGGTATCGTCAGTGTCTGGGACGCTAAAAGCTTTTCGCGTCTGGGTGAGTTTTCATCTGGTGGAATAGGCCCGCATGACATGCGCCTGATGCCCGACGGGGAAACGCTGGTGATTGCCAATGGCGGGATCGAAACCCACCCCGAAACCGGGCGCACAAAGCTGAACCTGCCGACGATGGCACCCAACCTGAGCTATCTCACCCAGTCGGGTAGGATCCAAGAACAGGTGTCGTTACCTGACGAGCTTCACAAGAACTCGATCCGCCATCTGGTGGTGCGGAGCGACGGTCTGGTTGGCTTTGCCATGCAATGGCAGGGCAGCAAGTCCGAACACCCGCCCCTGTTGGGCTTGCATTGTCAGGGTGAAGCCCCACGCCTGCTGGCGGCACCGGATCACGAACAAAGCATGTTGCAGGGATACGCTGGCAGCGTCGCGTTTTCAGCCGACGCCGATATGATCGCAATAACCTGTCCGCGCGGCAATGCGCTGCACCAGTTCGACATAACCAGCGGCACACTCACCGGCGCCTTCGCGCTTGAGGATGTCTGCGGGCTTGGGGCCGGGGCGGGCGGGTTGGTCTTTACCACGGGAACAGGCGCTTTCGGGACATTGATGGGCGCGCGCCCAGCTGTTCGAACCCGCGCCGAATGCCAATGGGACAATCATCTGATCCCGATCCACCCGTCCGCGTAAAATTCGGAATCCCCAATCAGATAGTTTACACTTGGAAGAATCAAACTGCTGCCGTATTGGCGGGCGCGAAACTGGCACCCTACGTTAAGGACCGACTTGATTGAAACAGACGCCCGACGCACCGCATTCCATCTACGGAGTTGAGAAATGGGGAAAAGGCCTCATCGAGGTGACCGAACAGGGCGAGATCGGTCTGCGCAATCCCATGGCCCCCGAGGCAGCGGCGATTAGCCTGCCCGGTATCCTCAGCGATCTGGACGACCGCGGAATCAAGGCACCGATGGTCCTGCGCGTCGCGTCTTATCTGGAACACGAAATTGCCCATCTGAACGAGAGCTTTCGTGATGCGATTGCGCGCGTGGGCTACACAGGCAGCTATCGCGGTGTATTCCCGATCAAGGTGAACCAGCAGGCGCAGGTTGTTGACCGGATCGTCGAGTTTGGAAAGAAATACAACTATGGGCTCGAGGCCGGCTCCAAACCCGAACTGGTGATTGCGCTGGCGCATCGCCTGGCCCCCGAAGCGCTGATCGTGTGTAACGGTGTCAAAGATGCCGAATTCATCCAACTGGCTATTCTAAGCCGCAAGATCGGGTTCAACACGGTCATCGTTTTGGAAAGCCCGAAAGAGGCCGACACGGTAATCGAAGTTTACAACGAACTGGGCATCGAGCCCCTGATCGGTGTTCGGGTGAAGCTGACCAACCAGATCAGCGGCAAATGGGAAGAAAGCTCGGGCGACCGCTCGGCCTTTGGGATGAACACTGATCAGCTTATCGCCACCGTAGACAAGCTGAAAGACGCAGGGTTGCTGCACTGCCTCAAGCTGCAGCATTCACATCTGGGCAGCCAGGTTCAGGATGTCAACGATGTGCGCCGTGCTGTGGGCGAAGCCTGTCGCTATTACACCGAGCTTACGCGCGAAGGCGTGCCATTGACCCACCTGGATCTGGGTGGCGGCATGGGGGTCGATTACACCGGCGAAAAGAAAGCCGCCGAAAACTCGATCAACTACACGGTCGAAGAATACTGTGCCAATGTCGTCGAAACCGTGGCCTACGCCATGGACGAGGCAGAGGTGGACCACCCGACACTGGTCACGGAAAGTGGGCGTGCCGTGGTGGCGACGTCCTCGATGCTGGTCTTCAACGTGCTCGAAAGCACGCTTTACGATGCGCCCAATGGCCCCGAGGTTGATCCGGATGACCACCACTTGGTCTCGGACCTCGCCGCGGTGCACGGATACCTCTCTCGCGACCGCCTGCAGGAATGCTGGAACGACGCCACCTTCTATCGTAACGAGCTGCGCGCCCTGTTTCGTCGCGGCTATGTCGACCTGCGTCAGATGGCCCGGGCCGAACGGATATACCTGTCGCTGATGGCGCGGCTCAAGGCATTGGCCGCGTCAGAGGATCTGGAAACGGACCTGAATGACCAGCTTGAAAAGGTTGCTGACATCTATCACTGCAACTTCTCGCTGTTCCAGTCGCTGCCAGATGTCTGGGCCATCGACCAGCTGCACCCGATCGTGCCACTGCAATCTTTGAACCAGATCCCCGACCGTCGCGCCGTGCTGTCCGACATCACCTGCGACAGCGACGGCAAGATCGACCGGTTCATTCTGGCCGACGGTGTTTCCCCCAGCCTGCCGGTGCATTCCCTGCCCGAAGAGAACGAATACTTCATGGGTGTCTTCTTCGTTGGCGCTTATCAGGAGACTTTGGGCGATCTACACAATCTCTTTGGTGACACCAACGTGGTCACCATCGACCTGCGTCGGGACGGTGGCTTTGACCTGCTGCACGAACAAGAGGGCGACACGATCAGCCAGGTTCTGTCATATGTCGAATTCGACCCGCAGGATTGCGTCGCCGCCTTCCGCAAAATGGTGGATGAGGCGATTTCGACCGGCACCCTGAATGCCAAGGACCGCAAAACCCTGATGAGCGCTTACCGCGAGTCGATCAACGGTTACACCTATTACGAATAACCCCTGAGAGGAGATCACCCCCATGGGAACTTTGAGTGGCAAAACACTGGTTGTCGGCGCGGGCGGCGTATCCCACGCTGCTGTGCACAAGATGGCGATGAATTCGGATATCTTCACCGAAATCACGCTGGCCAGCCGCACGAAATCTAAATGCGACGCCATCGCCAGATCGGTGAAAGACCGTGTGGGTGTTGATATCGCAACCGCCGAGTTGGACGCCTACAAGGTCGAAGACACCGTAAAGCTGATCAAGGAAACCGGTGCTGAAATCCTCGTGAACCTCGCCCTGCCCTACCAGGATCTGGTGCTGATGGATGCATGCCTTAAGGCGGGCATCCATTACCTAGACACCGCGAACTACGAGCCGGAAGACGAGGCCAAGTTCGAATACCACTGGCAATGGGCCTATAAGGAGCGGTTCAAGGCGGCCGGCCTGACCGCCATCCTTGGTTCGGGCTTCGATCCCGGTGTTACATCCGTCTTTGCCAAATGGTTGAAAAAGCACAAGCTGGACACCATCCGCCAGATCGACGTGCTTGATGCCAATGGTGGTTCGAACGATCAGGAATTTGCCACCAACTTCAACCCCGAAATCAACCTGCGCGAAGTGCTGGCCGAAGTGCGCCACTGGGAAGGTGGCGAATGGAAGCACTCTCCCGCCATGACCCACAAGGTCGAATTCGACTTCCCCGCCATCGGCCCCAAGAACATGTACCTGATGTATCACGAGGAACTGGAATCGCTCTCGACCCACTTCCCCGAGATCGAGCGCGCCCGCTTCTGGATGACCTTCGGCGACGCCTATATCATGCATGCCAAGGTCTTGGAAAATGTCGGCATGACCCGCATCGACCCAGTGATGCATGACGGCAAGGAAATCATCCCGATCCAGTTCCTGAAAACCCTTCTGCCCGATCCCGGTGATCTGGGCGCGGAAACCAAGGGCAAGGCCTGCATCGGCGACATCGCCACAGGTCAGGCCAAGGATGGCTCGGGCGAGAAAACCTATTACATCTACAACATCTGCGATCATCAGGAATGCTATGCGGAAGTCGGCAGTCAGGCTGTCAGCTACACCACCGGTGTCCCCGCCATGATCGGCGCCGCGCAGGTGCTGAAAGGCAACTGGTCCGAGCCTGGCGTGTGGAACATGGAACAGCTCGACCCGGACGACTTCATGGACATGCTGAACGAACATGGCCTGCCGTGGCAGGTCCATGAACTCGACGGCCCGGTCACCTTCTGATCCGCTTCAGCTTCATCTGGCCCTAAATATCCCGGGGGTCCGGGGGCAGCGCCCCCGGCCTCTCCACCAAACGGAGACGCCGGTTATGTCCGACATGATGACCACACAGGCCGGTGACGCCGGCGCCTTCCGCAATTTCGACCTCTCCCGTGTACCCAGCCCCTGCTTTGTGGTCGACGAAAGGGCGGTAGAACGGAACCTGAAAATCCTCGCTGATGTCGGAACCCGCTCCGGCGCGCATGTTCTCAGCGCGCTCAAGGCGTTTTCGATGTTTTCGCTGGCCCCGTTGGTGCGCCGGCACCTTGTGGGAACCTGCGCCTCGGGTATCTATGAAGCCCGGTTGGGACGCGAGGAATATGGCGGTGAGGTCGCAACCTTCTGCGCCGGGTACAAAGACGCGGATATCGACGAAATCCTGTCGCTGTCCGATCACGTCATCTTCAACTCCCCAGCCCAAAAGGACCGGTTTCTCGCCAAAGCCCAAACCGCCAAAGTGCAGGTTGGCCTGCGCATCAATCCGGAACATTCCGAAGGCGAGGTTCCGAAATACGATCCCTGCGCCCCGTGCTCGCGCCTTGGCACACCGGTCAGCCAACTGACCGCCGACACCTTGCGCGGCGTTGACGGCTTGCATATGCACACTCTCTGCGAACAGGGGTTCGAACCGCTGCAACGCACGTGGACCGCCATCGAACCGAAGATCAAACCCTACCTTGATCAGCTCAAGTGGCTGAACTTCGGCGGTGGCCACCACGTCACCCGCGACGATTATGACCGCGACGGGCTGGTGGCCTTCCTCAAGGATATTCGCGAAACCTATGGCATCGATGTTTACCTTGAACCCGGTGAGGCTGTGGCGCTGGACGCAGGTATTCTGATCGGTGAAATCCTCGACCTGCCGACCAACGGCATGAAACTCGCGATCACTGATATCTCGGCCACATGTCACATGCCCGATGTGATTGAGGCCCCTTATCGCCCTGCCCTGATGGATGAGGCCGAAACAGGCCATACCTATCGCCTTGGCGGCCCGTCCTGTCTGGCGGGTGACGTGATCGGCGACTACACCTGGGACAAGCCGCTGGAGATCGGACAGCGTTTTGCATTCCTCGATCAGGCACATTACTCGATGGTCAAGACAAACACCTTCAATGGCGTCCCCCTGCCCACAATCGCCCTGTGGAACAGCGAAACGGACGAGCTGAAGATCATCCGGCAGTTCGGATATGACGACTTCAAGGACAGACTCTCATGAGCATTTTTCTCGACAGCGAATTGACCGCATCCGAACGCACCGAAGATGCCCGCTTTCGCGTGATCCCGGTGCCTTTGGAGCGCACGGTCTCTTACGGGGCCGGCACGGCCAAAGGCCCCGAGGCAATTATCGAGGCCAGTAATGAACTGGAACGCATCACCGGTCACGCGGAGCCCTGTGTCGAAGGGATTTTCACCGAAGAACCGCTAAATTGTGACGGCCCGTTGCCCGAGGTAATGGAACGCCTTGCGCACCGCACCGAAGCTGCAATTCGGGCTGGAAAGGTACCGGTCACTTTGGGCGGCGAGCATTCCCTCAGCTATGGCGCAGTGATAGGTGTGGCCCGTGCGCTAAACCAACCCATCGGCATCGTCCAGATCGACGCCCATGCCGACCTGCGCAACGCATATCAGGGCGAAAAACACTCTCACGCCTCAGTGATGCACCTGCTTGCCGAAGAGGGCGTTCGGCTCGCCCAGTTCGGTGTCCGCGCTTTTTCAACTGAAGAGGCCCAAAGCCGACTGAGAAACCACGTCTTTCACGTGGATGCCGAGGAACTGGTGACAGGTAACATCCATTCGGTCGACCTGCCTGCAGACTTCCCCGAGCTGGTCTATGTCAGTTTCGACGTCGACGGGCTGGATCCATCGCTGATGCCCGCCACTGGAACACCGGTGCCTGGCGGGTTGGGCTATTACCAGGCACTGCGGCTAGTCGAGCACGCGCTCAAGGGGCGCAGATGCGTGGGCTTCGATGTGGTTGAGCTGGCCCCGGACGGCAATGCCGCCTGGGACTTCACCACAGCTCAGATTGTCTATCGCCTGATGGCTGCCTGTTAATCTTCGGCAGTTTCGTTCAGTTCCATATGGCCTTCGCCCTTGCTCAGGATGCGGCGCAGCATGGGTTCAAAAAACTCCAGCGGTTTCGTCGGATAGTCTGGGTCAAACGCCTTCTGATCGTATTCATGGCAGAAATAGCGGCAGTCCTCCCAATGGGGGCTGTCGCGATACTTGTCGCGCGCGTTTCGGTCTCCTCCAAGGTGGTGGTTGTAGTAGTAACCCTGAAACACGCAATGGTGCTTAAGTATCCAATAGGTTTTCTCGCTGACATAGGGTTTCATCATCGCCGCTGACAGCTCTCCATGGTTGTAGGGTGACAGAATGTCGCCGGTATCGTGGATCAAAGCGGCGACCACCAACTCCTCATCCGCGCCATCCTCATAAGCCCGGGTCGCGGCCTGAAGGCTGTGCTGATACCGGTTGACCGGATAGGGTGTCCATTCCTCGTCCAGTGACCGAATGGCGTCCAGAATGCGATCCGGCAAGGCGGCATTATACGCCTCTTCATAATCCATAACGGCGTCCCAGTCGGCCTTGGTGGCATTCTCAAAACTGGTCCAGTTCGGTTTGTGGCTTTTGTCCAGCATGGCTGATCCTTTGGCGTGTTTCCCGAAGCCGACAATATTACGAGTCGCAACTTCAAAAAAATGAATTGATTTTATCACAATGATCAAAAAATACTCTCGGTATGCGAACCAAAGCTTTGGAAACCTTTCTATGTGTGGCCGAGACAGGTGGTTTTCATGCCGCTGCCCGCAAGCTGAATGTGACTCAAACGGCCGTCAGCGCGCGCATTCATTTGATCGAAGAAGAAACCGGCAGACCACTGTTTACCCGCGGAGCCGGTGGCACGGCGCTGACCGAGTTTGGCAGACAATTCAAACCATATGCAGAACAAATTCTGTCCCTTTGGGCCTTCGCGTCGCGGGATTTATCGTTGCAGACACAGAACCGTCCAGCGCTTCGGTTGGGTAGTCAGCTTAGCATCTGGGACCCTTTGCTTGTGGATCTGGCTGTTCGGTTTGAACAGCGCTTTGACAAACTGCTGCTGACACTGAATTACGACCACGATCTGAACATGGTTGAAGCTGTGGCGACCCATGTGCTGGACGTGGCGATCACGCATGAAACGCCATCAGACCGACGCGTCACCTACCACGAGCTGGAACCGGAGCTTCTAACCCTGGTCAAAACCCCGCAAGCAGCAACAGCAGAAAACGATTTGGTCTTCGTCAACCTTGAACTTGGAGAGATTTACCAAGACCACGTCAGATCGGCCGTGCGACGCGCCTCGGGGCAGATCTTGTTTCTGGGAAATTGCATGATGGCGCTACGTTATGTCTTGCATAGAGGCGGATGCGGCTACTTCCCCGATTACGTCATTTCGCAACATCTGGCTTCGGGTGCACTCGAACCGGTAGAGGACAGTGTGAGCCTGCGGCTGCCGATGTATCTGGTCGCCCGTAGTGATCGCGAAGAATTCGACGACATTCGTTGTTGTCTGGAAGAACTTCGAACCTGAAATCAAGCGGGTGTTGGGATGACCTCGGACCTGCGCGCACGTTTCCGCATAAGTGGACGACCTGCGACAAGCAGAAAACAGCACGAGATCAACACACCCATAACGGCAGGAAGGTAAAGCAGCACCCAAAGCTTCGGGTCATCGATCACAACCGGGGACACAAACCCGCGAACACCTTCAAGCAGCACAAGAATGGTAAAGGCACCCAAAATCTGAGGCCACAATCCAAACCGTGAAAAGCTGCCTAACATCAGGGTTGAATAACCCGCCAGCGATACGGCGATGCAAATGGCTATCCAGGAAAATCGCTGATGCAGTTCTTCGATCAATTTACCCTGGCTGAACCCCTCGGTTTCAGAAATCGCATCCCGGTTGAGGATCAGATCAGAGGTTGGAATGGCTTCGAGGCTGCGGCTTGCCAACGGGCTTGCGTTCGTCAGTTGCGAAATGTCATATGATGCGTCCTGAAACAGGGTCGAGGACAGAACCCTGCCCGCCTTGTTCAAACGCAGCGCCACCCCATCGACCATCACCAGATGAATTCCCGCGTCGTTATTGACCAGATAGGCTGTCACGCTGGAATAGCTGACCGCGTTTTCCGGGTCGCGGCGATCCGATACGAACACCTCGTGCAACGTACCGTCCAGATCGATGCCACCGATGTAAACCGTAACATCTTCGGCAGGGTGCAGAAATTCACCTTCATTCAACAACTGCGCTGTCACATCTCCTGCAACTTCGGCTTGCCGGAATTCCAGTTGTTGGACCGAGGCCGGGCGCAGGAACACGCTGATGGCGGCCATCATCAGACCGGTGATCACACCGAACAATACTACGGCACGCGCCAGTCGCCAGGGGCTTGACCCGGTTGCCAGCATCACTGTCATCTCGCTTTCGCGGCTCAATCTATTGGTCGCATAGACAGCCGCCGCAAATACCGCCATCGGCATAACCGTACGAACCAGCGTCGGCAGGGTAAGCGCGGTGAATTCAAGAAACACCATAGCGGACTGGCCACCGCTGATGACCTTGTCAAACAGGCTGACGGAACGGGTGATCCAGAACACACCCACCAGGACAAGGGTGAAGAAGCCGAATAAAACCAGCAATTGCCGCAGGAAATATCCATCAAAACGCGACATGTATCCTCATCCGGCTGATTGCGTCGTGGCCGGACAATAAGTCAATCGCCCACCCAAGGAAACCTCGATTACCGCCTCAGAACTGGCATCGGCGGTAACCTAGTTATTCGGACATGGGAAGGGCGCGCTCAACCACAAGCGCGCCCCAGCCACAGGAGGGAAAAACAAAAACAGCGTCATGTACCGAACGTGAGCGCCAACTCGTAACAATTGTAAGTAAAGTGGAATTCAAGTGATTGGTCTGTGACTTAGTTCACCTTTGGACCGTTCACATGAACACTCTTGTAGACATCTGCCCCAGCTAAAAGTTAATGACACGTTAACGTCTTGTTTCCAGCCCATTCACTGTTCTACCCACATAATGAAATCTGTTGGTTTTGGTGAGTGTCCGGGGCAGGACGATTGCGAGTAACAGTACCAGTTGGCACAAGGGGTCCGATGGCAATGCATAAACCTTCGACATCAGAAGCCGCTGCACTGAATGCGCAAATACTGAAAAAGACCGACTCGGATTACGATGTCGCTATGTGGGCCGCGTGTGCATTGATGGCGCTCCACTCAAACAAGCCTGCGGTGTTTCAAGAATATCAGCATATGTGGGCTGAAAAGCTGGATGCCGTAGGTCCGCACGAAAATACAGGTGCCAACAAAAGACAATAACAGGGCACGATGGCCTCGCGCCATTGTAGCAGTGCTGTCGGAGCCAATACTGCGACCAGTAATGACCCAAGCGCGTAATGGCTTAAGACTGGCAAAGCGAACTCAAAGGCTGAAACCCGTTCATCCTTGGAAATCACAACTTAGTATTCGGACAATTTCAATGGCAGGGGCAGCAGGGTTCGAACCCGCGACCTACGGTTTTGGAGACCGTCGCTCTACCAACTGAGCTATACCCCTGTAGTGAGCCCCAGATATGCCAGCCGCGCGGCGGACTCAAGAGGCTTTTTCAGATTCCGATCCACGAAATGTCCGGACAAACAAGTTGCGCAAAACGCATGGTGCGCTAAGACAAGGACCGGTTAGCAGAAGGAACCCGGCGTGAACCTCCGTAAGAAGATTGCAGACAGCGAAGCTGTGCTAAACTGGGTGGCGCGTCGGATTGCAAATTATATTCGGCTGGTACACCGCAACACACGTTGGCAGCGCATCGGCTATGAAGAACTGGACCAGTTGGCCGAACAGGGTGAGCCGGTCATCGTTGTTCTTTGGCATCAACGGCTGGCGCAGTCGCCCTATTTCTTCCCACTGGACAAGGGGCGCATCTGTTCGATTACATCGTCTGCGCGGGCTGGCAGCATGGTGGGTCGCGTGCAAAAGCTGTTCGGAATGGACACGATTGCCATGTCCAGTCATCAGCGCCACGTGGCGTTATCACGCGAAGTGCTTGGAAAGATGAAACAGGGAATATCCATTGGCATAGCGGCGGACGGACCCCGTGGACCAGAGCGGGTTTTGTCAACGGTTCCGCTGGTCTGGGCGCGCACATCAGGCAAACGCGTGTTTGGTATTACCTTTTCGGCGAAACATGGGCGCGAAGCAGGAACATGGGATCATCTATTGATGCCCCGCCCATGGGGTAACGAGGGGGTGTTTCTGTGCCGGGAATGGACAGAAACAGTTCCGCGCAAAGCCAGTGAAGACGAAATCGAAACCCTGCGCCAAAGCCTTGAGCAGCATATGAACGATATCACGGCCGAGGCAGACCGATTGGTCGGGCGCGAACCTTGGTCGCCTGACGCTTAACCGCCCCTCAGCCTTTGCATCAGATAGACTTCACTACCCTCTGGAATTGGTTCGGTCAGTCCGGTCGCGATCACGCGCCCGTCGACAGCGATAGACACGCCAGCGTCGATGGGTGCCTGAAGCTGCGGATGTGCACGCACGAGCGCGCGCAGCAACTCGCCAGTGGTTTTGGCCTCGACCTCAACCACCTGCTGACCCCCGGTCAGTGACCGGAGGCCGGACCAGAGGTGAACCTCAACCATTGTCCTTGAGAGCGGCCAGAATACGTGGCGGCGACATCGGCAACCGCTTCATCCGCACGCCAGCCGCGTTGGACACAGCGTTGGCAATGGCGGCCAGTGGCGGCACGATACCCGTCTCACCCACACCGCGAACGCCAAACGGGTGGCCCGGATTCGGAACCTCGACGATCACGGTGTCGATCATCGGCAGGTCGCTGGCCACCGGGATGCGGTAGTCGAGAAAGATCGAGTTCTGCAAGCGACCGTCTTCGCCGTAGATATATTCCTCGTTCAGGGCCCAGCCGATACCTTGCGCGGCACCGCCCTGATATTGGCCTTCGACATAGGTCGGATGGATCGCCTTGCCTGCGTCCTGAATGACCGTATAGCGGGTCACACTGGTCTTACCGGTTTCCGGGTCAACCTCGGCATCGACGATATGGGTGCCAAAAGACACGCCGGCACCTTCGGGGGTTGCCTCGAAATGGCCCGAGATCGGACCACCGGTGCGGCCCATATCAGCGGTGATATCGGCCAGCGGCATCGGATCGAAATCACCTGCATTCGGGCCTGAGGGCACCGCACAGCCGTTTTCCCATTTCACCGCATCAACCGGGATGCCCCATTTGGCCGCGGCCCGTTCGCACAGTTTCTCAACCGTGTGTCTCGCAGCTTTGATCGTCGCCAGCCCTGACGCGTAGGTCACGCGAGAGCCATGGCTTACGTCATTGTAGCCCAGCGTGGCCGTATCGGCGATGGTCACCCGGATGTTTTCATACGGGATGCCCAGAACCTCGGCCGCCATCAAGGCCATTGACGCGCGCGAGCCACCGATATCAGGCGTCCCGACCATCACCTGAGCCGAGCCATCCTCGGACAAGGCAAGCGAAACGCTGGTCTCGCCACCATGGTTAAACCAGAAGCCACAGGAAATACCGCGCCCCTGCCCCGGCTTCAGCGGAGCCGAATAATGAGGATGTGCCTTGGCTGCTTCCAGCGTTTCGACAAGACCGATGCGCTCGTAGGTCGGTCCATAGCTGGCCTTCGTGCCCTCATGCGCGGCGTTCTTCAGACGTACCTCAACGGGGTCGAGCCCCAGCTTGTTGCACAACTCGTCAATCACCGACTCGACCGCAAAGGCACCCATCGGTGCACCCGGCGCGCGGTACGCTGCCTGCTTTGGGCGGTTGGCCATAACGTCATAGCCGATCTGCTTGACGTTGGTCAGGTTGTACGGCGCAAAGGCACACATGGCAGTCATGTCGCCCGGCGCGCCGGGAAAGGCTCCGCCCTGAAGGCGGAAGATGCCCTGAGCCGCCGAGATCGTGCCGTCTTTCTTCATGCCGATTTTGACGTCCATCGAGGCAGACGAAGTCGGACCAGTAGCCCGGAACACCTCGGACCGGGTCATCACAAGCTTGACCGGGCGATTGGCCTTACGGCTGAGCGCTAATGCGACGGGTTCGATGAAAACGGTTGTCTTACCGCCAAACCCTCCGCCGATCTCAGACGCAGTGACACGCAACTGCGAGGTTTCGATCCCCAGAAGCGCGGCACAGGTTTTCTGCGCAATCCAATGCCCTTGTGTCGTGCACCACAACTCACCCTTGCCGTCATTACCCAATATGGCCAGACAGGCGTGTGGTTCGATATAACCCTGATGCGTCGCTTCGGTGACGAAACTGTCTTCAATGACCAGATCCGCTTCGGCAAATCCGGCCTCGACATCGCCGTGACCACTTTCATGATAGCGGACAACATTCGGGTGCATTCCTTCCGGCACGGAATAATCCGCTGCCCCTTCGCGGATCACAGGCGCATCCGGTGCCATCGCCTTATCCACATCGGTGACGTGGGGCAGCACTTCGTACTCGACCTCGATCAGCTTGAGCGCGTCACGAGCCGCCAATGCCGAAGTCGCAGCAACCGCTGCAACCGCGTGCCCGTCATATAGCGCTTTCTCACCGGCCATAACGTTCTCCAGAACGTTGTAGAATTCACCTTCCAGACCGGGCTTGAACGGCACTTCAGCAAAGTCGGCACGCGTCACAACAGCTTTGACATCCTTGTGCGCCTCGGCTTTCGACGTGTCGATTTTCACGATCCGCGCATGAGCATGAGGTGAGCGCAGGATCGCGCCATGCAGCATTCCCGGGGCGTAGGCATCCGCTCCGAATTTGGCGCGGCCGGTCACCTTGTCCAGACCGTCGGGACGGTTGGGGCGGGTGCCGACAAAAGTGAAGTCTGATTTACGATCGTCCAGAGCCATTACGACGCCTCCCGCATCTCAGCCGCCGTATCCATCACGGCGCGAATGATCTTGTCATACCCAGTACAGCGGCAGAGGTTGCCTGCCAGCCAATACCGCGTCTCTTCCTCGGTCGGGTTCGGGTTTTTCTCCAGCAAAGACTTGGCCGCCACCAGAATGCCCGGCGTGCAGATGCCGCATTGCAGAGCAGCGTATTCGATCATCTTCTTTTGCAGCGGATGCAGAATATCACCGTCGGCAATGCCTTCGACCGTTTCGATCTGCTTACCTTCGGCCTCGACACCCAGCATCAGACATGAACAGACCAGACGGCCATCAACGGTGACCGAGCACGCGCCGCAATCGCCGGTGCCACAGCCCTCTTTCGCGCCTGTCAGGTTCAGCTTGTCGCGCAGACAATCCAGCAAGGTTTCACGCGGATCACACAGGTATTCGACCGCATCGCCATTCACGGTGGTGGTTACGTGGAGCTTTTTCATGCGTTTTCTCCCTTCGCGCGGGCATAGGCAATTTTCGCGGCGCGCTTTGCCAGAACACCTGCGACCTCGGTACGGAACGCGATCGTGCCGCGCTTGTCGTCAATCGGGTTACAGGCGGCAGAGGCGGCGGCGGCCAGCGCATCCAGGGCCGCATCATCCAGCGCGCTGCCGATAATGGCCTTGGCACAGTCTTCGACCAGCAGAACGGTCGGGGCCACGGCGCCCAGTGATACACGGGCCTCGGTGATGGTGTCGCCGTCAAGACGCAGGTTCACACCAACGCCAACCACAGCGATGTCCATTTCGGTGCGGGGGATGAACCGCAGATAGGCATCGCCGCCGTTTTCGCCACGTGCCGGGATATTGACCGCCGAGATCAGCTCGCCTTTGGCCAGCGAGGTTTTGCCGGGGCTGGTCGGAATATCCTCGACCGCGACTTCGCGAGTGCCGTCCGGGCCGGTCACGGTAACAGTCACACCAGCTGCGACCATGGCGGGCACGGAATCAGCCGCAGGTGAGCCGTTACACAGGTTACCGGTCGGTGTTGCGCGCCCCTGCACTTGGGTTGATCCGATCAGGTCCATCGCCTCGACCACACCGGGCCAGTCACGACCCAACTCAGGATGCTCGCTCATTTCGGCACCGGTTGCGGCAATTCCCAACGTCCAGCTTCCATCAGCGTTGCGGGTGATGTCGTGTACACCGTTGATTTTCTTGATGTCGATCAGCGTATCAGGCGTCACCAACTCCGAGCGCAGCTGCACCAATACGTCAGTGCCGCCCGCCAGAAAGCGCGTGATGCCCGTCGCATTTGCGGCCAGAGCCGAAGCCTCGGCAAAGCTGGCGGGGCTGTGATAATCCATAATGCTACCTCGCACCTGTTGGTCAGGGATATCTGGGTTCCGGGCGACGTTAATTCACCACCCACCTGACGTCCATGGGCCGAGCGACCAAATTTCACCGTCCAAAGGTCGCTTTCTGACCATGCTTACAGATCGAGCTCGATCACACCATCCGGCGCCACAGCGCGGCTTTGGCACAGAATCATGGCCCCTTGGCGCTGCTTTTTGGACAGCACGAAATCCCGATGCTCGACCTCGCCCGAAAGGACGCCACATTTGCACACACCACAGATACCATCGGCGCATTTCACATCCACGTGAAAACCCGCTTCGTTCAGAACCTGCGCGGCATCCTTGTCTGAGGGCACCAGCAGCGTCTTCCCTGAATGCGCGAGTTTCAGGGTAAATGGATGATTTTCGTATTCCGGGGTTTCCGGGACCGAGAAATATTCAAGATGTCGGGCCTCTTCGGGGAAACCCTGACGTTCTGCGGCCTGCATGACCCCATCCATGTACCGATCAGGCCCGCACGTATAGACGTGCCATCCCTGCTGATACCCCGAAAGGATCGCATCCAGATCAGCGCGCGTGCCTTCATCCGAGAAATGGTAGTGGACGCGGTTCGCCCAGGGCATCCCCGCCAGATCATCCAGATACCCCGCCCCACCCCGCATGCTGGCCGAGTAGTGCAACTCGAAATCCATGCCCAGTGAATGCAGGCGATGAGCAAATGCGATCATCGGGGTTATACCGATACCACCCCCCATCAAAAAGGTCTTGGACGCCTCTTCGTTCAGTTCGAAATGGTTGATCGGTTTCGAGATGAAAACCTTGCGCCCTTCGTTGAAAATTCGGTGCAGCAAGGCCGAGCCACCCCGCCCTTCATCCTCGCGCAGAACACCGATCTGATAAGACCCCCGTTCCGACGGGTCGCCAGACATGGAGTATTGGCGCAGGAACTCTGGCGCGACAAGCACATCCAGATGCGCACCTGCGGACCATTCAGGAAGCGGCGCACCGTCAAGGGAGGAAAACTCATACTTGGTGACATCCGAGGTCATCTTGTCGACCTTGGTCACAGCGACCCGCATCACCGGCGCGTCACCTGCGACCTGATAACGATGAATGATCGACATATCCCCCGCAGCTTTACGCGCCTTGTACTCTTCGGCTGTCACCAAGGCCTCATAGGCGGCAATTCCTGCCTCGCGATCCATTGCAAACGGATAGGGCCAGGGGTGCGGGGCCAGATAGGCCGGGTAGACCGCCAATGTCTGATCTTCGTATCTAAGGTACAGATCCTTTTGCAGATCGCGCCGGTTCAAAGGGTGTGTTGTTGGCCGATACGCCCCGTCGGGCTGCAACTCGATATCCCACCACCATTTCTTGGTGTCGTTCAAACCGCCATTGCCAACCGCATCATCCAGCTTGGCCAATGCAGGCGCCGCCGAGGGGATGTTCATCGCGGCCCAACGGAACGGGCGCTCCTTGAAGATACCCTCAAGGTTCCAAGGGCAGGTCTTCATGCACCGCCCGCACATCGCGCCTCCCGGAGTGGTCACGCGGTAGGTCGCGCATTTCTGGCTGTCGGATTTCCAGATTTCATAGCCGTTGAACATCAGCTTTGGCCCAGCCGTGATCGCGCCCGATGGGCATTCGCGCGCGCATTTGTTGCAAGACTCGCAAAAGCTTTGCAGACCGAAATCAATGGGCCTGTCATGCGCGATCGGCATATCCGTGGTCACCACGCCTGATTTCAGTCGCGGCCCAAGATAGGGGTTCAGGATCACTTCGCCGATCCGGCTGACTTCGCCCAGACCGGACAGCAACAAAAGCGGAGGTTGCAGAACTTCGCCATCCATCACCGTATGCGCCTTGGCCTTGTAGCCAAGATTGCGGATCTGCTGTGCAATCACGCCACCCAGCAAGGAAAATCGCAGATAGGCGCGCATCGATTGGGCGACGCTGATCCAGTCGTCGCCGCTGGCACCCTCCATCGTTTCATAACCCTGATCGATGATCATGCTGACGGCCTGATCATGGGGCGGCACGATTTCTTCGCCCGTCGCGTCATGGGAATACCAGGCCCATTCCGGGCAGCGGCTGAGACCCACCGCATCGACCCCCAGAAAATAGGTCGCAGCCTTGATGTTTGCTGCGTTGCGTTGTGCGTCAGATGGCTTGGGCGCGTCAGCGCTTTCACCGTCCTGCAACAGTACAAACGCGCCCAAAGCACGGCGTTGGGCAAAACTCGGTGCTGCCTTGCGGACGTAATACCCGCCTTTGGCCGCATCCTGTAGCGACTTGCCCATATCTCCGAACTGCGCCCGGGCAAACATATCTGCTCGCTTGGGCACACGAGCGACATTCTCTTCGTCAATAAAGGTCGTTGGTGTCTCGACCCGTTTGAGTTTCTCAAACGGATGCGCCCCGTCCACATAGCGCCGTTTGGCATATGGGTCACGGTTGAGGGCGTTCTTGGCAAAGCCCGTTCCCAACCACCATGCCGGCCCCTGCGTCCGGAACCAGGGCTGATCGGCCATAGGCTTCAGCGGTTTGTCATGGGCGATCGGCATGTCAGTCGTCACGGCGGCCAAACCAAAGCGCTTGCCCAGCCAGGGCACGACAACCTCTCCATCCTCGACCGAAGCCAACCCGGCGGTGACCGCCAGCTTGCCCAAATCAACGTCGGTCGACATCATGCTGTGCGCCCGCGCGTCAAAGCCCAAAAGGCGAATGTAATTGGCAATGACCACCGCATTCTCGGTCGCCAGCAGACAGGCACGATGATCCTGCGCGTCGATGATCCAGTCCGCACCGGGTTCGGAAGGGTCCGGGTCGCGGTTGTGTTCATAGAGAAAGACAATGCTGTGCCGATGGCTGTCGATCGGCTTGGGCGCGGCCTCCATGCTGTCTTTCAGATCAGCCATGATGACGTCGATCCCGGATGCCAGCGTTTTGGTCTGACGGGTGCGCAACGCGTGGGCAAGCCGGTCAATATCGGGATTGCGGCGGGCCTCAAGCAACAGGGCGTCAGATGGCAGTGGACCGCACCCCATCATCGACGCATCGTTGAAGTAACCGAACGCTTTTATGTGGTTGGCCCGTTCCTGCGGGTCCGATGGAATCTCGGACGCAACCGGGTTCACCATTCCGTCGCGGATGGCGTCCATCATCGCCTGAAACTCACCCATCGCATTGACGATGCTGTCAGGGTGTTCCAGTCGGTGGAAACTCAGCTCGGCCAAAGCGGGCACAAGCGACAGATCCGGCATGTCTTCTTGCCGGGCCAAACGCTCCAGCGGGTAGCCGCCCATATGAACGGGCCGGTTTCTGTCCGAGAATAAACGGATCCCCATCGAATATCTCCTGTTGATGCCCGTCCCGTACCTCGCCATGGACAGCAAAACCATTCATGATTAATCATAAATGGTATGAGCAAAATCGATTTCATTGACCTCGACGGCAAGGTTCTACGCACTTTTTTGACGATACTCGAAGAAAACTCGGTCTCGAAAGCCGCAGATCGGCTGGGGGTTACGCAATCTGCGATCAGTCATACTCTGGCCAAACTGCGGCAGGTCCTGGGCGACCCGCTGTTTGTTCGCTCAGGTCAGGGTCTGACGCCAACCGAACGCGCCCTGTCGCTGAAAGAGCCTGCGCAAAAGGTACTGGACGGGATGCGCACGCTGACCGACGGCCGACCGTTCGATCCATTGTCGGAACAGATCAACATCCGCATCGCCACCAATGACATGCCACGAGAGCTGATCTTTCCACGGTTGCTGCGTGGCACACGCGCCGAAGGCGCGCGCCTGCGGTTGGAATTCATCCCATCGGGTGTGCCCGACCCCGAATTGTTGCGCAGCGACCGGTGCCAGTTGATGCTAACCCCGCTGCCGCCCGACGGACCGGATGTTTTCCAGAAAAGACTGATCGAAAGCCCGCTGATGGTGTTCTACGACGCCACGCAACGCACGCCCCCGGACAGCTGGCAGGACTATTGCAACAGCGACCATGTCGAAGTGCGGTTTGCTGATGGCCGAAACGCCCGTGCCGTCATGCGCGGCGTTGATCAAAGCCAGATCAATCCTGCGGTTGTGACCCTGCCGCATTTCAACGCGATCCCGGCCTTTGTGCAGGGCAGCGACCTGATCTCGACAGATACGGCACTGATGAAACAGGGTCCCTTGGCCGCGCTGGATTGCGCACCTTTACCCTTCGCCTGTCCCCCTGTGTCCATCTACATGGTCTGGCATCAAAGATCGGCCAATGACCCCGCCCACCGCTGGTTACGCGACCGGATAGAAGCCATCGCAGCGTCCCTTCAGACCTGAGACAGCCGTCAGCTGCGCATAACAAAGGCCAGGTTCGGCTGCGGGACACGGTCACGAGTACTCAACAAAACTGATTGGTCAAACCGCAATTCATTCGCCATCCTGAAACCAAATCAAAACGGAGATCTCAGATGGAGAAAGTAGCACTTATCACAGCAGGCGGCAGCGGCATGGGCGCGGATTCCGCGAGGCGGCTGGCCGCAGACGGTTTCAAGGTCGGGATTCTGTCATCCTCGGGCAAGGGCGAAGCGCTGGCGCATGAGTTGGGAGGCGTCGGTGTAACCGGCTCGAACCAGTCCACGGAGGATCTGCAAAAGCTTGTTGATGCGGCCATGGCCCATTGGGGGCGTATTGACGTTCTGGTCAATTCCGCTGGTCACGGCCCCCGTGCCCCGATCCTTGAGTTGACGGACGAGGATTGGCACACCGGTATGGATGTCTATTTTATGAATGCCGTCCGCCCCTCGCGGCTTGTGACGCCGATCATGCAAGCGCAGGGCGGTGGATCGATCATCAATATCTCAACCTTCGCCGCGTTCGAACCTGACCCGGTTTTCCCGACCTCGGGCGTGTTTCGCGCCGGGCTGGCCGCCTTCACCAAACTGTTCTCGGACAAATACGCTGCCGAAAACATCCGCATGAACAACATCCTGCCCGGTTTCATCGACAGCCTGCCCGAAAAAGAAGAACTCCGCGCACGCATTCCTATGGGGCGCTATGGGCGCAGTTATGACGAGGTCGCTTCGGTCGTGGCCCTGCTGGCATCCGAAGGAGGTGGCTACATCACCGGGCAGAATATCCGGGTTGATGGTGGCATCACCCGCTCGGTCTGAGTTCAGATCCGCGCCTTTATCAGATGTGTCAGTGCCGCACCGGATTCAAAAAAGGCGCGGCGCACGCGCGTCCAGCTTTCGCGATGCTCACGCACCACAGGGACCGGCAAAAGCGAGGGGTCACCTGCAAGAAGACTTTCGGCCATCATTCGACCGAACACCGTGCCGGGGCCGATACCACGGCCGGAATATCCGTGCGCGGCCAGAGCGTCGAGGCCAATCTGCGTGATTTTCGGGATATGGTCCGAGGTCATGGCAATCCGCCCGTGCCAACCCTGTTCAAACGGCTGATCTGCAAGCTGAGGATAAAGCTCGGCCAGTTTGCGTCGGACCCAGCTGACATGCACACTGCGACCTGCATTCCCCAGATCACCCATGCCGCCAATGATCATCCGCCCCGCCTGATCCAGCCGGAACGACGTCATGATCAGCCCGGTATCCCAGCACCCTTCTGCCTGCGGCAGGATGCTGGCGCGCAGATTATGTGAAAGCGGGGTTGTTGCGTATTGAAAGTAATAAACGGGAACATAGGCGGGCGCAGTGTCTGGCAAGCCAAGGTGATAGGCGTTGGTTGCCTGAATGACGGACCTCGCCCGTACGTTCCCGCCCGGTGTCGTCAAAACCCATTGCCCACCTTCGCGCCGAAGGGTCTGTACCGGGCTTTGTTCATGGATCTGCGCCCCGGCCTGAGACGCGGCACGCGCCAATCCCATGACATAAGCCATGGGTTGTATGGTTCCTGCGCGAGGGTCGAACAACGCCCCATGGAAAGCATCGCTACCGGTCCGGTCACGGGCCTGATCCACCGACAGCAGCGCTACCGGCGCGCCAGTCTCGCTTAGCTGGGCATGGCGCGTTTGCAGGTCCTTCAGCCCCGAGGCGGAATGCGCGCAATGCAGGGTTCCGTTGCGAATGGGTTCGCATGTGATGCCGTGTTCTTCGATCAGGGAAAATACGTCCGACGGTGCCTTGCCCAGCAGATCGATCAGGCGATCGCCAGCCTCTGCACCGATATGCGCGCGGATGTCATCCGGTGGCAGCCACAGCCCGGCATTGACCAGACCGACATTGCGCCCCGACCCGCCAAACCCGATCTTCTGCGCTTCCAGCAAACAGACCGAAGCGCCGGACCGGGCTGCCGTCAAGGCAGCTGAACACCCGGTATATCCGCCACCTATGATAGCCAGATCAACGGTTGTATCACTACCCAGCGGCAGAGCTATGACTGCTTCGGTACATGTAGTCCGCCACAGGGCTTGTTCGGGATCGTTCACGTCAGACCTCTGAGTCTTTTCGGCGGATCATCATACCGCTGCACGTCCTTTGCAAGTGGGCAACTGCGGTCGGGTCAGCAACGAAAAAACCCCGCAAGCACGGGCCTGCGAGGTCCAACAGAAGCGAACATTCCGTCAGGAATGATGACATCCGGCAAGAGGCTGCCCGGATACCTTCAGACGTCGAGCGACCGTGCAATCACCTCTTTCATGACCTCGTTCGTGCCGCCGTAAATCATCTGCACGCGCGCGTCTGCGTAGAGGCGGGCAATTGGATACTCCATCATAAAACCGTAACCGCCGAACAGCTGCAGGCATTCGTGCATGATTTCGTTCTGCACCTCTGACCCCCAGTACTTGGCCATCGAGGCGGTTGCCGCGTCCAGTTCGCCTGCCTCCAGCTTGCCGATACAGTCATTGACGAAACTGCGCAGCACCTCGGCCTTGGTCTTGCATTCTGCAAGCTTGAAACGTGTGTTCTGGAAATCCATTACCCGCTGACCGAACGCTTTGCGCTCCTGCACGTACTTTACCGTTTCGGCAATGGCAAAATCGATCGAACCCAGCGCCATGATCGCGATATTCAGCCGTTCCCATGGCAGTTGCTTCATCAGCTGATAAAACCCATGACCTTCCTCAGCCCCCAGCAGGTTCGTCATCGGAACTTTGACATCTTCGAAAAACAGCTCGGCCGTGTCGTTGCCCTTCATCCCCAGTTTCTTGAGGTTGCGCCCCCTGCGAAACCCCTCGGCCCCTTCGGTTTCGACCACGATCAATGACACACCCCGCGCGCCCTCGGACTTGTCAGTCTTGGCGGCCACGATGATCAGATCCGCCGTCTGGCCATTCGTGATGAAGATTTTCGAGCCATTCAGCCGGTAGGAGTTTCCGTCCTTCTCGGCCGTTGTGCGCACAGCCTGAACATCCGAGCCGGTGCTGGGTTCCGTCATGGCAAGTGCGCCGACCATCTCACCCGAAGCCAGTTTGGGCAGCCATTTCCGTTTCTGATCTTCGCTGCCATAGGCGGTAAGATAGTGGGTCACGATCGACTGAATACCATAGCCCCAGCCAGCGTCGCCCCGTGCACCCTGTTCGTACGCGGTGATGGCGTCAAAGCCCATACCGCCGCCGACGCCGCCATATTCTTCGGGGATTGCACCAGCCATCAGGCCGGTTTCACCAGCCTTGCGCCAGAAGTCGCGATCAACGGCCCCGTTTTCAACCCAGGCTTCGATATTCGGTGACAGTTCATCATCCATGAATCGGCCAGCCATATCCGCAAACATGCGGTGTTCGTCAGTGATCCATGCCGCGGTCGAAGTGAAAAGTGACATCAAAGGCTCTCCAATCTGTCTTTCGCGAAAGCCTAGCGTTCAGCCCGATTCCCGCCAATCCACGTGACGTGGCGTTCCGACTTCGAACAACGCAACGTTTCTTTGCTAGGTAACTTTAAGAACCTGCTTGTTTTAAAGGAAATTAACTCAGCGCCAATGCCAGCAAATGCTGTGCCGCATCTCTGGCGTCTTCCGCAGGATCACAATTCTTGAGCAAAACCGCAGACACAATTGCCCCTTCCTGCAACAACACGATCTGGCTCGCGAGTTTCTGAGGATCACGCGCACCAGCCTGTTCGGCGACGGACGTGAAATGCTCCAGCAACAGCTGTTTATGTTCGGCTGCCTGCACATGGATCGGATGGTCTGTTTCCTGATATTCTGCCCCGGCCTTGATGAACATGCAGCCCCGGAATCCATCTTCCTCGAACCATTCCTTCAAGGCATCAAAACTAGCGATGAGTTGCCCGGCCGGTGTTTCTGCCATCTCTTCGATGCGCCGATAGAACCACTCGCGAAAATTCTCATCCCGCAGACGCAGAGCGGCTACAATCAGGTCTTCTTTAGTGCGGAAATGTTTGTACATCGACGTTTTCGAAACGCCCGTTTCCGCCACCAGCTTATCCATGCCGGTCGCGTGAAACCCGTCGCGGTAAAAAACCTTCAGGGCTTTGCTGACAAGTTCATCCCGTTTGTTTGGACGCATGATTCGGCTCCATGGTGTACCGTTCTGTACATATTGCCCCGAAACATGAAGTACAACCGGCCTCACACAAAGCATTGTTTTCATTAGAACTCACGACTCGCCCTGAACCGCGCGAAAAATTTTCTGCTTTCCCCCTTGCAAAAGTTAACAGATCGGTACACCTTATTGCAAAGTTAACCGATCAGTACACCAGAGGATTTGACCGATGAAACGTCGCGCCAGCATATTCCCCCCTCAGTACGTTCCATTTCTTCTGACACTGGCCATTCTTGCCGCTTCTCTAACCTGAAAGCCCCCTGCACCATGTCTCGACCCCCTCTTCCCCCGTTCACGTTGGAAACTGCCACGCAAAAAGTGCGCATGGCAGAGAATGCCTGGAACAGCCGCGATCCCGACCGCGTCACCCCCGCATACACAGATGACAGTCAGTGGCGAAACCGGGCGGAATTTCTGTCAGGGCATGACGAAATTCACGCCTTCCTAAGCCGTAAGTGGCACAAGGAGCTGGACTATCGACTGATCAAGGAACTCTGGGCCTTTACCGGTAATCGCATCGCAGTGCGTTACGCTTACGAGTGGCACGACGATAGCGGTCAGTGGTTCCGGTCAAATGGCAACGAGAATTGGGAATTTGCCGAAGACGGACGCATGTCGCATCGGCATGCCTCGCTGAATGATCACCCCATAGCCGAAAGCGACCGCTTGTTTCATTGGCCATTGGGTGAACGCCCCGATGACCATCCCGAGTTGTCTGATCTGGGTCTTTGAAAGGACATACTGTGCCGCGTGCGTTTTCAGAACTGACCTTCACCCCAACCGTCCGCGCCCATCAGGAGCGGATGGGATCGGCAAAAACCTATGCCAAATTCATTGAAGGTGGCCCGCAACAGGGCCATCTGATCGGCGAACCCGAAAAACAGTTCATTCAGGCGCGCGACGGGTTTTATCAATCCTCGGTGTCTGAAACAGGCTGGCCTTATGTGCAGTATCGCGGCGGGCCGGTCGGGTTTCTTAAGGTGCTGGGGCCGCAAACCATCGGATATGCCGATTTTTCAGGCAACAAACAGTATATCTCGCGCGGAAATCTGGATGGCAACGATCGGGTCGCGATGATCCTGATGGATTATGCCAATCAACACCGTTTGAAGATCCTGGGGCGTGTCGAATTCACGGAAGGTCAAGCCGCCGCTGCCAGCTTGTATCCAGAAGAGGCCGAAGCCCCCGCAGAGCGGGCCGCGATCATACGTGTTGAGGCGCTTGACTGGAACTGCCCGCGCCACATCACGCCGCGTTTCACCGAAGCCGAACTGCGCCCGCATCTAAACAGTTTAGGCCAGCAACTGGCCCAGTTGCAGGCCGAAAATGAAAGGCTGAGACAAGAGCTGTCAAAGCTCTCGTGATGCGCAAGACATCGCAAATTTTGTTGAGTATTTACAGGGAATAATCCAATGGTTCGTTCGGTCTTTCAGCTTTCTGCGGCGTGCCTTGCCGGAGCAGCCCTGATCCTTATGATCATGATGTTTGGTTTTTTTGCTTCGCCCAGCGCCGTCCGAACGTCACCACCTTCTGTGTTCAGCACCATCCTGTTCAACCATTTGCAGCAATAGCAATGCTGCGCGTTCAACCGCGACTGGTCTGAACCATCGCTTCGATACCGGCTACACAAAAATCGATCAGGCGTTCCACCTCTGACACTCCGCCGCCATGCGACAGGGCCCCGACCCGCCAACCACTGTTGAGATGCGCCAGCATTGCCGACACGGAATAGACCTGGCCGCTGGCCAACAGCGCAGGGTCAACATCCGGATAAAGCGCAGCGATTTCGTCGATAAAATGCCGGGCGGTCGGGTCGAAACACTCAGCCGCGATATCGCGCCAGCGGGGATCGACCGAGACATGCGCCACAAGGCGCCCATACGCCATCCATCCCGAACCGCCTGTTTCTGCCAGTTCCACATAAGGCCGGATAAAACTGTCCAGAATGCTGCGCAATGTTAGCGGACCTGCTTTTCTTGCCTTGGCCAGCGCATCGGTTCTGATTTGTGCCAGCTTGCCCGCACGGCGTTCGATCGCTCGAAAAAACAGCTCTTCCTTGCCGCCGCCATGGTGATGAACAAGGCCAACCTGAACCCCTGCAAGCGCAGCGATATCGCGGATCGACGCGCCTTCGAATCCGCGTTCGGCAAAGACTGTTTCGGCCGCGTCCATGATCCGCGCTTTGGTTTCCAAAGACCGCTTGGACGGTGCTCTTTGTCTTGGCTTTTCTACGTTTTTCAGCGTCATAAAATTCACCTTGCCTTATTTTGGTCGTTCGTTCAATTTAAACCTCACGAACTTTGGGAGGGTTCATGACAGAAACGCGCGACACATTCGCCCTGATTGGGGCGGGGCCAATGGGTTTGGCCGCGGCCAAGGTGCTGAAAGAACAGGGAATCGCATTTCAGGGGTTTGAGTTGCATTCGGATGTGGGCGGTTTGTGGGATATCGATGCCCCAAGATCAACCATGTACGAGTCGGCGCACCTGATCTCATCCAAGCGTATGACCGAATTTGCGGATTTCCCCATGAATGACGCGGTTGCCGAGTACCCCTCGCACCGGGCGATGCGCGACTATTTCCGCGCATTTGCGGACCGTTTCGGGTTGCGTGAGGGTTACAAATTCAATGCAGAAGTCACTCAGGTCGCTCCGCTGGGCAATCCGGGTGACGGTTGGCGCGTGTGCTGGCGAGACCAAGATGGCGACCATCAGGCCGAATATGCCGGCGTACTCATTGCGAACGGTACCCTGTCGGAACCGAATGTACCCAGCTTTCCGGGTACATTTGACGGCGAGTTGATCCATGCCTCGCAATATCGGTACCCAAGCCAATTCGACGGCAAGCGTGTGCTGGTCGTGGGCGCAGGCAATTCCGGCTGTGACATCGCAGTCGACGCCATCCACCACGCGAAACGCTGCGATCTGTCGATGCGGCGCGGGTATTATTTCGTCCCGAAATACGTCTTTGGCAAACCCGCTGACACAATAGGTGGAAAGATCCGTCTGCCGATGTGGCTGAAGCGTAAGGTCGACAGCCTGATCCTTGGCTGGTTTGTCGGCGATCCACAGAAATACGGCTTTCCCAAACCGGGTTACAAGCTGTACGAAAGCCACCCCGTGGTGAATTCGCTGGTTCTGTATCACGCAGGCCATGGCGATCTGAGCATCCGCCCGGATATCGCCCGGCTGGAGGGCCACACCGTGCATTTCAAGGACGGCTCCTGCGACGACTATGACATGATCCTCGCCGCGACCGGATACAAACTGCATTACCCGTTCATCGACAAGGGCCTGCTGAACTGGCAGGGCGACGCCCCGCATCTGTATCTGAACACGATACATCCCGAACGGGACGATCTGTTCGTGCTGGGCATGGTCGAGGCCACGGGCCTGGGCTGGCAGGGCAGGCACGAGCAGGCCGAGATGGTGGCGCGCTACATCAAAGGGCTTCGACACGGCTGCCCCGTGGCAGCCGATCTGCACGCAGAAAAGCAAAAAGGTTATACGCGCGCCACCGGAGGCATGAACTACATCGACCTGCCCCGCATGGCCTATTACGTGGACAAGAATACCTACAGAAAGGCTGTCACCGGCTGGATCGACCGGCTGCGGAAGGCCGCCGCATGAGTGGTATTGACCAGATCACACTGAATTTCAGTCCGGCGTCTCTGACGCTGTTGAATGCTATTCTGGCAATCGTGATGTTCTCGATTGCCATCGACCTTACGCCTCGGGATTTTGACCGTTTAAGGCGCGCACCCAAACCAGTGGTTGTCGGATTGTTTTCACAACTCGTCGTCCTGCCTGCGCTGACCTTTGTGATGGTGTGGATTACCACACCGCAACCGTCAATTGCGCTTGGCCTGATCCTTGTCGCGGCCTGCCCAGGGGGCAATATCTCGAACTTCATCACCCACCGCGCGGGCGGGAATGCAGCGCTTTCGGTGTCGATGACAGCCTTCGCCACCATCTGTGCGATCTTCATGACACCCTTCAATATTGCGCTTTGGGGTGGGCTTTACCCACCGACCCGCGCAATCCTGCAACAGACCCAGATCGACCCAATGCAGATCGCAATCCTGGTCGGTCTGATGCTGATCCTGCCGCTGGTTCTGGGAATTACGCTGAATCAACGCCTCCCCGCCTTGACGGCACGGTTGCGCGCACCGCTGCAACTTCTGTCGATGGGTATCTTTGCTGGGTTTATCGTACTTGCTCTGGCTGCCAACTGGGGGTTTTTCCTTGGGTTTGCCGGGGCTGTTGCCGGGCTTGTAATCCTTCACAATGCCCTGGCGCTAGGGGGCGGTTGGGTTGTGGCCACTCTGACCGGGCTGTCCCCCTTTGATCGCCGCGCCATCACCATTGAGACCGGCATTCAAAACTCCGGGCTTGGGCTCGTCCTGATCTTTGCATTCTTCAACGGTCTTGGCGGCATGGCCGTGGTCGCTGCATTCTGGGGAGTATGGCACGCTATTTCGGGCCTGGCTTTGGCTTCGGTCATGGCACGAACCGAGGCCGCGCGATGACCCGCATCCTGATTACCGGCGCTGCCGGGATGGTCGGGCAAGCGCTGTTGCCCGAACTTGTTGGGCACGAGGTCTTTGCAACCGATCTGAAACGCCCGGATAACCTGCCGGAAGACGCCTCATTTTTGTCCATGGATGTTACAACCGACGCTCCTGCACGTGCGATTGCCAAGGTGAATCCGGATGTGATTGTGCATTTGGCTTCAGTCGTAACGCCGCCGCCAAAGATGGGGCGCGCCGCAGCCTATGCTGTCGATGTCGAAGGCACGCGAAAAGTGGTGAATGCCGCCATCGCAAACGGGGTGCGCAGATTGGTCGTCACATCTTCCGGTGCCGCTTATGGCTATCATGCAGACAATCCTGTGCCGTTGCGCGAAGGCGATCCATTGCGCGGCAACCCCGAGTTTCCTTATTCAGATCACAAGCGTCAGGTCGAAGAGATTTTGGCCGAAGCCCGCAGCACCGCCCCCGATCTTGAGCAGGTTGTCCTGCGTGTGGGTACGGTTCTGGGAGCCGGAACCGAGAACCAGATCACCGCCCTGTTTCGAAAGCCCCGGTTGCTGGCGGTGTCCGGCAGCGAAAGCCCGTTTGTCTTTATCTGGACCCGGGACCTGGCACGCATCCTTCAGCGCGCAGCAACCGACGGACCAGCCGGGATTTACAACGTCGCCGGTGACGGCACGATGGGTGTGAACGACTTGGCGCGCGCCATGGGAAAACCGGTTCTGCGCCTCCCCCCCTGGGTGCTGAAAGCGGCCCTAGCCTTGGCTCGCCCACTGGGTTTATCTCGCTATGGGCCGGAACAGGTACGGTTCCTTCAATATCGGCCAGTTCTGGATAATTCCGCCCTGAAATCTGAATTCGGCTATACGCCCGAAAAATCCAGCGCCGAGGTTTTTGCGCTGTGGCAACGGCAGGCCGGGTTATGAAAACCGCGGTCATCTCTGGCGGTGCGGGCGGTTTGGGACAGGCTCTAAGCCGTGCACTGCAAGCCCGTGGGTGGCGGGTGGTGCTGTTGGATCTTGATGTGTCCGGTCTGCAAACAGAACCGAACCAACTGCCAATTGCCTGTGATCTGACTGACCCCGAACAGCTTGCCAACGCAGCTCAAAGGGCGATCACGTCAAGCGACAGCATTGATCTGGTCATCTACAACGCCGGGGTTACGCAAATTCGGGGGTTTGACCAGTCCGACACGGCCAGTCACCGTGCACTGTTTGATATCAACTATTTTGCAGCCATTGAGATGGCTCGCGTATTTTTGCAGCCTCTCCGCGCGTCAAAGGGAACACATCTGGCGATCTCGTCGGTGGCTGGTTTCGCTCCGCTCTGCCATCGCACGGCTTATGCAGCCTCAAAACACGCGCTTGAGGGTTTTTTCAAATCGCTTCGATCCGAAGAAAAGCCACATGGCGTTCAGGTTCAGATTGCAGCGCCGTCTTTTGTGGCCACCAACCCCGGCAACGCAATGGAGCAACCCGATGGAACCGCGCGTCCCGGATCGGCCAAGGACGGAATGGACGAAATGAGCCCCGAGAGTGCCGCCATGGCAATCCTGCGCGGACTGGACAAATCGCAGCCCATGATCCCCGTCGGTCGCGTTGCACACATATCGTGGTGGCTCAACCGACTGTCACCACGCCTGTATCAGCGCTTAATGGAGCGTAATATGCGCGGGCCCGGGTCGTAGAATTTTGCCGCGACCCCCTTGACCTTCCTGTCACTGGAACCCCCATCTGGAGGGCAGACAACCACGTGGGATGAGTCGCATGGCGCAAAAAACACTGACGGAACTGAAAATCACCGGCATGGGATGCGCATCCTGTGTGGGCCGTGTCGAGGCTGCACTGCGTGATGTGTCTGGTGTTGATGCGGCCTCGGTCAATTTCGCGACCAAAACGGCGCAGGTGGCATTTGACGGGCCGGTCTCGGCCCTGACAGCGGCGTTGGATGCAGTTGGCTATCCGGCTGAAACTAGTGAAGCGGATCTGAGTATCGAGGGCATGAACTGCGCATCCTGCGTTGGCAAGATCGAGCGCGCGTTGGCATCCACCGCTGGTGTGATCGAAGCACAGGTCAATCTGGCAACTCGGACGGCCACGGTAACTTATGCTATAGCGACAACTACACCCGAGGCGCTGGCTCAGGTTGTTACCGAAATTGGATACCCCGCGCGTATCCAAGGCGTTGCGGAACCAGAAAGCAGGGAAGACGATGAAATTCAGCGGCTGGTCCGTTCCACAATACTGGCAGCGGCACTAGCCCTGCCCGTATTCATTCTTGAGATGGGCGGGCACATGATCCCCGTCTTCCACCATTGGATACAGGCGACCATTGGAACGCAGACGAGCCATCTGATTCAGTTTGCCCTGACCTCGGCTTTGCTGATCGGACCGGGCCGTGTGTTTTACCGCAAAGGTATCCCGTCGCTGTTGCAGGGCACGCCGGACATGAACGCGTTGGTAGCGCTTGGGACCGGCGCGGCTTATCTGTACTCGGTCACGGCCACATTCGCGCCCGGCCTGCTGCCGCAAGGTACAGCCAATGTCTATTTCGAAGCGGCCGCGGTGATCGTGGTTCTGATCCTTCTTGGCCGGCTGATGGAGGCGCGTGCCAAAGGCAAAACAGGGGCTGCGATCCGAAAACTGGTGGGTCTGCAACCAAAAACCGCGCGGGTCGAACTGGACGGACAGATACAGGACCGGCCAATCGCCGAAATCGTTGTCGGAGATATCCTGCACATCCGCCCCGGCGAGCGTGTGCCGGTAGATGCCGAAGTGCTTGAAGGCACCTCTTACGTCGATGAAAGCATGATCACGGGCGAACCAGTGCCTGTTGGCAAGTCGGCAGGCGCGCCTGTTGTCGGTGGTACTGTCAATGGCACCGGCGCATTACGGGCAACCGCCACCCGCGTCGGCGGCAACACGGCTCTGGCACAGATCATTCGTATGGTGCAGCAGGCGCAGGGCGCGAAGCTGCCGATCCAGGGGTTGGTGGATCGGATTACCTATCGCTTTGTTCCTGCGGTCATCGCTGTTGCGGTGATCACCGTCGCGCTCTGGCTGATCTTCGGCCCCAGCCCGGCCCTTCCCCTGGCGCTCGTCGCAGGTGTTTCAGTTCTGATCATCGCCTGCCCCTGCGCTATGGGGTTGGCGACCCCAACCTCGATCATGGTGGGCACCGGGCGTGCGGCAGAACTCGGGGTTTTGTTCCGCAAGGGGGATGCGTTGCAACAGCTTCAGCAGGCGCGCGTCATTGCGTTGGACAAGACCGGAACCCTGACGCTGGGGCGCCCCGAACTGGACAGCGTGACAACGGCAAAGGGGTTTGACCGGGAGGAGGTTCTGCGGCTGACCGCAGCCCTTGAGGCACGGTCGGAACACCCGATCGCATCCGCCATCACCCGCGCGGGGCCCGCGACACTGCCAGAGGTATCGGATGTCCGTTCGCTTACCGGGCTTGGCCTGCAAGGGTTGGTTGAAGGCCGCGACGTGTTGATCGGTTCGCACCGGTTGATGCAGCAGCGTGGGATCACCCTTGGAGCCCTGGCGGATGAGGCAGAAGCCCGTGCCGCACAGGGGGCAACCCCTCTGTTCGTCGCTCTGGATGGGCAGGCAGCGGCCACTTTGTCCGTTTCCGACCCGATCAAGCCCGGCACAGTTGAAGCGCTGGAACGGTTGCACCAGATGGGTTTGACCGTGGCCATGATCACGGGTGACAACGCACGCACGGCGCGGGCTCTGGCCGACCGGCTGGGGATTGATCATGTCACTGCCGAGGTACTGCCTGATGGCAAGGTAGACGCAATCACGGCCTTACGGGACCGGTTCGGAGTGCTGGCCTTTGTCGGTGACGGGATCAACGACGCCCCCGCTCTGGCGGCGGCTGATATCGGCATCGCCATCGGAACCGGCACGGATGTGGCCATCGAAACAGCCGACGTTGTCCTCATGTCCGGTGATTTGCGGGGCGTCGCGAATGCGACCGAGATCAGCCGCCGGACAATGAAGAATATTCGCCAGAATTTGGGCTGGGCCTTCGGATACAATGTCCTTCTGATACCGGTGGCTGCCGGTGCGCTGTACCCGTTTGGCGGCTATCTGCTGTCCCCGGCGCTGGCAGCTGGTGCAATGGCACTGTCGAGCGTGTTTGTGGTCTCGAATGCGCTGCGCCTGCGCCGTATTCGCGCTAGCGTGCCGGAAGCCTCAGGTACGGCCACCAAAGAGGTGCGCGCATGAATATCGGAGATGTTTCCACGCGCACCGGCCTGCCCGCCAAGACGATCCGGTATTATGAGGACATCAACCTGATCAAACCAATGCGCGACGACAATGGCTATCGCCGGTTTCGCGACCAGGACGTGCACAAGCTGAACTTTCTGGGCCGCGCCCGGGCGCTTGGGTTCACCATCGAGGATTGCCGAACCCTGCTGGCACTCTACGAAGATGAAACCCGTGCCAGTGCCGACGTGAAACAGGTTGCACGCGATCATCTTGTTCAGATTGAAACCAAGATCGCTGACCTGAACGCCATGCGCGATACGCTGAGCCATCTGATCGAGGCCTGCGCGGGGGACGACCGGCCCGATTGCCCAATCCTGCGAGATCTGGGCGGGAAAGGCTGACTTGGGGTTGCCCTTTGGGCGCAGCTTTGCTTTGTCTTCGCCAGAGATTTCGGTCAGGCCTGTTTCGCTAAAGCCGACCGAACAGCGGAGAGGATCACAAAATGGCAAAAGTCGCGTTCCTTGGCCTTGGTGTCATGGGCTATCCCATGGCCGGACATCTGCAAGCCGCAGGCCATGACGTCACCGTTTACAACCGCACGACCACCAAGGCCGAGGCCTGGGTCGCGCAGCATGGCGGCGCAATGGCGACCACTCCGAAAGGCGCCGTCAAGGATGCTGAGTTTGTCATGGCCTGCGTCGGCAATGACGACGACCTTCGCGCGGTTTGCACCGGAAAGGACGGCGGGTTCCAAGGAATGTCCAACGGGGCCATTTTTGTCGACCACACGACAGTTTCAGCAAAGGTCACGCGCGAGCTTTACGCTGCTGGCCAATCTCAGGGTATCGCTTTTGTAGACGCCCCTGTTTCGGGAGGTCAGGCAGGTGCTGAAAACGGCGTTCTCTCGATAATGTGTGGCGGTGATCAGGCAGCTTATGATGCGGCTGAGCCGGTGATGAATGTCTATTCCAAAATCTGCCGTCGACTCGGAGCCAGCGGCGCGGGCCAAATGACCAAGATGTGCAACCAGATCGCGATTGCTGGTCTGGTTCAGGGTCTCAGCGAAGCCTTGCACTTTGCCGAAAAAGCGGGCCTGGACGGGAAGGCCGTTGTTGAGGTGATCAGCCAGGGTGCGGCTGGCAGCTGGCAGATGGCAAACCGGTATGAAACCATGCTGAATGATCAGTTCGAACATGGCTTTGCTGTGGACTGGATGCGCAAGGATCTGGGGATTTGTCTGGATACGGCCAATGAAACCGGCGCGTCTCTGCCGGTGACCGCTCTGGTCGATCAGTTCTACAAGGACGTGCAGAAACTGGGCGGCGGGCGATGGGACACATCATCGCTGTTCAAACGTTTGCGTGCCTTGGATTAAGGGGTCGGGGGGCTGTCTGCCCCCTCTTGTCCCTTTGGGCCAATTCACCCCCGAGGATATTTTCGGCCAGATGAAGAGGATCCCGGATGAGCGGGACGGAGAAAGACATGAGCGATTTGGTGAACTTCTGGGCGGACGCGCTGCGCCAAAACTGGGGACTGGACGCACGGTTGACCCGGCTGGATGGCGAATATGATCTGAACTTTCTGGCGCAAGCCACAAATGGCCAGGACTATGTGCTGAAAGTCATGCGCGCGGGGTGCGATGCGGGTCTGGTAGATCTTCAGATCGAAGCACTTGCGCATATCGCCTCGGAAGCACCGGGGTTGCCGTTTCCAAAGGTGTTCCCGGCGTTGAACGGCGCAATATTGCCGGAAAATTCCGATTCCGAAGGGAAGTCGCGGCTGGTGTGGTTGCAGGAACGCCTGCCCGGGCGATGCTATGCACAAGCGAACCCGAAATCCGAAGAGCTGATCCTGAAATTGGGTCGTGTTCTGGGCGCAACGGATCGCGCTCTGGAGGGGTTTCAACATGAAGCTTTGCACCGCCCGGATTTCAAATGGGACCTGACGCAAGCGGGTTGGATCAGTAACAAGATAGGCGCTATCAGCGATCCCGCGCGTCGGGCGTTGCTTCGGGATATCTGCAACGAATTCACGGCGATCACGGATAGGCTGGGGCGGCTGCCGAAACAGGCCATTCACAACGACGCCAATGACTATAACATTCTGGTTGAAGGTGAATTGGGTGAGCGGAGGCAGGTTTCCGGCCTGATTGATCTGGGTGACATGTGTGCGGCACCGCGCGTCTGTGATCTTGCGATCGCCGGGGCCTATGTGGTGCTAGATCATGCCAGACCCGAGCGGGCATTGACTGCTCTCGTGCGGGGATACCATGCCGCAAACCGGCTGCAAGCCGAGGAGATCGACCTGATCTGGCCGCTGCTGCGGATGCGATTGGCAGTGTCTGTCCTCAACTCGACCCTGATGGCAGTCGAAAACCCGGACGACCCATATGTGACAATCTCTCAGGCACCTGCGTGGCGGTTTCTTGAGAATGCTTCCGTCAATGGCGGGCTGATGTCTGCGCGTCTTCGGGCAGCGTGCGGGCTGCCGGTCGTGGACGGCGCAGAACGCATCCATGCGTATCTGCAAGGACATCGCGGCCGGTTTTCCCAGATGTTCGGTCAGGACCTAAGCGATACTCCGATGGGGTCGTTGTCAGTCGAGAATTGCGTGTGGCCCCAGAACCCTTTCCACATGCCATTGGCCGAGGCCGCACGTGTTGGCGAGGAATACGGCGAAGGGCTGTGGCTGGGCTATTACAACGAACCCCGCCTGATTTATGCCGAGCCAGGATTTCGCAAAGGGCCATGGAAAGCCTCGGACCGGCGAACAGTGCATCTGGCGGTGGATGTGTTTGCACCCGCAGGGACGGTGCTGCACGCACCAATGAGCGGGCGGGTCGAGGTGGTCGAGAACCGAGATCAGCACCTCGATTACGGTGGGGTAATTATCCTGCACCATGAAACACCCGAGGGCGATCCGTTCTATACACTCTATGGTCATCTGGACCCGGAATGCTGTGACCGGTTGAAACCCGGTGATCCGGTGGCACAGGGGTCGGCGTTTGCCCGATTGGGCGACGCCAGCCAGAATGGCGGATGGGCCCCACATGTGCATTTCCAGCTGGCGTTGACAACCAATGGCATGGAAGCGGATTGGCCCGGTGTCGGCGACCCGGATGAGATGGAGCTATGGCACGCAGTTTGCCCGAACCCGGCGGCCTTGCTGAACCTGCCGGATGACAAGGTGTTCTACCAACCCACCGACAAGCAGGCGATCCTGCAAGGCCGCCGCGATCACTTTGGTGGCAACCTGTCGCTGACTTATGATGACCCTGTCATGCTGGTACGCGGGTGGAAACATCACCTGTTTGACGAATGGGGCCGCCCCTATCTGGACGCCTATAACAACGTCCCTCATGTGGGTCATGCGCATCCCCGTATTCAGGCAGTGGCGGCGGATCAGTTGAAGCGGATGAACTCAAATACCCGCTACCTGCATCCGGCACAGACAGCTTTTGCTGACAAGATCCTGTCCAAACTGCCCGATCACTTCGAGGTCTGCTTCTTCGTCAATTCCGGAACTGAAGCCAACGAACTGGCCCTGCGGCTTGCCCGTGCCCATACCGGGGCCAAGGGGATCGTGACACCAGACCATGGCTATCACGGCAATACGAATGCGGCTGTGGCGATATCGGCTTACAAGTTCAACAAACCGGGCGGCATCGGGAAAGCCGACTGGGTTGAACTGGTTGAAGTTGCAGACGACTATCGCGGTTCGTTCAAGCGTGACGATGCGGATCGGGCGCAGAAATTTGCTGATCTTGTGGACCCGGCCATTGCTGCCTTGCAGGACCGGGGTCAGGGTCTGGCCGGGTTCATCGCCGAAACTTTCCCGTCTGTCGGTGGACAAATCATTCCGGCCAAAGGTTACCTGCCTGCGGTTTATGAAGAAATCCGTGCCGCCGGGGGTGTCTGCATAGCAGATGAGGTACAGACCGGTCTGGGTCGCCTGGGTGAGTATTACTTTGGATTTGAACATCAGGGCGCGCTTCCTGATATCGTGGTGATGGGTAAACCCATTGGTAACGGGCACCCTCTGGGTGTGCTGGTGACGACGCGGGCGATTGCCGACAGCTTCAATAACGGGATCGAATTCTTCTCGACCTTTGGCGGATCGACGCTGTCTTGCCGGATCGGCAAGGAAGTATTGGACATCGTCGATGATGAAGGCCTGCAGGACAATGCGCGTCAGATGGGTGACCGCCTGAAAATCGGGCTGCGCCAGATCGAAGCCGACTTTGGTTGCGTTGGCGATGTACGGGGCATGGGACTGTTTCTGGGTGTTGAGCTGATCAATCCCGACGGAACCGAAGGAACCGAGATTTGCAGCTATGTCAAAAATCGGATGCGTGATCACCGAATTCTGATCGGCAGTGAGGGACCAAAGGACAACATCCTGAAAATCCGCCCACCGCTGACGATTGAGGCCGAGGATGTGGACATGATCCTGTGGGCGCTAAGGGACGTGCTGTCCGAGGTCGGTGACTTCTCTCCTGCTCCGGTTTGCGGTCACGACCATCACCACGCGGGATGCGGGTGCTGCTGAAGGATTGACCCCGGCGCTTTGCCGGGGTTTGACCGTCCTGCAAGCACAGTCAATGCAAAACGGCAGTGCGGGTATCGTGGCCTGTCGTCGGAATCGCATTTCCCGTCGTCATACGCCGGAGCGTCAGGCCCAGTTCCTCCGACAGGGATGCCAGAGCAGGCGCAAAATCCGGGCGCACGATCAGTGACGCCATCATCATCGCGTCTTCGCGTGCCCCTTCGGATGCGGCGGCAACCATTTGGGCAAAACAATTCTCATCCGCGCCCAGACATGCACACCCCAGACCGTGCCTGATTAGCGGGCGTCGACAATGCGTTGCGCAAAGCGAACACAGACGATCCAGCGTCAGCATGGCGGCACGCCCATAATCTGATCCCAGCGCTATGCAAAAATCGCTCGCGATATCAGCGCGACCGCTTTCACCCTGGCTCCACATCCGCAGATACATCACCGCACCCGCTTCGACTGGATCAAGATCCGCCAGACGGCCGACCGCGGCACCGCCGCGCAATGAATGCGCGCTCATTTCGTCAGGATCAGTTTACCTGCACGGGTGATGCGCAGGGTATACAATTGGTCACCCAACTCGATATGGGCCAGGTGGCCACCTTTGGTCAAATCCTCGGCCTTGTGCGCAGGCAGCATCGAGACAGCATAACCTTGGGTTGAGGTCGGGTTCTGTACGTTCATCGGGGCATCTCCAGAGCGAGTCGGCATGGTGCCATACCTGTTGCGTTTCGTTTTATCTGGCTGACCCGAGAGGGTTGGCTTTCCGTTCCTGTCATTAAATCTGATTATTTTAGTAAGGAATGTCAAGCGCTGTTTCAAATCAGGCGTCATTGAGCCGATTGCGCCCCTGAAAACGACGGGTTAAGACTTGGGGCGGGTATTGAAAGGCAAGCAAAACGTGACCGCAGCAGTTGTTTTTGATCTGGATGGAACGTTGGTCGACAGCGTCGGGGACCTGGCAGCAGCGGCCAATAAAACGCTGAACGGTCTGGGTCACGATCCTGTGCCCATTGATGTGATCAGAGGGTTTGTTGGCAATGGCCTTCCCAAACTGGTCGAGCGTTTGATGCGACACTGTGATTTGCCCATGGATCGCCACGCGGAACTGACCCAACAGACACTGAAGCATTACAATGCGGCGGTCAGTGCAACGACAGTGCCTTATCCCGGGGTTCTGGAGGCCCTGGAAACACTGAAACAGATGGGTTGCGTTCTTGGTATCTGCACCAACAAACCCGAAGCACCCGCACGTCACGTGCTGGAGGCGCTCAACTTATCCCGGTTCTTCGACGTTGTTTTCGGCGGTGATACATTGCCAATTCGCAAACCGGATCCGGGCCACCTGCTGGAAAGCTTCAAAGCACTTGGGACCTCGGGCACACGCTTGTATGTGGGTGACAGCGAGGTCGACGCAGAAACAGCTGTAAACGCCAGGATACCGTTTCTGCTGTTCACGGAAGGGTACCGCAAAACCCCGGTGGCCAATATACCGCACACCGTTGCTTACAGTGCGTCCGAAACACTGCCGACACTCGTGACCAAATTGATCCAAAACTAAGTAAGTTCACTCGACACGAGTCATAAAACGAATGACTTGGGCTTTCGCAAACCCCAAAAAGTTAAGAGGGGCCGGCCGAGGGGGTGTGACCAGCCCCTCATCGGGGAAAGTAAATACCGTGTTTGTGTGTGGTAAGTACGGTAGGTCATGTTTACCCCTGATCGGCAGTTTGCGAAATTGGGGGATTCCCGTAGTTCGGCGAAAATAACTGAAAAACTGGAAAAAGAGGCACGTCAGACCACACAATTTACCTGTGATAATTTGCCTGTAAGATAGCCCGACGGTTCGAACATTCGGTTCGCTGGTTGAATGGGTATAGGGTAACCCATGAAAAAACAGGACAGAAATCAGAGAGCGGCGCGTCTGCAAATCCTGCAGGGCATTCTGCCTGTTGACCGCGCGCGCCTTCCGGCGGAAATGCTGGCTGGTCTGAGTTTTGCCTGCCTCGCGATCCCCGAAGTCATGGGTTACACCAAAATCGCCGGCACTCCGGTCATGTCCGGGCTGTATACGATCCTGATTCCCATGGCTCTGTTTGCGCTGTTCGGATCGTCCCGACACCTTGTTGTCGGTGCCGATTCGGCGACAGCAGCCATCACCGCCTCGGGACTGGCGGGCTTGGCGATGTCCGGAACGTCTGAGTATCTGGCACTGGCGTCCTTGCTGGCGCTTATGGCTGCCATGCTTTTGATTGCCGCGCGTGTCATCGGGCTGGGGTTTCTGGCTGATTTTCTGTCCAGAACGGTATTGGTCGGCTTTCTGACCGGCGTGGGCATTCAGGTTGCAACGGGTCAAATCCCCGGATTGTTGGGCATCGAATCCGCTGGGCACGGAACACTTGCAAGGTTGAAGGACGTTTACTTCAACATATCCAACGTCAACTGGCCAACCGTGATCGTCTCATCAGCCGTGTTAGGCATTGTCCTGGGATGCACAAGACTGTCGCGCAAAATCCCGGGGCCATTGGTTGCCATTGTCGGGGTGATCCTGTGCAGTTGGGCCTTTTCATTCAACATTTCCGGAATCTCGGTGTTGGGAGAGGTTGCCGGCGGTTTGCCCTCGTTCTCGATCCCGGACGTGCAGTGGAGCTGGACCTTGTTCAAACAATTGCTCCCCACGGCCTTGTCCATCTTCGTTGTTATTCTGGCACAAAGCGCCGCAACATCACGGGCATACGCCTCGAGATATGATGAGACTTTCAACGAAAACACGGACCTGATCGGACTGGGTCTTGCGAACTTCGGAGCCGCATTCACGGGGACATTCGTGGTCAATGGCAGCCCCACAAAGACCGAGATGGTCGCCAGCGCCGGAGGGCGCAGCCAAGTGGCGCAACTGACAACAGTGGTAATAGTCCTGTTGGTTATCCTGTTTCTGACCAAGCCTTTAGCCTATCTTCCCACAGCAGCACTTTCGGCCATCGTTTTCCTGATCGGTCTCAAGCTGATCGACCTGCACGGAATGGCAACAATTTACAGGCAGGCCCGGTCCGAGTTCTGGGTTGCCACGGCAACCGCCACCGTGGTTGTTCTGGTTGGTGTCGAGCAAGGCGTCATTTTTGCCATGGTCCTGTCTTTGGTCGACCACACACGCCGGGGATACCACCCAAAGAATTCGGTAGTATTGCGTACCGAGTCCGGTGGCTGGCGTTCAAAGGGATTGGAAGCACCAAACCAATTCGAGCCCGGTCTGGTAATCTACCGGTTTTCCCACGGCATGTACTACGCGAACATGCAGATATTCACCGAGGAAGTCACAACAATCGTTCAGAACGCAGACGGAAAACTGACATGGTTCTGCATCGACGCCTCGGCAATTGACGTTGTCGATTTCACAGCCGGGTTCACGTTGCGCAGTATCGCCAATTTCCTACAATCCAAGGGGATACGGCTGGTTTTCACGCTGGTCGAGCCAGATGTGAAAGCCGAGCTGGATCGCTACGGCATCACAGAACTGATTGGTGAAACTGCGTTTTATGAAAACGGCAAAGCCCTGCTGGATGCCTATCACACGCGCCCAAATCCCATGTGACCGTTAATCACCTGTAGCTTCGCGCCCTGGACATCTTCCCGTTCCCCGGATTGAAAGAGTTGGTCGGAACGCAGCATTTGTAATGCGCCGCCAAATCGGGTTTGGCTTTGTACATGTGCCCCACATAGTGTTCGGCAGGATATTCCGCACCGCACTCGTCAAACAGGGCCAGCATTGCCGCCTTCAGCGCGCTCGGTCGCGTGCCCCTATCGGGTAGTCCGGTTTGTTTGTTAGTGCATCGTGGGCCTCTGGTCTATCGGGACGATGCTTTCGGGCGCAGGCGGGCAGGAGCCCAACGCACTGTGCGGCCTGACGGTGTTGTAGTGGATACGAGATTGCTCGATCAGAGTTTGCGCCTCCTTTAGGCTTTAGAAGATTTCGCCGTTGAGCAGCTCATCCCGGAACCGGGCGTTGAAGCTTTCGCAATGACTGTTCTCCTAGGGTGATCCCGGTTCGATGTAAGCCGTCTTCGCCCCGACAGCTGCAATCCACTCCCGCACCTTCTGGGCGATAAATTCCGGCCCATTGTCGGATCTTATGAATGCCGGCGGGCCGCGGAGGATGAACAGGTCAGTCAATGCATTCAGCACATCTGTTGAGTTGAGCTTACGATCGACGCGGATCATCAGCACCTCGCTGGTGTATTCGTCAATGATGTTCAGCGTCCGATACACGCCCACGCCAGTCAGAACCCATACCACTGGATAGCCAGTGAACAACTCCGAAGGGGTCCAACACAACCAGTTTGCCCGCAAAAAGGTTAGGTTTCCCTTTCGGTTCTTTCGAAAACCCGGCGTCAAATATCTTGACCGGGCGGTTCCAAAAGACCGCCGGGTTCTAACAATGCCCGCTCTGACAGCCATGGGTTAAGTTCTAGCGCCGCGGCAAGGGCAGCGCGCGCGTCGTCAAGGCGCTTCAGACCCAACAATGACAAGGCGCGACCGCTCAGCGCACCTATATGGTTCGGCGACAACTCGATCGTGACATTCAGATCCTGCAAGGCAGCAGCGAAGTCTTGTCTGAGATAGTTCACAAACGCACGCTGATTGTAGCCTTCGGCGTAGTTCGGGCAGTAATCGACAAGCTGGTCAAGCTCTTCCAACGCGCCCAGTAAATCCCAAGCCTCCCGCCGTGCCATTCCCCGGTCCAGCAAGCCTTGCGCACGCGCATCCGGCGCGTCCGTCCAAAGCTCCCACATCTGGTTGGAAATGGCGCGCGCATCACTTTGCGATTCTGCCTTCCGAACCTGATTGATTAGCGCATCCACACCTTCTGAATGATCCGGAGCATCAGGGCAGGACTGGGCGTGCGCCGCACAAGACAAGGCAACAACAGAAAGAGCAAAGAGGAAAGCGTGTGTCATGTACCAAGGATGGCTCGTAATCCTGATCCGTCAAGCCTGATGCTCGAACCCACCCAAACTGCCGGCTTCCTTAACCGCCTCCATCGCCACAAAGGTCGAGGTGCTGGCGACATGCGGCATGGATGAAATCTTTTCGGCCAGAACACGACGATACTCTGACATCGTGGCTGTGCGGACCTTCAACAAATAGTCGAAATTCGAAGCAATCATATGGGCTTGCTCGACCTCGGCAGTTTTTCGGACAGCCGCATTGAACTCGGCCAGTGCCTTTTCGCGGGTATCGGTCAGGCGCACTTCGACAAAGGCAACGTGGTCCAGCCCCAGTCTGATCGGATCCAGCATCGCCCGGTATCCTTTGATCACCCCGCTTGCTTCAAGCCGTTTCAGGCGCGCCTGTGTCGGTGATTTCGACAGACCAATTTCGCGCGCAAGATCGGCGACCGAAATGCGCCCATCCTCGGCCAGAATTCTCAGAATCGACCGGTCAAACCGGTCCAGGTCAGGAAAGTTCATTTGCGCTGCTCTCTGGCGAAATTTCAGGTGTTCCGCCTTCAATTATCGTAAACTCAGGCGATTGTCCTGAGTTTTCGCAGGTATATTGGCACAAAGACCGGAGGACTCATGTCTCATACCCTGCGTACATTAATCGACACCTCAACCTATGCTGACCAGTCGGCGATCCTTGAAACCCTGATCTCTCAGGCCAGCCTGAGCGCCACGGACCGCGGCGCCATCAGCGCCGCCGCCGCGCAGCTTGTGCGCGACATCCGCTCCAGCACGTCTCCGGGGTTGATGGAGGTGTTTCTTGCCGAATACGGCCTGTCCACCGACGAAGGCGTCGCCCTGATGTGCCTGGCCGAAGCGCTGTTGCGCGTGCCGGATGCCGACACGATTGACGCGTTGATTGAAGACAAAATTGCCCCTTCGGACTGGGGCAAGCATCTTGGGCACTCGTCTTCATCCTTGGTTAACGCCTCAACCTGGGCCCTGATGCTGACGGGCAAGGTTCTGGACGAAGGCAAGGCCTCGCCTGTTGGCGCCCTGCGCGGGGCCATCAAGCGATTGGGTGAACCCGTGATCCGTACCGCCGTGTCGCGTGCGATGAAGGAAATGGGGCGGCAATTCGTGTTAGGTGAGTCCATCAACGCCGCGATGGAGCGTGCGCGCGGGATGGAAAACAAGGGATATACCTACTCCTACGACATGCTGGGAGAGGCCGCGCGAACCGAGGCGGACGCCGCACGATATCACCTGTCGTATTCACGCGCCATCTCGGTCATCGCCGAAGCCTGCACCCATGAGGATATCCGCGCCAACCCGGGAATTTCAGTCAAGTTGTCAGCCCTGCATCCCCGTTATGAACTGGCGCAGGAAAAGCGCGTGATGGATGAACTGGTTCCCCGACTGCGGGCGCTGGCCCTTTTGGCCAAGGCCGCTGGTATGGGGCTAAACGTCGACGCGGAAGAGGCGGATCGCCTGTCTTTGTCATTGCAGGTGATTGAAGCGGTGATGTCCGATCCGGCTCTGGCCGGCTGGGATGGGTTCGGCATCGTAGTTCAGGCTTATGGGCCACGCGCGTCGCTGGTTCTGGACACGCTCTATGACATGGCGGAACGCCACGATCGCAAGCTGATGGTCCGTCTGGTCAAAGGCGCCTATTGGGATACCGAGATCAAACGCGCGCAGGTCGAAGGTGTGGACGGCTTTCCCGTCTTCACCCACAAGGCGGTCACCGATGTGTCCTATATCGCCAATGCGCGCAAATTGCTGGGCATGACAGACCGGATCTATCCGCAATTCGCCACCCACAACGCCCATACAGTCAGCGCCATCCTGCACATGGCCGAAGGTCAGCCTTTTGAGTTCCAGCGCCTGCACGGCATGGGCGAGACATTGCATCAGCTTGTGATGAACAGGCAGAAGACCCGCTGCCGCATTTATGCACCGGTTGGCGCGCATCGTGACCTGCTGGCCTACCTTGTGCGGCGTCTGCTGGAAAACGGAGCGAACTCATCCTTCGTCAACCAGATTGTCGACGATAACGTCCCGCCGGAAGTGGTTGCCGCAGATCCGTTTGTTACTGTTCAAACGCCTCCGCCCCCGCTGCCCACCGGCCCCGAACTGTTCCAGCCGGATCGCCCCAATTCCAAGGGCTTCGATCTGCACCACACCCCGACGCTGGACAAGGTTGACGCAGCGCGGGACCAGTTCCGCGCGTATCACTGGTATGCACAACCCTTGCTGGCTGACGCTGCCAAACCCCAAGCGGATGAGCAGGTAATCAACCCGGCGAATCCTGCCGACAAACCAGGTGCGGTCGCCTCGGCAAGTGACGCGGATGTTGAACTGGCGCTGGCTTCGGCAAAGCCGTGGCAGGCCCCGGCAGTCGAACGTGCCCGTATCCTGAACTCTGCCGCCGATCTTTATGAAACACATTACGGCGAGTTGTTCGCCCTGCTGGCGCGTGAGGCTGGCAAGTCGCTGCCCGACGCGGTGGCGGAACTGCGTGAGGCGGTGGATTTCCTACGTTACTACGCCGCCAACATTCCTGATGCCGAGCCCGCTGGCATATTTACCTGCATCAGCCCGTGGAACTTCCCGCTGGCGATTTTTTCCGGGCAGATTTCGGCTGCTTTGGCGACCGGGAACGCCGTTTTGGCCAAGCCTGCGCCGCAGACACCCCTGATCGCGCACCGCGCCATTCAATTGCTGCATGAGGCTGGTGTGCCGCGCGACGCGCTGCAATTGCTGCCGGGTGGTCCGGCCGTGGGCGCGGCGCTGACATCGGATGCGCGCGTCTCGGGCGTGGCCTTCACCGGCTCGACAACGACCGCTCTCAGAATCCGGTCGGCAATGGCTGGGGCCATGCGCCCCGGCACGCCGTTGATCGCAGAAACTGGCGGCCTGAACGCCATGATCGTCGACAGCACCGCACTTCCCGAACAGGCCGTGCAATCGATCATTGAAAGCGCTTTTCAGTCCGCGGGTCAGCGGTGTTCCGCACTGCGATGCCTGTACCTGCAACAGGATATCGCAGATGACGTGCTGACCATGCTCAAAGGGGCAATGGACGCCCTGCGCATCGGGGACCCCTGGCTGATCTCTACCGATTGCGGCCCGGTGATTGACGCGCAGGCCCGGCAGGTCATCGCCGATCACGTCGCTATTGCACGGGCCGAAGGGCGCGTTCTGAAAGAGCTGCCTCCGCCGACAGAGGGCATCTTTGTTGCCCCCACGCTGATCGAAATCTCGGGCATTGCCGCGCTGGAGCGCGAGATTTTTGGCCCCGTGTTGCACGTGGCACGGTTCAAAGCGCAGGAAATCGACAAGGTCATCGCGGATATCAACGCAACCGGATACGGGCTGACCTTTGGCCTGCAAACCCGGATCGACGACCGGGTGCAGCATGTGACCGAAGCAATCCATGCCGGAAACATCTATGTAAACCGCAATCAGATCGGTGCCATCGTTGGCTCCCAACCTTTTGGCGGTGAAGGGCTGTCAGGCACCGGCCCGAAGGCGGGCGGCCCGAATTACATGGCCCGGTTTTGTGCACCGGATCGGCAAATCACGACAGAATCCTGGGAGCATTTGGCAGACCTACCTGCCCCTCAAGGCCAGCCTGCCCCAATCCAAACCCGTTCTCTGCCCGGTCCGACCGGAGAATCGAACCGGCTGAGCGAATATCCCCGCCCGCCTCTTCTGTGCATGGGGCCGGGGGAAACGGCGGCGCGCGCGCAGGCTGAAGCTGTACAGGCGCTGGGTGGAACCGCCATTCAGGCAACCGGAATGCTTGACCTTCACCGGTTAGAGAACCTGACCGGTATCTCTGGTGTCCTTTGGTGGGGGGATGCTGAAACCGCGCAGCAGATCGAACAGCACCTGGCCCGCAGAGACGGCCCCATTTTGCCCCTGATTCCCGGCAGACCCGACCGCGCGCGTGTGTTGGGTGAGCGCCATGTGTGTGTCGATACGACCGCAGCTGGCGGAAACGCTGCGTTGTTGGGAGGTGCGGCGTAAGCTTGCCTTGACGCTGGGCGCGCAAAAGCCCAGCGTCACCTCATGTTTCCGATCCGCGACCATAACCCCTCGGGGCGCACGCCTTATGTTGTCTACGCCTTATTGGCGGCCAACATCCTGATCTTCCTCAGCTATGTGGGGATCATGAATGATGCGCCACTTATTAACCGGCTGTTCTTCGATTATGCCATCATCCCGGCGCGGGTCAGTGACGGGGTTGGTCTGGAAACCCTTGGGACATCCATGTTCCTGCATGGGGGATGGATGCATCTGGCCGGGAACATGCTGTTCTTGTGGATATTCGGCGACAATCTGGAAGACGAAATGGGCCATCTGCCCTTTTTGCTGTTCTACCTGGTCGCAGGTATCGGCGCAGGTCTGATCCATGTGGTTACAGGGCCGGACTCTCAGGTGCCTACCGTCGGCGCCTCGGGCGCGATTGCGGGTGTCATGGGGGGATACCTGCTGCTGTTTCCCAAAGCGCGTGTGGATATTCTGCTGATCCTGGTTGTCTATTTCAGGGTCTTTACCATCCCCGCTTTCATCATGCTGGGCGTATGGTTAGCGATACAGTTCTTTGGCAGCGTCACCAGCAACCCGGACGAAGGCGGTATCGCCTACTGGGCCCATACCGGCGGATTTGCAGTAGGGCTGATCCTATGCGTGCCGCTATGGCTGCGACGCGGTGGCGTGCAATTCTGGAACCGCACGCACGGGCACCCGCCCCACCCTGAGGCAAAGTACAAGCTGTCGCAGTCACGTATACCGCGCGTTCCGCGTCGATAAAGCTGAACTGAGGGGCGATCAGCCCATGGGCGCTATCTTACCAAATCGAATACCAAAATTGGGTAGCCCACGCATCCTGTGAGCGGTTGTTGCCGTTCGTGCAGAACGCGGCGAAGGTGCCAAGAGAACTCGGGGTCAGCATGCCAGATTTGGTGCGCGTGTTCGCGGCATGGGAACCGCCGCGGCTGCTTCATTCTCAACGCCGCCGCGCGGGTTAAAACCAGCCATTCAAGCTTGGCCCTGCGAGATTAGATTCCAAAATCAGGGTTGCAAGGCACGCTCGCCGTTCACCGGCACGGTAATTGTTCGCACCTGAGGTGTCAGATTTCGCTCCGAGCAGCCAGGTGCGTTGCCCAAGCTCCGAAAAAAGTTTGACGTTGAGCGGTTCATTGCTGAACACCCTGCCTCAACACTACCAGATTGGAGGAGTCGTTGCCCAGATAACCCTGCATTTTCCCTCGCCAAGGTTTCGATACCGATGAGGGAGGCTACTTTCAAAATGAAATGAATCCCCTTGGTTCAGGATATGCGGCCTGCCATCAATCGATATTTCCAGACATCCTTCAATCACGACCCCGCATTCCTCACCGGCATGAGAATACGGTTCATCACCTGATCCGCCACCCGGCTCAAGATCTAGATCCATGACCTGTAATTCACCTTCGTCGTGCGCTGTCAAAAAGGACTTGAACACCCCTTTACTGCTGAGATCAATTGACCTGCGGTGATTGGCCCGAACGATATAGCTCTCATCATCTGCCGCCTCGTTTTCATCTACACTGAACAGCTGTAGTACCGACAACCGCAACGCGCCACTGATCGAGCGCAAGACCCGAACCGACGGCGATGATAACCCCCTTTCGATTTGGCTGAGAAGGCCCACCGATATCCCTGCCTCGTCAGAGATATAAGTCAGTGTAAGTCCCAGTTCTTTACGCCGATCGCGTATCGCGCGACCAAGTCGCACGTCTTCGCTTACTCCATCCGTTGCAGCCGCTGCTGAGTGATTTGAGTTGTTTGGCATAATGATAAAGACACGCTCTCTTCGTTGCTTGAATACGAAGAATACCTTCCACCACTCTTCATGTCCATGAAATACACCCAGCTTTTCACATTGACCGTGGAAGAAGCCCGCATAAGCATAATATTTCATTTTAATGAAAGAATGTCGAAAATTTTTCAATCTCATCTACACTCGAGGAATGTTGACCTGTCAGGTGGGTCCGCAGGACCTCAGAACAGTGAAGAACCAACAAGGAGAAGTTTCATGAACATGAAAATACTTACCACACTCGCTGCAGCGACCTGGCTGTCTGTTGCGAACGGCACTTTCGCGGAAACTCTTAATGCCGGGGTAACGACCACGGGTGTGCCGTTTACGTTTGTTGATATCCAAACCGGACAACCGACAGGAGCCATGGTTGACATTGCAAATGCGATTGGTGCGGAAATCGGAATGGAGATGCAATTTGAAGTTACTGCGTTTTCGGCACTCATTCCCGCGCTGACCACAGGAAAGATTGATCTTATCTCTGCGGGCATGCTGATCACCGACAAACGCGCAGAGGTCGTTGACTTCTCAGACAGCCCCTACAGCTATGGGGACGCCATGTTCGTCGCTGCGGACAACCCTGAAAACTATACGCGAGACGATCTAGCGGGCGAGGTGATTGGAGCGCAGGTTGGAACTGTGTACGCGGATTCCCTGGCGGAGATTGGGGGATTCGGCGAGATCAAGTTGTATGACTCGATCGCAGATATCATGCGCGACGTTCAACTTGGTCGGATCAAAGCGGGTTTCGGCGACGGCCCCATTGTCGGATACCAGATTTCACAATATCCCAATCTGGGTGTTCGTCTGGTTGAAGGCTATGAACCAATGAAACCGGGCAGAGTCGGGTTGGCTGTAGACAAAGGAAATGCCGAGCTGCTGAAACAGGTGAACGGGGCGTTAGCAAAGTTGCAGAATTCGGGTGAGCTAAAGGCCATCTTCAACAAATACGGCCTTTGAGAAACTTCCCTATCCAGCAAGAGGGCGCTGGCAGCTCACCAAGTGATGTGCCAGCGCTACGACCGTAGGAACAGCGCCAATGTCAACCTTTCTTGAACGCTCGATCGAGTATCTACCTCTGCTTTGGAGTGGATTGAAGCTTACAATTGCCGTCACAGTGCTTGCACTGCTTTTATCAACCTTGTTGGGATTATTGTGGGCTCTGCTCAGAACTTCAGGAATCCCAGTCCTTGCTCAAGGTATTCGGTATCTGACAGAATTCATACGCGGCATCCCGATCCTCGTGGTTTTGTTCTATATCTATTTTGTGATGCCCGAAATCGGCATCGACCTTACCGCGTTTCAGGCTGGCATCATCGGGTTGGCGCTGACCTATTCCTGCTATATCGGCGAAACCTTTCGTGCGGGGATAGAGGCGGTAGACCGCGGCCAGGTAGAGGCGGCAAAAGCCATCGGAATGAAGCACGGTATGATGATGCGTCGAGTGGTACTGCCGCAGGCGTTTAGAATTGTCCTGCCACCCTATGGCAACAATACGATCATGCTACTCAAAGACAGTTCACAGGTCTCTGTTATTTCAGTTGCCGAGTTGACCATGCGGGGAAAAACACTGGCTTCTTCAACCTTCGACAACATGACAATTTTCACTTTGGTTGCGCTGCTTTACCTGAGCTTGACCATCCCCCTGAACATCGCGAACCGGCGAATGGAAAACAAAATGGGCGACGCAAAATGATCGAATTCAAGGAGGTTCATAAATCCTTCGGCTCACTGAACGTGTTGCAAGGTATCAACGCCAATGTCGAAGTGGGCGAAGTTGTTTGCCTTATCGGGCCTTCGGGCTCTGGTAAATCAACGATGCTCCGGTGCGTAAACGGTCTGGAATCTTACCAGGCAGGTGACATTCTGATCGATGGGAAGCGTGTCGATGTCGCATCACCGACAATTCACCAACTTAGAGCGCAAGTGGCTATGGTGTTCCAACGTTTCAACCTTTTCCCCCACCGAACGGCTTTGGAGAATGTCATGGAGGGGCCGCTTTATGTTCTGAAACAGGACAAGTCCGAGGTGCGGGATCGCGCAATCGGATATCTGGAGCGGGTCGGATTAGCCGAAAAAATCAACGCCTACCCTGCCTCGCTGTCCGGAGGGCAACAGCAAAGGGTCGCTATTGCCCGGGCCTTGGCTATGCAACCCAGAGCCATTTTGCTCGACGAACCAACATCGGCACTTGATCCGGAAATGGTCGGCGAGGTGTTACAGGTTATGCGCGCCCTCGCTGAGGAGCACATGACCATGTTTGTGGTGACCCATGAGATTCAATTTGCCCGGGAAGTCGCTGACCGCGTGCTGTTCCTGGATAAGGGTCAAATCGCTGAGCAGGGTAAGGCGCAGGAAGTTTTGCGAAATCCAACACATCCGCGCACCCAGGAATTCCTAAGGCGGGTCACACACCCTGAACAAGGGTGAAATGATGCTGGTTAAATCCAGCCGCTGCCCCAATGACATTTACGGAGAACAACAATGTTCAATCTTGTTGGCCTGAAAGATCTCGATGCGATCCAAGTTGGCGACTACAGACCCAAACCGACAACCCTGACGCCGGGGCAACAGTAAGCTACTGCGCACGTTTACACATCGCCAACAGGCGATACCAAGATCGGTATCTGGGAATGCACTCCGGGCGAGTTCACCGCAGACCGTAGTGGCATGGCAGAATACTGTCACATTCTGTCTGGTTCGGCGACGATCACTGATGCCGATGGTGGCCGTTCCGTAACCCTTGGCGCGAATGATTTTCTTGCCCTGCCCAAAGGTTGGAAAGGCACCTGGGCAATCCACTCCCACATCCGCAAGCTCTATTTCCTGGTAGAGAACGCAAATTGACGACCGTATTTTGAGATTCGGAGTTTGACCGCAATGCTAGACTCTATCTGGTCCGCTACGGCAAATAGCACCCCAAAATTCCCCGCTTTGGCCGGCAACTGCAAGGCTGATGTCGCGATCGTAGGCGCAGGTTACACTGGCCTCTCCTGTGCTCTTTCTCTTGCTGAAGCGGGTGCAAACGTCATCGTCGTTGAAGCTGAGCAACCTGGATTTGGTGCCAGTGGGAGAAATGGTGGTCAGGTCATTCCCGGCCTCAAGTACGATCCTGACAAGCTGGACCGCATGTATGGCGAGGCAACCACCGAATTTGTCGGCGGTGCTGCGCAACATGTGTTTGATATTATCGATAGACATAACATCCAATGTGACCACCGCCAGGACGGCTGGATTCAGACAACTGTAAAAACCTCGCATATCCCCACTTTGCAAAGCCGGATGCAGCAATGGGAAAAGCGGGGGGCCTCCGTCGAATGGCTGGATGCTGCGCAGGTCGCTCGTCAGACGGGTTCAAGAAGGTTTGTTGCAGGTTGGAAAGACCGGAGGGCTGGCTGTGTGCACCCGCTGAATTATGCCACCGGGCTTGCACAAGCGGCTGCGGATGCCGGGTGTAAGATTTACGGCAAGAGCCCTGTTTCCCGGATACAATCAGATGGAGCGGGATGGAAACTGTCGGTAGGCGAGCAAGGGCAGATCAAAGCAGATCAGGTGGTGCTGGCGACCAACGGCTATACAAGCCACCTGTGGCCCGGATTGCGCCAGACAATGGTGCCCGCCAACAGTTTTCAGGTGGCCACAAAGCCTCTGCCCGAAAGCATTAGCCAATCAATCTTGCCCGAAGGCTGCGTTGTATCGGACACTCGGCGTATCGCTAATTATTTTCGGATTGGCCCGGGGAACCGTCTCATGGTGGGGGGGCGAGGACATTTTGCAGAACCACGCGGGCCGAACTCTTTCAAACGTATCCATGCTGACTTGAAGGCGCTTTTCCCTTCTCTGGAAAATCAAGAGTTGGAATTTATGTGGTCTGGACGCGCTGCAATGAATTTGGACCACCTGCCTCATATCTATCAACCGGCTGCCGGAGTCACGGCCGCACTGGGGTATAATGGCAGAGGTCTGGCGCTTGGCAGTGCATTGGGGGCGGCAATTGGTGCCCATCTGGCGAACTCTTCCATCCCTCTGCCGTTGCCGGCGGACCGGATGAAGCAACTCCCCTTTCATCGCTTGCACCCATATTACGGCACCGCCGCGATCTGGTACTTTCGTCTGCGGGACTTACTGGAGAGGTGATCTGAGAATCGACCTGGCGCATCAGCAAGCACCTGGAAGGATAGCAGCGGCCCCATTGCACGGCTGTCATGTCCAGACGTGGTGCTCGGGATCGGCTGGCAGCGTGACGACAAAGTGTGGAAGTACTCTATGGGAAGCAGGTTCTCCTTCCGCGAGGCCATCCACTCGCGCTTCGCCGGTCTCTGGCTTTCGCGGCAAAGCCAGTATTAGCCGAACTTGTACATGTCATGCTGAACACATCGCCATTTGGTGACGATTGTTGATACGCGGGCCATCCCGAGCGGACAATGAAATCGGCACCGCTCTCCAAAATATACTCCAGCCGCGACGGCCTCTCATTGGCGCGGGCACCATCGGCAATATCCCCGGTATGAACCGGAAAGTGCTTGTGGCATTCACCACTATGCCCGTCGGTAACCTCAATGGCCCGGAATATGTCCGTCGCCCCGCAACGATATGTAATCGCCACGCCTGACCATTCTTTCTGGGTCCCATGACCGTTATTCCGTCAACCAATGAGGCAACCGAACGGTCATGTGACCAGATCTTGATCTTATCCGCCAAAAGCATCTGGCATGTTGTTTCCAGCCAGCTTGCACTCCCGCGGGGCCGCTTCAATACACCAACGTCATACAAACCGTGATCTCGGCAGACGCTGCGCAGGCCGAAGCGGACGATAGTGAATGGCCATAGGGCCTATGATGCTGGCAAGCCGCAAAAGTGACTGGGAGACCGCGACCTTCCGGCTGCGTCGGCAGGCACCGGCTTCCCGTGCGGCCACCCAAATGTCAACTACATCACCATGAACGGAAACAAGCCCGCTCCGGCCCTTTAACTCGGGAATGAAACCAGTCCTACGCCTTCCAAAACAGAGCAAGACTGATTTATGGATCGCTTAAGTTAGCGCCTGTGGGCGATCAGCCCCGGATCACTTTGGCGAATTGATCAAAGATTGGTTCATTCGAACAGATCACTTCACCATCTTCCAGCGCGTTACCCTCGGGGTTCAGGGCCTGCACAAAGCCGCCCGCCTCTTTCACGATGATGATACCGGCGGCGACATCCCACGCGTTCAGGCGGCGTTCCCAGAAGCCTTCGTACCGGCCCGCAGCCACATATGCCATGTCAAGCGCCGCAGCACCCCAACGGCGCACACCGGCGCAAGCGGGCATCAGACGCGCCAGATCCTGCAGGGTTGCAGGCAGGTCAGAACGACCCCCAAAGGGCAGGCCGGTTGCAAAGATCGATTCTATCATGCGGTGACGCCCCGACACTCGAATTCGGGTGTCGTTCATCCACGCGCCCTCGCCTTTTTCGGCAAAGAACATCTCATCCTTGGCGGCGTCATAGATCACGCCGGCTACGATCTTGCCTTTGTGCTCCAGCGCGATGGAAATCGCCCAGTGCGGCAGGCCATGCAGAAAATTGGTGGTGCCGTCCAACGGGTCAACGATCCAGCGGCGGGTCGGGTCTTCTCCGTCGATGGAGCCACCCTCTTCAGCCAGCCAGCCATAGGTCGGGCGTGCGCCCAGCAACTCGTCCTTCAGGATGGCTTCGGCCGCGATATCGGCCTTAGACACAAAGTCACCAGCGCCTTTCATCGACACCTGCAGATTCTCGACTTCACGAAAGTCCTTGACCAAAGAACGCCCCGCCTTGCGCGCGGCCTTGATCATGATGTTGAGATTTGCACTGCCAACCATTGTAAAAAGGCTCCTGTCCGGTCAAACCGCGCGTATACTGCCGCAAGGCTTCCTTGCCAAGAGGAATGATGTGCATAACAGACCCGCAGAAAACGCCTCTACCGGGATTGCAGCTTGCGCGCCTCTTCGCGGGCCAGTTTCACCAGTTCCTGCACATAGGGCTTGTCCAGATCTTCTGAACGGACCGCTGCATAAAGGCGACGCGTGATCCCCTCTTTGGTCAGGGGGCGGGTCACATAGTCCGAGTTGTATTTGACCTCGCGCACGACCCAATCCGGCAGAACCGAGATGCCTCGGTTTGAGGCCACCAGAAGCAGGATGACAGCTGTCAGTTCCACCTGCCTGATCGAGGCGGGTTCGACCCGTGCAGGGATCAACAATTGGCTGAACACATCCAGACGTGTGCGTTCCACCGGGTAGGTGATCAGGGTCTGGCCTCGGAAATCCTCAGCCTCGACATAGGCTTTTTCCGCCAGTGGATGGGCTGATGCAGCGACAAAGACGGGGTTGTAGTCAAACAGCTCCACAAACTCGACACCCGGCAGGTCTTCGGGATCGGATGAGACCACCAGATCAACCTCTTCCTTCTGCAAGGCTGGCAGGGCGTCGAAGGCCAGACCGGGTCGGATATCGACATCCACGTCGCCCCAGGATTTCCTGAAAGATTCAAGAACCGGAAACAGCCATTCGAAACACGCGTGGCATTCGATGGCGATATGCATCCGCCCGGTACGCCCGTCCCGCAGCGATGAAAACTCATTCTGTGCCGCCTCGACCTGCGGCAGGATCTGCTCGGCCAACCGCAGCAGACGCAAACCGGCGGCTGACAGCTTCATCGGCTTTGAACGTCGCAGAAACAGCTCGACCCCGGCCTGATCCTCCAACCCTTTGATCTGATGACTCAATGCGGATTGAGTGATGTTCAACTGGTCGGCAGCGCGCGCCAACCCACCGCATTCATGGATCGCCTTTATGGTACGCAGGTGCCGGAATTCAATATGCATCTCAAGTATCGTTCATGTTGTTGTTGAATAATATGAGTTTGTCTCACAATGCCCGTCATGGCACAAGATAGTCAGTTGATCCAGTGAGGCAGCCATGTCCAAACCCGAAATTTCATTCGAGTTCTTTCCGCCCAAAACTCTGGAGGCTTCTTTCCGCCTTTGGGATACGGTCCAGACATTGGCACCGCTGGAGCCCCGTTTTGTATCCGTCACCTACGGTGCAGGCGGTACGACCCGGGAACTGACGCGCGACGCGGTCGCAACCCTGCATAAATCCTCTGGTTTGAAGGTCGCTGCACACCTGACCTGTGTTGACGCTTCGCGGCAGGAAACGCTGGAAATCGCCGACACATTCGCACGTGCGGGCGTGCAGGACATCGTGGCCCTGCGGGGCGACCCGCCAAAAGGGCATGATCGGTTCGTACCGCACCCCGAAGGCTTTAACAGTTCGATTGAGTTGATTGAGGCGCTGGCTGAAACCGAAATGTTCAGCATCCGTGTCGGGGCTTATCCTGACAAGCACCCTGAAGCCGCCGACATGTCAGCAGACGTGGACTGGCTGAAGGCCAAACTTGACGCGGGCGCTGACGAAGCGCTGACGCAATTCTTTTTCGAGGCCGAAACCTTCTTCCGTTTCCGTGATGCCTGCGCAAAGGCGGGTATCGACAAACCGATCGTTCCGGGCATTCTGCCGATAGAAAACTGGGCAGGTGCGCGCAAGTTCGCCAAAAGCTGTGGCACACATATTCCCGATTGGGTCGAACAAGCCTTTGAAAAGGCCGTGCGCGACGGGCGAGAGGATCTGCTGGCAACTGCGATCTGCACCGAGTTGTGCTCGGACCTGATCGAAGGTGGTGTGGACAAGCTGCATTTCTATACCCTCAACCGCCCGGAATTGACGCGCGATGTGTGCTTTGCCCTTGGAATTACGCCACAAGTCGATCTTCAAAACGTCGCCTGACAACTGAAAAATCCAATGATTCGCCCGGGTTACGAATTTTCCCGGGCGTTTTCCTTTTCTTATGCGTGACCTGTTTCACAGTCGTATCCGCGAATTCACACCTTTGCGGAACAATAGAATCTTCGCATCGCGATTGTTGTCAGCTTCCCTCTCAATCAACCATGAAATTTGACAAAACCATGCCCTCGGCAACACTAGGGCTGTGTAGTTTTTAATGAGTGTTTTGAGTATGGAACCTGTCGATAAGGTTAGGGCACGCACGGATGCCCTGGCAGATCTGGGCCTGAACCCGTCTGCCAATTCCAGTGAAATACGAGAGGCCTGGCGTCACATCGCCTTTCACACGCATCCTGATCACAAGGAAGGCGACAGTTCCGGGTTTTCGCGCGCCAAGGCAGCCTATGATTTTCTACGCAAAGAAGGGCTGGCGACAAAGGGCGGTGCCGCTGCTGGCCCGCCACAACCACGTCGGGCACGGTTGAAGAAACGTATCATCGAGCTTCCGCAGGAAGATATTGCCGCCTGTGAGGCAATGCTGAATCCGGGGCAAGCGCTGTCGCATATGAACAGTCAGCCTGGTATTCAACCCAAATGCGGCAGCGGTGTTGCTGACCATGTTCCCGACGCGGTCGGATGCTTTGGGCGGCACCTGACTTACTTCGTCACGACACCCGTCAATCAAGGCGCAAATCGTGTGGCTTTGCCAACGACCGTTCTGACCAGTGCGCGGCACACCACAGCGGAAATCCTGAGCTTTCAATCCAGCGATACGGGCGCTGGGGAAGTCGTCATTCCCGATACGATCCGAGAACGCAAATTTCCGGGTGCCAAGAGCGTCAGGATCCGGTTTGACGCCGACCAGACGATACGGGATCAGTTCTGGCTTGCTGGCTGAACGAAAAGGCCCGGCTGGGTAAGCCGGGCTTTGTGCAATTTTGGCCGGGTCAGTTTTTCACCGGACCTTCCGAGGTAAATTTCGGGATCACGCTGGTCGAGGCGTCAGACGGCTCGATACCCGGCCAGTTGCCTTCAGCAAGGTTGATGTTGCCCGGAATGTCTTCTTCGAAGAACCCGACGACCACATCCGTGATGTTGAGATACAGCTTGTCGTCAACGATCCGCCACAAGTTCGGGTTTGCCGGAACCTTGCCACCGCGCGACACACCATAGGCGCAGTGCCCATCATATTGCGGGGCATAATAGGCCGGGTTTTCCAGAAATTTGTCGCGGTTTTCCTCGGACGAGAATGCCCAGGTTGCACCATTGTATTCGGCAGTAATGCTGGCATTGCCACGCACGCCTTCGTGCTGTGGCTGACCTACCGGTACCTGATCCAGGTTGCGATAGGCGACAACATCATACCCCGAGACGGCAAACCCTGTGCCGTCAATATATTGCGGCCCGGCAAATGCCGGAACGGCCAGGGCCATGGCCGCAGCAAAGGTCAAAGCAAAGCGTTTCATGTAGTTTATCCTTTTCGTTCCAGCGGTATCGGTGACGCCGTGATGGCAGGTCTGGCAAAACAATATGCGATTCCCATTCTTTTCGTAGCCCTCCTCGCGCCGCTGTGACCCCTCTCGAGCAAACGTGAGAGTTTGGTCGCGGATTATTACAAATTATGCCGGAAAAGCTGGGTTGGACTCGGCGGATTGCAACACTACCTGTAAGACTGCATCGAACGCGGCCCGGACAAAGGCATGAAAGGCAAGACATGAGCGACCAATCTTCGTATACCCCACCAGCAGTCTGGACATGGGACAGTGAAAGTGGCGGACAGTTCGCCAACATTAACCGACCTATTGCCGGCGCAACCCATGACAAGGACTTGCCGGTTGGACGCCACCCATTGCAGTTGTATTCCCTTGCCACGCCCAACGGTGTCAAAGTCACCGTTATGCTGGAAGAGTTGCTGGCATTGGGTCACGAAGGCGCTGAATACAACGCCTGGCTGATCAACATCGGCGAGGGCGACCAGTTCGGTTCAGGGTTTGTCGAGGTCAACCCAAACTCGAAAATCCCCGCCCTTTGGGATCGCTCCGGTGACAAGCCGGTTCGGGCGTTTGAAAGTGCCTCAATCTTGTTTCATCTGGCTGAGAAGTTTGGAGAGTTTCTGCCCGCGTCCGGGCCGGAACGGACCGAAGTCATGAACTGGCTATTCTGGCAAATGGGCAGCGCCCCTTATCTGGGTGGCGGGTTTGGCCATTTCTACGCTTACGCGCCTGAAAAGTGGGAATACCCGATCAACCGCTTTGCGATGGAGGCAAAACGCCAGTTGGACGTTCTGGACAGGGAACTGGCGAACAAGACCTATATCGCGGGCGAGGAATATACCATTGCCGACATGGCGATCTGGCCGTGGTACGGTCAACTGGTTCTGGGCCGACTGTACAGCGCGGCAGAGTTCCTTGACGCAGAATCCTACAAGAACGTGGTGCGCTGGGCCAAGGCGATAGACGCGCGGCCTGCGGTTCAGCGTGGCCGTATGGTCAACCGCGCCTTTGGCGAGCCGCACACGCAGCTTCACGAGCGTCACGACGCCAGTGATTTCGAAACACGTACGCAGGACAAACTGGAAGCTGCTGCGGAATAGCAGAGTCCCATCCTAGTGACACGCGGTGCATTGTGCGCCGCGTGTTTGCGTTTTGGCCGTTACTTCAGAATTGGCGGTTTCGCGGGATTGCTGCCCGGAACCTCGCGCACCAGATCTGCAACCTGCGGTTCGGGCAGGTCAAAGCGAAGCCCCGTCTTCGCCAGCAGCGCGGCAGCGGCGTCATCTGTGGCAAAGAACCCGACATCCATCGCCCCCGCTTCGATCCCCGAAAACGTCAGCGCCTCTGAAGCTGCCTTGGCCAGCGCTGGCTCGGCCCCTTCGACCGCACCGACAAACCCCAGCAAATGACCCTGAGCGCCCGCCTCGGATTTCGTGGCGACCAGATAGGCCGCACTGGCAAGCCCGCCAGCAGTTGCCAGCTTTGCATCAAGGGCGGTCAACAGGCTGTCCGGCAGACAGGAGGGCGGCATGAACTCGGCAAGCTTTTCCTCGACCTCTTTGGGGCCATGCTGCAACGTTTCGGCCAGCCAGCCCAGGGCCTCGGCAGGCACCAGCATGGATGATGGCGCAGTTTCCAGGTTCAGGCCCAGCCCGATACCCTGCCCTGCCAGCATCCCCGACAACACACGCCCCGACAGCGCAACATAAGGCACAGGCCTCCCGGCAAACTGCGCCAATCGTTCCTCGCGGTCGAACGCCAACACAAAGCGCCCGTCGGCCACATCGAACACCTCGGGCGAGATGTTTTCGCCCATCGCTTCCTCGGTCAGCATCAAAAACAGCTCACTATCTGCAAGCCGTTCAAAAAACCGCAGACGGGCAGCATCGTTCTGCGGATCTGCCAGCATCGCGGCATGCGCCGTGTCCAACGCTGTGGTTTCAGTCATTCAGCACCTCTTGGACCCGCGCGCGCAGAACCGGCAGCAGTTCTGCCTCGAACCACGGGTTTTTCTTTACCCATGCCGTATTCCGCCAGGACGGATGAGGCAAGGCAAAGACCCGCGGCGCATGGTCCTGCCAGTTCCGAACGGTATCCGTCACCGACCCTCGCGCGCCCAGATGATATTTATGCGCATGACCACCGACCAACACCGTCAACGGCACCTGCCCCAGTTCCTGCATCACCCTGTCATGCCAGGTTTTGCCGCATATCGCGGGCGGAGGAAGGTCCGCGCCGCGGGCATCATAGCCGGGGAAACAAAATGCCATGGGCACAATCGACACAAGGTCACGATCATAAAAAACAGGTTCATCGACCCCAAGCCAGTGGCGCAGCCTATCGCCTGACGGGTCAGTAAAGGGCTGCCCCGACTCGTGCACGCGCGCACCCGGTGCCTGCCCTGCGATCAGGATGGGTGTCCCGCGCCGAAACCAAACCACCGGGCGGGGTTCATGGGCAGTTTTGGTTTGCGCAAAGGACGCGGCGCACAGGCGGCACGCGCGGATTTCGCCATCTAAATCTTTCATCTTGTTGCAAAACCTCCCAAAGCTGTTTTGCAAGGATCAGGTGTGAAACCACATAATAATGGTGCGGTAGATTTCTAGAAGTGCAGCGGAATTGCCGACAACCGATCAGTTGTTTGAGGGGTCGGCAGCAACGCATTGAACATTTGTTTCATAATTCGACATAATGTAGCCAACATGGAACGGTAAAAACCATCCTTTCTGACCGCCTGAAAGCGCGGCGACACAACGGAAACGAGCAGCAGGCCCCGAATGCTAGAGTTCGACAATGTCAGCAAGTCCTTCTGGACCGGGACGCGCCGCAAGGTGATCCTGGACAGGGTCTCGTTCCGTGTCGAACTGGGCACGTCGCTGGGCGTTCTGGCCCCGAATGGTACTGGCAAAACCACGCTGATCAACATGATGGCCGGTCTGGAAAAACCCGACGAGGGCGTGATCCGCCGCGAATGCCGGGTCTCGTTCCCCATGGGTTTCACCGGGGGTGTAACCGGCAAGTTGTCGGCGCTTGAGAACGCGCGATACATCGCCAAGATTTACGGCATGGATCCGGACTATGTTGAGGCGTATTGCAAATGGCTCTGCGGTTTGGGTGAATATTTCGAACAGCCGCTGTCCACCTATTCTTCGGGGATGCGGTCTCGATTCACGTTTTCTTTGATGCTGGCGCTGGATTTCGACATGTATCTTGTCGATGAAGGGATGCCGGCGTCTACAGATGTTGAATTCAACGAGAAGGCAGGGGCGATCCTGAAGGAAAGGTTGCGCACCACGACATTGGTGATCGTGTCGCACAGCCCGACTGTTTTGGAAAAATTCGCGCAGCAGGCCGCCGTTCTGCTGGACGGGCAATTGTACATGTTTGACTCCTTGGAAGAGGCAAAGCAGCTATATGACTACGAAACCCAAGGTTAGAAAGTACAACTGGCGCAGCAATCGACAGGTGGACGATTCGGCCGAGGCGCGAGCGGATGCAATCTCGCGCATACGGGGCGCGACGCAAGGTCAGGCACCGGCGGCCGAGGCCCAGCCAGGCACGCAAATTGACGACATCAAGCGCGAAGGCCTGACAGGCCGCCAGTTGCGTATTGCGCGTAAACTCGCGCAGAAACACGGACTGGCGGCAACATCGGACTATGATGCGGTGCGCTTGCTGCGCAAGAAAGGCATTGATCCGTTTCAGCGCACGAACCTTCTTGATCTTGCCGCGGCAAAGCCCTCGGGACAGGGCGACAGTTCGAAGGTCAAAGACAAGATCAGCATTCAGTTGCCGCAATCCATAGGCGCAAGCACGCCAAACCTTCCGGGACCCGAGCTCAGCCCGGCTGAGCGGCGGAACCTTGAAATCGGTCAGATTCAGAAGGACATCGCGCGCCGACGCAGGCGTAAACTGTTTGGCCTGTTCGCGCGTCTGGCCGCCTTTGTGTTCCTTCCGACCTTTGTTGTGGGGTTTTATTTCTATCGCATCGCCACCCCGATGTATGCCAGCGATTCCGAGTTTCTGATCCTGCAAGCCGATGGCGGGCCGGGTTCCATCGGCGGGCTGCTCGCTGGAACGCAATTCGCCACCACGCAAGATTCAATCTCGGTTCAATCTTTCCTGGAATCGAAAGAGGCTTTGTTACTGCTGGATCGGGACGCCGGTTTTTCTGATGTCTTCAAGCAGGAAGTGATTGATCCGATTCAAAGGCTATCACCCGACGCCACGCTGGAAGACGCATACAAGCTGTTCAAACGCATGATCACAATCGGGTATGATCCAACCGAAGGGGTCATCCGGATGGAGGTTGTTGCACCAGACGCACAGACCTCGACCGAGTTCTCGGAGCGTTTGATCTCTTACGCCGAAGATCGGGTGAATGCCCTGTCCGGCAAGAAGCGCGAAGACCAGATGCGCGACGCATTGGAAAGCTTTGAAGCGGCGCAGGAGGCGCGGCGGCAGGCGCAGGAGGAATTGATCGAGCTTCAGCTTCAAGGGGCGGTGCTGGACCCCGAGAATGTCATTGCCAGCCTGCGCGCCCGCATCAACGAGATCGAGATATTGGTGCAGGACAAAGAGCTTGAACTTGCCGCCCTGCAAGACAACCTGCGCCCGAACAAAGCCAAGGTCGACGGCGTCAAGGCTGACATTGCCCGGCTTGAAAAGGTGCTGGAACAACTGAATGCCGAGATGCAGGATGCTTCCGATGGCGAAAATTCGCTGGCGCGGTTGAGCGTGCGCATCCAGATCGCTCAGGCGGATCTGGCGGCACGGGACATGATGCTGCAAACGGCAATGCAGCAAATGGAATCGACCCGATCCGAAGCTAACCGGCAGGTGCGTTACCTGACCGTCTCGGTGAACCCGATCCCAAGTCAGGAACCCAGCTATCCGCGCAAGTTCGAAAATACGATTTTGGCATTCCTGTTGTTTGCTGGTATCTACCTCATGATCTCGCTTACCGCGTCGGTCCTTCGTGAACAGGTATCCTCATAAGACTCATGAAACATGTAAAAATCTCCGACCTGACGGTCGGCAACGACCTTCCGCTGACTATCATTGCGGGCCCCTGCCAGCTTGAAACGGCAGACCACGCACAGATGATTGCTGGCAAGATGAAAGAGGCCTGCGATGCAGCCGGTGCGCAATATGTCTTCAAGGCATCTTATGACAAGGCGAACCGGACCTCACTGTCCGGCAAGCGCGGCATGGGCATTGATGCCGGGTTGCAGGTTCTGGATAGCATCCGCAAGACAATGGGCATTCCGGTCCTGACCGATGTTCATACCGAAGCGCAGTGCGCCATCGCCGCCGAGGCGGTAGACGTCCTGCAAATCCCGGCGTTTTTGTGCCGCCAGACGGATATGCTGCTGGCTGCGGGCAATACGGGCGCTGTGGTCAATGTGAAAAAGGGTCAGTTTCTCGCGCCGTGGGAGATGCCCAATATCGTGTCCAAGATCGAAAGCACGGGGAATCATAATATCCTGCTGACCGAACGTGGCACTTCGTTCGGCTATAACACACTGGTGGCTGATATGCGGTCCCTGCCGCAAATGGCCCAGACCGGGTATCCAGTAGTGATGGATGCGACCCATTCCGTGCAGCAACCGGGCGGAAAAGGTGGCTCCTCGGGTGGGCAACGCGAATTTGCTCCGGTCATGGCGCGCGCCGCCGTGTCGCTGGGTATTGGCGCGGTGTTCATTGAAACACACCAGAATCCGGACAATGCTCCTTCGGACGGGCCCAACATGATTCCGTTGGATCAGATGCCCCAACTCATTGACACTTTGATGCGCTTTGATGCGCTGGCCAAAGCTGATCCTATTCAGATTTAACGACTGAGACTTGTTATGACCAAACCAATTCCCGAGGTAACACCAAACACCTGGAGTTTTCTGCGTGACGCGATGATCAAACCCACCGGGTTTCGCGAATATGACGCCCGCTGGAAATATCCGGAAGAGATCAACCTGCCGGGCATGACGGCGCTGGGCCTTGGGCTGGGTACCCAAATGCGCAGGCGCGGGATCGAACCCGTGATCGCCGTAGGAAACGATTATCGTGACTATTCACTGGCGATCAAAAACGCCCTGATCCTGGGATTGATGCAGGCCGGTATCCGCGTGAAAGACATTGGCCCTGCGCTTAGCCCAATGGCCTATTTCGCGCAGTTTCATCTGGATGTACCGGCCGTGGCGATGGTTACGGCCAGCCACAATCCAAACGGCTGGACTGGGGTCAAAATGGGCTTTGACCGCCCTTTGACACACGGCCCCGACGAGATGTCTGAATTGCGCGACATCGTTCTGAACGGCGAAGGTCAGGCGCATGAGGGTGGATCTTGGGAATTCGTCGAGGGCGTGAAGGAAGCGTATATCGACGACCTCGTCGGTGATTTCAAAGTGTCCCGCCCGCTAAAGGTTGTCTGCGCAACCGGAAACGGCACCGCTTCGGCCTTTGCGCCCGAAATCTTCGAACGGATGGGGGTTGAGGTCGTCCCCAGCCATAACCGGTTGGATTACACCTTCCCAAACTACAACCCGAACCCCGAAGCGATGGAAATGCTGCATGACATGGCGGCAACGGTAAAATCCAGCGGTGCCGATCTGGCACTTGGGTTTGATGGTGACGGTGATCGCTGCGGCGTCGTCGATGATGAAGGCGAAGAGATCTTTGCCGACAAGGTGGGTGTGATCATGGCCCGCGATCTGGCCAAGCTGCACCCCGGATCGACCTTTGTCGCTGATGTGAAATCCACCGGCCTGTTTGCCAGCGATCCCGAGTTGCAGGCCCTTGGCGTCAAGGCAGATTACTGGAAAACCGGCCACAGCCACATGAAACGGCGCGTCAAAGAAATCGGTGCGCTGGCTGGGTTTGAAAAGTCGGGCCATTACTTTCTGGCCGAGCCGGTCGGGCGCGGTTATGACTGCGGAATGCGCGTCGCGGTCGAGATCTGTAAACTGATGGACCGCAACCCGGATCAAAGCATGTCCGACCTGCGCAAAGCTCTGCCCAAGACCTGGTCGACGCCCACCATGTCACCCTATGCAGCAGATACCGAAAAATACGATATCCTGCAGCGACTGGTCGACAAGCTGGTTGCCAAGGGAGATGCGGGCGAAACACTCGCAGGCCGTGCGATCAAAGAGGTCGTTACGGTGAACGGCGCACGTGTCATTCTGGACAATGGCAGCTGGGGGCTGGTGCGGGCTTCATCCAACACACCCAATCTGGTGGTCGTCTGTGAAAGCAGCGAAAGCGAGGCTGAGATGCGGGCGATCTTTGCCGATATCGATGCGGTGATCCGAACCGAACCCGGTGTTGGCGATTACGACCAGACCATCTGAGGAAAACTGCTTGGGGCATATCTGATCGCCCCAAGTGCAACACTTGCTCAGTTTCCGCCAAACAGTTTGAGCAGCCCTTTCTTCGCCTCTTCTTCAAGCTTGTTCTTAAGCGCATCTTCGATCTGATCGCTGTCCGTGATGGTGGTATCCAGCTCGTTTCCAACCTTCTCGAAAACTTTCTGTTTCGCGTCGTTTTCCAGCTCTTTGACCTTCACATCTGCCGCCGCTTCGATGACCTTGGTCAGATCCGGCTTGATTGACGGGTTGCTCCACGGGCCAACGATACGCACAGGCACCGATATGCCCTGCCCCGAATTGGCCCGCAAAGCTACGGGCGTGAACAGATAATCGATATTGCGCGCACCCAGACCCACGACCCCCTGACCATCGGCGCGGAAATTCTTAAGCGACATAAGCAGATCGTTATTCGTCATTACACCCTGATCGATGGTGAAGTTGGCCGACAGGCTGTTGAACACCGTTGTTCCGCCCGATCCGGTCCCCTGCCCCATAAGTCGATCCAGATCGAAACCGGATATTACCCCCGTCCCGACATCCAGATTTCCCTTACCGCTGAGAGAATGCATAATCTGATCCTCAGACTGACCTACACCCAGAAACTCAACGGTTCCTGCCGCGCTTCCCGACAGGCGTTCGACCCCGGCCAGTGTCGACAACGCCTGTTTCAGATCAATCTCACTTGCCGTCACCTTGCCGCCCACGGACAGGCCATTGCGATTGTTGGCAACCACCTGCCCATTCAACTGACCCGAAAACAACGTCGCGGGATGCATGGCAAGAACCGCCCGCGCGCGATCAAGTGTCAGCGTCAGGTCACTTTTCCCAAAGGTCATGCCGGGAACCGCGATTGAGTTGGCCGTCAGGCGAATATTGCCATTCGCCAAAGCCAATGCGGATGCGTCGATTGGGTCTTTTGACCAGCCTTCCTGAACTGGTGACGCAGGTTGAGACGCGCCACCCGACCCGGCGCCGGTTTCGGATATCTTTGACAGGTCAAGATCGCCCGCATCCAACCGTGCGACGATCTGAGGGGGATCGGAAATGGTGATATCCGCCTCTCCGACGAACTGGTTGCCATCCAACTGCGCTGTCATGCTCCGCAGGGAAATCCGACCGTCCCGCGTATAGGTCATTTGTGCAGAGATATCGGCAACGTTACCCAATCCCCACGGCACAGCCACACCCGCCTGACCGAAGGCCGCCAGCATCTTTTCCGTATCTCGGGTGGTGATCTTTGTGGTCCCGTCCATCTCTCCGGCCAGATTGACGTGGCCGTCAAAGCCTATCTCACCACCCGGTGCAGTCAGGGCCAGTTCAAGCGCGGTTACGGACCCTGCGGCAAAAGTTGGCAAGTCCGGGATCTTCAAATCAACCTGAACAGCACCTCCGGGTACAGGCATTGATGCTTCCATTACCATCGGCGCAGTGACCTGAGGCCAACTGGCCGACAAGGTGACATCAGGAAAATCCATCTGCGTGGCACCGTCTTCCACATAGATCAGTCGCGCATTATTTAGCTGCAACTCTTCCAAAGTTACGGCCGACGATGCGCCTGCCGGAACCGTCCCCGCAGACGGTGTGGCAGTCGCGGTGGTCACAGGCGCGCTCAGCCCCCAGTTTCCGCGCCCTTGCGAACGCTCCAGCCGCAGCACCGGGTTTTCCGCGAAAACGCGTTTGATCCGCAGATCCCCATTCAAAAGCGCAGCAGCATCCACGCCCACGGCAAGGCTATCAGCGCTCAGCATCGGCTCTGGCCCGGCCCAGCTGGCGTTCCCAAAACGCACCGGCCCGGTTTCCATACCCAGCACCGGCCAGAACGACAGGCGCACATCGCCGCTCAATGTCAGTTCGCGCCCTGTCTGGGCTTTGACCTGCTCGGCCAGAATCGCGCCAAGCTTGTCGCCGGGCATCAGCAATAGCGCGCCAATGACCAGCCCAACCACCGCCACAACAATAAACAGGATGCGTATCAGCCATTTCATGATCTGCTCTCCGCCTTTTGGCTTGTCTTTACCGCGATCATTCAAATCGCACGTCACATTTGCAAGGGGAAGCTTTCCCCACTATATGCCGCGCCATGACGACGAACCCGCCAAACCTCCGCCCTGACCTGGCTCCGGCCGCCCGGATCACCGAGACACCCCGTTCAAACCAGCCGACGATCGGCATGGTTTCGCTGGGCTGTCCAAAAGCTTTGGTCGACAGCGAACGCATTCTGACCCGGCTTCGTGCTGAAGGATACGGCATTTCTCCGGATTATGCCGGGGCCGATGCCGTTATTGTGAACACTTGCGGGTTCCTCGACAGCGCCAAGGCAGAATCGCTGGATGCGATCGGAGAGGCGCTTGTTGAAAACGGCAAGGTTATCGTCACCGGCTGCCTGGGGGCCGAACCGGATTACATCCGTGAACACCACCCCCGCATCATGGCGGTCACCGGTCCGCATCAGTACGAGCAGGTTCTGGATGCGGTTCACGCCGCCGTTCCCCCTGACCCTGACCCGTTCGTCGATCTGCTGCCCGCCAGCAGTGTGCGACTGACCCCCCGCCACTACAGCTATCTGAAGATTTCCGAGGGCTGTAACCACAAATGCAAGTTCTGCATCATCCCCGATATGCGAGGAAAACTGGCCAGCCGTCCGGCCCATGCGGTTCTGCGCGAGGCGGAAAAGCTGGTCGATAGCGGCGTGCGCGAACTGTTGGTAATCTCACAGGACACGTCTGCCTATGGGCTGGACCGGAAATACGATGTGAACCCGTGGAAAGACCGCCATGTGCGCAGCCACATCACCGATCTGGCCCGTGAACTGGGTCAGTTGGATGCCTGGGTGCGGCTGCACTATGTCTATCCCTATCCTCATGTGCGCGAGTTGATCCCCCTGATGGCGGATGGCGGGTCCAACATACTGCCGTATCTGGATATCCCGTTCCAGCACGCCCACCCGGATGTTCTGAAACGGATGGCCCGCCCCGCCGCAGCGGCCAAAACTCTGGACGAAATTCAGGCCTGGCGCGCAATCTGCCCCGATATCACCCTGCGTTCGACCTTTATCGTTGGCTATCCGGGTGAATCCGAGGCCGAATTCCAAACCCTGCTGGACTGGATGGACGAGGCGCAACTGGATCGTGTCGGCTGTTTTCAATACGAAAACGTGGATGGTGCGCGCTCAAACGACCTGCCTGATCATGTCCCGGCCGAAATCAAGCAAGAGCGGTGGGATCGCTTCATGGAAAAGGCTCAGGCCATTTCAGAAGCCAAGTTGCAAGCTAAAGTCGGACAAACGCTTCAAGTAATCGTCGATGAAGTGGATGACGAAGCCGCCACCTGCCGCACCAAATCGGACGCGCCCGAGATCGACGGCAACCTGTTCATTGACGAGGGCTTCGAAAGCCTCAAACCCGGCGATATCGTCACGGTCGAAGTGGACGAGGCGGGGGAATACGATCTGTGGGGGAAACCCGTTTGACGCCAGTAACCTGCCCATAATGCCCTCGGGTGAATAGTTACCCCTTACAGCGCAGGTAGAAATAAACCGCCATGAATGGCGGCGATAATTCCTGAAAATGGTGCAGGCGGTCCGCAATCAGACCGCCTGCGATAAGCTTACTGAGAAACCGGGTTGCAGACAGTCTGACCTGCTTCGGTTGTTGCCAGTTCATAGCCTGCCGAGCAGCTGGCCGAGCCATACTTGTCGTAGTCGGGTTGTACGTAAACAGGGGTCGGTTCTTCCTGCTGCGCACAAGCGGTCAGGACCAGAGCAAATGCGCCAACGGCTGCAAGTTTCAGTTTCATGTCCGTCAATCCTCTATTACTTTTCTGATATTGCCCAGCTTTTCGGGCCGTTTCCAGAGTACGGGCTGAACGGCAATCTGGCAACTGAAACGGTCACTTCCTCGTGAGGAAGAGCGATTCCATGCCAGTTCGAAGCCCAAATGATGATCCTTGCGGCATTACAGCTACCTTTTTGTCTGCATCGTCCTAAACTGTGCGACGTTTCAGCCAAAGACGGAGAAGCCACATGTCAGACACACCCGTTATTGCCCAGAAAACCCCTTTTTCAGTCGAGGTTGTCGAAGGGAAAACCTATTTCTGGTGCGCGTGTGGAAAATCGAACCGCCAACCCTTTTGCGATGGCTCACATAAAGGCAGTGGGTTCGAACCGGTGAAATACACGGCCGAGACCAGCAAAAAGGTCTTCTTTTGCGGGTGCAAACACAGTGCAAACGCGCCGCTATGCGATGGAACGCACAAAGACCTTTGATCAACCTTTTAATCGGTTCAGTGTCTCTGAATTTGCACAGAAATCCGGGGCCGTATCCGCTGGATGCTGCCGCTGAGCCAGCCAGCTGGTGCATTGCGCATCACAGCCCGATGCGCGACAACGCGTGACCAGTTTGGCGTATTCTTCGGGCGACAGCCGCCCTTCGGCCATTGCTTCGCTCAGTGAAATTCCCATGCTTCGCGAGACAGAGCGCGTCAACCAAAAGTGCTTTTCGACCTCACCCAGAATATCCCGAGGCATCACGCGTCCTCCGCTTGCAAAGCTTTGATGGCCTTGAAACGCTCACGGTTCGGGCATGTGCATGGGGCATGATCAATCTGTTCGCGCCGTTCCAGCCACTCTGGGCAGGTTCTGGCCCAGGCACAGCCTCGGCATTGCTGCACGATCTCGGCCCAATCCTCATGTTTCAGGTGACCGTCCCGATAGGCTGCGGCCAGGTCGGTTCCTGTGACCTCGCCCATCCGCAGTACCAGGCGCAGGTGGGCCATGATTTCACCGAGACGTGGCATGGCGAACCTGACAGTTAAGGCATCAATTTGTGCAGTAACTCCTGGTTACGGCAATATTCAGGTGTCCGCCCAGCGGTCGCCATTTTCTTAAGCAGATCCTGACAATGATCCGGGTTCGGACAATCGGTACATCGCAGAACTGCGTCAGAAATCTGGTCGACAGATAGCTTGCCGCCAATGGCTGCTTCCTCAAGATCGATGTCCAGCATTCTGGCCATATCGTCCACCAATCCGGCATGAAGCCGCAAGGACTCTCGGGTGGGCATGCTATATCCTTTCCCTTTCGCGCTTTACGAAATCCTAGCGCATCCGGAAGGTCAGACTTTGATACAGGTCAAGATTGGACGCCGATGTGGTCCAGATAGGCCCGGGTTGCATCCTGAACGCGGCGAAAGCGGTCCCCGCCCAGCTTTTTGCCTCCGTACCAGCGGGTGACGATGATCACGTGATTGTCCAGCCCTGCACGCTCGATCATCCGCAGGATTACCATACCGGCGCCGCTCTCCCCATCATCGGCCTTCAGCGCGCCGGTCGGCAAAGAGGCGGCCCAGGTGTTATGTGTGGCCTTGGCATAGGATTTATCGGACTTCAGTTGGTCCAAAACCGCGTCGACGTCCGCGCGTGACGCCACAGGCGCGCCAGATACCGCATATTTCGACCCGCGATCCGTCAAAATCACGCCAAGGCGCACAAGATCGGTCATTGCGTCAGTCCCAGTTGTGTCGCGGTTTCAAGCACGATGTGAACGCGCTGCGCGTTTGGCGGGTGGGTGCCCAGAAACCTGTCACCGGGATCCGGAATGCGATCAAAGAACTTTGCCCCGATCAGCGGGTTGTAGCCCGCATTATGTGTAATGATCGTGCCCATCTGGTCAGCCTCAAGCTCAAAATCCTTCACATAAGCCTGAACACCAACCTGCGCCCCAACTTTCTGGGCCTCTTCTATGTCGGCGGCGTCGCCCCCGCGCAGCTTTTCCGCCTTTCCGAACTCAGTTGCGCTTGCGCTGGCATTTTCGCTTTGCCGTGCGATGTGGCCCAGCACGTGATGGGCCGCCTCGTGCCCCATGACAAAAGCCAGTTCATCTGCATTTTGTGTGGAACGGATCATCGCAAGTGTAAAGATTATGGTGGGTTGCTTCTGGTCGTCCAATGTCTGAAACGCATTGGCCGGCGCACGTGGGTTCAGATCAACGAGAACCCGGAAATCGCATTTCTGAGGCCTTGATTGTTTCAAACACTGGCTGCGAGCCTCGGCCCCAATGTTCTGGCTGACTTCGCGAAAGGTCTGGGCCATGGTTTCGGACTCCGGCCCTTCACCCAGCCAATCCGCGGCGGGTTGCACGCGCAATGCACCTTCCGCACAGGCCGCAAGCAGCAGGGGAAGCACCAAAACAAAGCGTCTGCGCATGTTACATCCTTCGGCTCGGTCTGACCGTGATTTCAACATAGTACGTGCTGTTCAGAGTAACCACACAATGCTTTGAAACGAACGTCTTGCATTGCGCGTCGACGGCTTGCACTCTGTCCTTATGTTTTCGATTGAGCATGAATTCGACTCGACGGTCATAACGCTTGTGGACGAAGGTGAAAAACCTTTGCAAGAGGATGTTGTGATCAACAATTTCGCCGAATGCGTCACGCTGGAACAGTTTGATCCGCGAACCGACCAGGTGCAAAAGATCACCTTGTCGCCCGAACAGGTCCGCGATCTGGCCGCAGCGCTGGACCTGCCCGAGGGTGTTTACCAGATCCGTGAAACGGGGCCTTAGGGCACATAGACAAACACCTTGTTGCGCGCGGTTTGCCCCTGCTTGAGTGTCAGTGTCGAAGGGGCAACGCCAAGACATTTCGCAAGGATCACCTGAACCGCATGGTTGGCTTTGCCGCTGTCAGGCGGTGCCGTGACAAATACCCTGATCTGCCCGTCTTTCACGACCACCCGGTCGCGCGCGGCCTTGGGTGTAACTTTCAGATGAAACGTTGCCCCGGCGTGCGCCTGCGCGCTGAGATCCGGCAGATCTCGTAGTTTGGATTTCGCCATTGTCGCCCCTTCCCTCAATAGTCTTGCATGATGGGCGGTGGAATGAAATTGATCCACGCGATCCGTCGCCGCGCCCTTGAAACCCTCGGCATGCCGACCAAGATACAGAGACGTGATGTAAAGGAAGTTAACATATGTCCATGAAAAACCCCGCTGCTCTGGAGTTTTTGCAGTCGCGCCGGTCCCGACCCGCCAAGACACTGGTTGCCCCGGCTCCGACACGGGACGAATTGCGCCCCCTGCTGACCGCAGCCGCACGCAGCCCCGATCACGGAAAACTGGAACCCTGGCGATTTATCGTTCTGGAACAGGGGGCCATGGCACGGTTGGCAACCCTGACCGAGGCCTGCGGGCAACGGCTGAACAAAAGTCCGGAAGATATTTCAAAAGCGCGCAGCCAGTTCGACATGGGGCATCTGGCCGTAGCCGTGATCGAAGTACAAAAACCGTCCGAGAAAATACCCGCGATCGAACAAACCTATTCTGCGGGCGCGGTCTGTCTGGCCCTGCTGAATGTCGCGCTGGCCGCAGGCTGGGGCGCAAACTGGCTATCGGGTTGGCAAACCCATGACCACGACTTCTGCGTCGACGCCTTTGGGCTTGCCGACAACGAACGTGTCGCCGGGCTGATACATATCGCCACCGAGGGAACAGCGCCACCCGAACGCCCGCGGCCCGATGTGGCAGCCTTGACGGAATGGATCACAGAATGATCATCCTGAACGCCTTTTTCAGCGCGCTCGGCCAGATCGGAGACCCCAAATTCCGCGCCGTTCTGCTGCGCGGTGTAGGTTTGACCATCCTTTTGCTGGGTCTCGCCTGTGCGGGTGCGATCAGGTTGATCAACTGGTTGTCGGGCAGTGAAATCTCGCTGCCATTTGTCGGAGCTGTCCCGTGGCTGAACGACGTTCTGAACTATTCAGGTATCGTTCTCGTCCTGATCCTGCCTGTTTTCCTGATGGTGCCGGTGGCGTCAGCCATCACATCGATCTTTCTGGACGAAGTGGCACAGGCCGTCGAGGACAAGCACTTTCCAGCCTTACCACCTGCACGACGCATCCCGGTGTCAGAAGCCCTGTTGGACGGCCTCAGCTTTCTTGGCGTGCTGATTGTCGCAAACCTGCTGGCGCTGATCCTCTATGCGATCTTCACCCCGTTTGCGCCCTTCATCTTCTGGGCCATGAACGGGTTCCTGTTGGGGCGGGAATACTTCACGCTGGCTGCAATGCGCCGGATCGGACGGGATGGCGCACGCCAATTGCGAGCCAGGCATTCGACCACGATCTGGGTCGCTGGAACCCTGATGGCCATTCCGCTGTCGATACCGCTGTTGAATCTGGTGATCCCGATCCTTGGCGCGGCGACATTCACCCATATTTTTCATGCTGTGTCAGGCCAAAAGGTCTGACACAGATTAGCGCGGCTCCAGTTGGTTCAGCCAGTCGAAGTCCCGCACTGAAATCACACCGGAAATGATGATGCCGGCAATGATAGCCCACAAAACCACAGCAATAGCGGTGGTGATCCACATCTTTGCCTTCAGATGATGGACTTCCGGCGCACCCGCATGGGTGCCCGGAACGATATCGTTCAGGTCACCCTGAGTTTTGATGCGAATGGGCAAAACCACTAGCAACGTCATGAACCAGATGACGGCAAACAGCACCAATGCAGCAGTAATGGTCACTTCAGCCCCTCCGGATTTTGCGGATCATACCTGTTCCAGCTCGACAAGGCAGCCGTTGAAGTCCTTGGGATGCAGGAACAGCACCGGCTTGCCATGCGCGCCGATCTTGGGCTCCCCCGACCCCAGAACACGGGCACCGGTCGCTTTCAAATGATCACGGGCGGCGATGATGTCTTCGACCTCATAGCATACGTGATGAATACCGCCTGCCGGGTTCTTTTCCAGAAACCCGTTGATAGGGCTGTCGTCGCCCAGCGGGTACAAAAGTTCGATCTTGGTGTTGGGCAGTTCGATGAACACAACCGTGACGCCATGATCCGGCTCGTCCTGCGGCGCGCCAACCTTGGCGCCCAGCGCATTGCGGTACTGTTCGGATGCCGCCTCAAGGTCGGGTACGGCGATGGCAACGTGGTTCAGACGCCCAATCATGTCTCACTCCTGATGTCCTGCGTTGCGTGGGTTATGGGGGCTGCTCTGCAAAAGGACAAGTGCGCCAAATCGCGCGTTAACGTCGTGTTAGCCAGAAGTTCCTAGCGTGAAGCATCTGCTGGATAGGAGAGCTGCCATGGACGATTCGGGCCTCATTGCCACCACCGCCGCCACGCCCACCGCAACGCGGCCCTTGCTGGGACAGACAATTCTGGTTGTTGAAGACAGCCGATATGCCTGCGACGCGATCCGCCTGATGTGCCTGCACAGCGGCGCACGCATCCGACGCGCTGACTGCCTGAAATCTGCACGGCGACACCTGCAGATCTATCGCCCCTCGGTCATTCTGGTCGATATGGGCCTGCCCGACGGGTCCGGAGCTGACCTGATCGCCGAACTGGCCGAAGCTTCACCACGGATCAGCGTGATCATGGGCCTGTCGGGCGATGACGCTACCGAAGGTCTGGCGTACGCAGCCGGAGCGGATGGATTTCTGTCCAAGCCGATAAAATCATTGTCTTATTTTCAGAAGTCCATTCTGGAGCGCCTGCCCGAGGATCGACGCCCAAGCGGGCTCCACTCAGTTCGAGATGAAGTCATCCGCCCCGACCCGATGGCCTATCAGGACGATATGGCGCATATCGCCGATGTCCTTACCGGGCCCAACGATCATCGCACATGGGATTACGCCGCCCAGTTTCTGCAAGGGGTCGCACGGGAAGCCGATGACAGACCGTTGGCAGAAGCCGCCCGAAAGCTGGCGCTGTCACGGGCGAACGGCGCACCGATCACGGCGCAGGCAGCGCAGGTCGCCGGCATGGTGCAGAACCGTTTGGAACAAAGAAAGGCGATTTGACGTGATTGCAGCTTATTTCATCACTGCAACGCTTCTGTGCATCTGGGCCTATCGCCAAACACGGCAGACTGCACGCTCAATTCGTGTCAACCGAGGCGATTTGAACAACCCACTGGACTGACCCGCGAATACGCACCGGCACCAAAATGAAACCGCCCGCTGAATGCGGGCGGCTCTCGTTCAGTCCTGCGGGATGAGGCGCAAGCCCAGTTCCATCAGCTGATCCGAGGTCGGGTCTGAAGGTGCGTCCATCATCAGATCTTCGGCCCGCTGGTTCATAGGGAACATCATGACCTCGCGGATATTGGCCTCATCCGCCAACAGCATCACGATCCGGTCGATCCCAGCGGCGCAGCCACCGTGCGGCGGCGCACCGTAGTGGAAGGCGTTGAACAGAGCGCCAAAGCGGGATTTCACTTCATCCTCGCCATAGCCTGCCAGTTCAAAGGCCTTCAGCATGATTTCCGGCTTGTGGTTCCGGATCGCACCCGACACCAGCTCATATCCATTGCACGCGAGGTCATACTGATACCCGCGCACATCCAGCGGATTGCCCTGTAGCGCTTCCATGCCGCCCTGCGGCATCGAGAACGGGTTGTGCTCAAAGTCGATCGCGCCGGTTTCTTCGTCTTGCTCGTAGATCGGGAAATCAACGATCCAGGCAAAGGCAAAGCGGTCTTTCTCGGTCAGCCCAAGCTCGTCGCCGATCACATCGCGCGCCTTGCCTGCAACCTTTTCAAAGGCTTTCGGCTTGCCGCCCAGGAAAAACGCCGCATCGCCGACACCCAGACCCAATTGCTGACGGATAGCCTCGGTCCGCTCGGGGCCGATGTTCTTGGCCAGCGGGCCTGCGGCTTCCATCCCTTCGCCCTGATCGCGCCAGAAGATGTAGCCCATACCGGGCAGACCCTCTTTCTGGGCAAAGGCGTTCATGCGGTCACAGAACTTGCGGCTGCCACCGGTTGGCGCGGGGATAGCGCGAATTTCGGTGCCTTCCTGTTCGAGCAGCTTTGCAAAAATCGCAAAACCAGACCCGCGGAAGTGGTCGGAAACCACCTGCATCTTAATTGGGTTCCGCAGGTCGGGCTTGTCCGTGCCGTACCACAGAGCCGAATCCTTGTAGGAAATCTGCGGCCAGTCCTGATCGACCTTGCGACCGCCACCGAACTCTTCGAACACACCGGTCAGAACGGGCTGGATCGTGTCGAACACGTCCTGCTGCTCGACAAAGGACATCTCGAGGTCAAGCTGGTAGAAATCGGTGGGTGAGCGGTCGGCGCGCGGGTCTTCGTCGCGGAAGCAGGGCGCAATCTGGAAATACTTGTCGAAACCCGACACCATAATCAGCTGCTTGAACTGCTGCGGGGCTTGCGGCAACGCGTAGAACTTACCCGGATGCAGGCGCGACGGCACAAGGAAGTCACGCGCGCCTTCGGGTGAGGACGCGGTGATGATCGGCGTCTGGTACTCGCGGAACCCCTGATCCCACATACGCTTGCGCATGGAGGCCACCACGTCCGAGCGCAAGGTCATGTTGCGCTGCATCGCCTCGCGTCGCAGGTCGAGGTAACGATAGCGCAGGCGGGTTTCCTCGGGGTATTCCTGATCGCCGAACACCATTAGCGGCAGTTCCTCGGCGGCCCCCAGAACTTCCAGTTCGCGCACGTAAACCTCGATCTCACCGGTGGGCAGTTTCGGGTTCACCAGTTCGGCGGCACGCGCCTTGACGGTTCCGTCGATGCGGATGCACCATTCGGAACGCACCTTTTCAAGCGCAGCAAAAGCGGCGCTGTCGCCGTCACACAGGATCTGGGTTACGCCGAAATGGTCGCGCAGGTCGATGAACAGGACGCCCCCATGATCTCGGACCCGATGCACCCAACCGGACAGGCGAACGGTTTCACCGACATTAGCGGCGGTCAGTGCGGCGCAGGTGTGGCTGCGATAGGCGTGCATGGATCATATCCCTTCGGGCGCAGAATTCGTCGCGCCGATACACCCTGTCAGGCCCGGAAAGTCAAGGCGGGTCGCCCTGTCAAAACGGCCTTTGCACGTTGCCTGAGTAGAAATAGACACCCAGCCCGACCGCAAAGATGATATTGCCCGCAATCGCGTGCAGCAGCACCGCATAGAAGAACGAGCCGCGCTGCCTGTAGGCCCATGCAAACAGCAGCCCGCCCGCAAATGTCATGAGGACGACAATCCAACTCCAATACATCAGATGCGCGAACGAGAAGATGGCAGCATTCAGCACATAAGCCGCGCGCCCTTCTGGCAGGATCGCGTGATAGCGACGGAAGAACAGTGGGCGGAACAGAAGTTCCTGTGGCAGTGCAGACAAAACAGGATAACCGATCCAGATAAACGCCAGCATCTCAGGGCGGTGTACTAGCAGAAAAAACGCGGCGTCGGGGCGTGTCACCTGAATCAGCCCAACGCAAAACACGGACATGAAAGCGGTAAACAGCACAACTTCGCGAAGCGACCAGTTGGCCCAATCATAGCGCAGCTCGGCCCATTGAAAGCCCGGTGTCCAATGCAGCAGCATGATCCCCAGCCCGGTCAGGGCAAACAGAGCCGGAAACATCCAGTTCGGTGGAAACAAAACCGCGATGATCAGCGGCAGGACAACATAGAACAGGCCGAACTCAACTCTTAACCGCGGCAATGCAACCGGCGGTCCGACCATCGCGCTGTCTTTGGTCACGTGTCTATCAGCTCCACCCGGATCAGCCCGCGCAATGAATTGCCCATGTAGGCAGTTTGTGCATTTTTCAGGTCGCTCAAGGTCAGCACGGCCTCAGACACCGTTCCTTTATCCAGTAATTCTTCGCGCAATATGCCAGGCAACAGACCGCTGGAGAGCGCAGGTGTCAGAATACGACCGTCCTGTTTTTCGACGAAAAGGTTGCTGATGGTGCCCTCACACAGCTCATCAAGCTCATTCAGGAATAACACCTCGTCTATGCCATCCGTCAGCGCGGCGCGAGTATTGTCATAAAGGGCGCGGCGGCTTGTCTTGTGACGCAGCCAAAGATCATTGGAAGCCAGTCGCTGATCAGACAGGGCGATGCGCCAGACCGGAGGGTTGCTGGCCAGAACCCCGGTGGTCAATTCGAATGCGCCCGATGCGTCCAGTGTAAGGCGGCACCGCAAGGGGGTGTCGCCCAACGCGCCATCCAGCGCGGCGGTCGCTGAATCCGGGTTGAAGGGAAGGCCAAAGGCCGCAGCGGTTCGGGCCATGCGCGCAAGGTGACGGTCTTTTCGGACAAAGCCCTGACCTGGCCGAAACACCAGTGTTTCGATCAGGCGGAAATCAGGCTCAGCTGGCGGGCGAAGCGGGCTTTCCATAGCGCCTCCTCATATTCTGCCGGGGCGGTGCTGTCCCAGACAAGGCCCCCGCCCACGTTCAGGGTGGCCTGATCGTCTTCCAGCATCAGCGTACGGATGGCCACGTTGAACTCGGACCGGCCATCAGGCGCGGCCCAGCCGATGGTGCCACAATAGATGTCGCGCGGCCAGGGTTCCAGCCCGGCCAGAATTTCCATGGCGCGAATTTTGGGGGCGCCCGTGATCGAGCCGCAGGGAAACAGAGCCGTCAGTATATCGCTGAGCCCTGCGCATTTGAGCAACTGGGCACGGACAAGTGAAACCATCTGATGCACTGTCGCATAGGTTTCCACCTTGAACAGTTCAGGGACATGAACGGAACCGGGCAACGCGACACGGCTGATATCGTTGCGCAGAAGATCGACGATCATCAGGTTTTCCGCCCGGTTCTTTTCGTCCGTGGTCAGAAACGCCCGGCGCCGCATATCCTCATCCGGGTCTTCGCTGCGCGGCTGGGTGCCCTTCATCGGTCGAGTCTCGATCTTTCCATCCGCGTCTGTGCGGAAGAACAACTCTGGCGAGCGGCTGAGCAAATCCGGCAACCCGACCTGCTGCACCAGCGCACCATGCCCAACGGGCTGCCCCGCTGCCAGTGCCGCATAAAGGGTTTCACTGCTGCCCGAGACGGTCAGGTCAATCGGAAAGGTCAGGTTCGCCTGATAGATGTCACCGGCACCGATGGCATCATGCACCACTTGAAAGGCTTCGCCATAGCGCGCCTCGTCCCAGCGCGGCTGAAACGCGCGCACCTCGCCTGCGGGCGTCGGTAAAGAAACCCGATCCGGCGCGCCGTAAACTCCAAAGCACAGCAAGGGCAGCCGACGCGATTCCGGCAAAAGTTTGATCAGCCGGGGTTCAAGCACATATCCCAGTTCATAACTGGCATAGCCAGCCAGCCAGGCGCCGCGCGCGCGCGCCTCATCCAGCGCCGCCAGAGCCTGGGGCACGTCCTCCGCCGTATCCGCGCGGATAATCCGAGACGGGCGCTGAAACCGGGTTCCGCGACCGGCTGGTCCCTGATCAAAACGAATACGCAACTGCATCCTCTTTTGCCGTGAAGGGCGATATAGAGAATACTCTGGCAGGGGAAAGGGGGGAAAGCGGCAATTTCGCTTCTGTTTCCGATACCCCTTGAACCTTTCTGCGTGGTCCCTATAACGCACGACAATTTGGGCGCTTGGGCGGCGCCCGCGACTCGTGCAAAATCGAAGGGGCCAGACCATGCCGAAGAGAACCGACATCAAGTCGATCATGATCATCGGGGCGGGTCCCATTGTTATCGGTCAGGCCTGCGAGTTCGACTATTCCGGCGCTCAAGCCTGCAAGGCCCTGCGCGAAGAAGGTTACCGGGTTATTCTGGTCAACTCGAACCCGGCGACAATCATGACTGACCCCGGACTTGCCGATGCCACCTATATCGAGCCGATCACGCCCGAGGTCGTCGCCAAGATCATCGAAAAGGAACGCCCTGACGCCCTGCTGCCCACAATGGGCGGGCAAACCGGTCTGAACACCTCGCTCGCGCTGGAAGAGATGGGGGTGTTGGACAAGTTCGGTGTCGAGATGATCGGTGCCAAACGCGACGCCATCGAGATGGCCGAGGATCGCAAATTGTTCCGCGAGGCGATGGATCGGCTGGGGTTGGAAAACCCCAAAGCCACCATCGTGACCGCCCCCAAGAAGGCCGACGGCTCTGCCGATCTGGAAGCAGGTGTGCAGATCGCTCTGGACGAGTTGGAGGAAATCGGCCTGCCCGCCATCATCCGCCCGGCCTTTACCTTGGGCGGCACAGGCGGCGGCGTGGCCTATAACCGCGAGGATTATATCCATTTCTGCCGCTCGGGCATGGATGCCTCGCCTGTCAACCAGATCCTCGTCGATGAAAGCCTGCTGGGCTGGAAAGAATACGAGATGGAAGTGGTGCGCGACACTGCCGACAACGCCATCATCGTCTGTTCCATCGAAAACGTCGACCCGATGGGCGTGCACACGGGTGACTCGATCACCGTGGCCCCTGCCCTGACGCTGACCGACAAGGAATACCAGATCATGCGCAACGGCTCGATTGCCGTGCTGCGCGAGATCGGGGTGGAAACCGGCGGCTCGAACGTGCAATGGGCGATCAACCCCGATGATGGCCGCATGGTTGTGATCGAAATGAACCCGCGCGTGTCGCGTTCATCGGCGCTGGCCTCCAAGGCGACGGGTTTCCCGATTGCCAAGATCGCCGCGAAACTGGCCGTGGGCTACACGCTGGACGAGTTGGACAATGACATCACCAAGGTCACGCCTGCGTCGTTCGAACCTACCATCGACTATGTCGTCACCAAGATCCCGAAATTCGCGTTTGAAAAATTCCCCGGCTCTGAACCCTACCTGACCACTGCAATGAAGTCGGTGGGTGAGGCGATGTCCATCGGGCGCACCATCCACGAATCCATGCAGAAGGCGCTGGCATCGATGGAATCCGGCCTGACCGGGTTTGATGAGATCGAAATTCCGGGGCTGAGCATCGGCCTGTGGGATGAGGTCGAAAGCAGCGACGACAAAGCGCATGTCATCAAGGCGATCAGCAAGCAGACCCCCGACCGCCTGCGCACCATCGCCCAAGCCATGCGTCATGGCCTGAGCGACGATGAAATCTTTGGCGTCACCAAGTTTGACCCCTGGTTCCTGGCCCGCATTCGCGAGATCATCGAAGCAGAACGCACCGTGCGTAAGGATGGTCTGCCAGTGACCGAAGAAGGCATCCGCAAGCTCAAGATGCTGGGCTTCACCGATGCGCGTCTGGGCAACCTGTCAGGCCGCAGCGAAGATAACGTGCGCCGCGCCCGCCACAATCTGGGCGTTACCGCGGTCTTCAAACGCATCGATACCTGCGCTGCTGAGTTCGAAGCGCAAACCCCCTATATGTACTCGACCTACGAAGCCCCTATGATGGGCGATGTCGAATGCGAGGCACGCCCAAGCGACCGCAAGAAGGTCGTTATTCTTGGTGGTGGTCCGAACCGGATCGGTCAGGGGATCGAGTTCGATTATTGCTGCTGCCACGCCTGTTATGCGCTGACCGAGGCCGGGTACGAGACCATCATGGTCAATTGCAACCCCGAGACGGTTTCGACCGACTACGACACCTCGGACCGTCTGTATTTTGAGCCGCTGACCTTTGAACACGTCATGGAAATCCTGACGAAGGAACAGGAAAACGGCACGCTGCACGGTGTGATCGTTCAGTTCGGTGGTCAAACACCGTTGAAGCTGGCCAACGCGCTCGAGGCCGAGGGCATTCCGATTCTGGGTACCACGCCGGACGCAATTGACCTGGCCGAAGACCGCGAACGGTTCCAGGCGCTGGTCAATGAACTGGGCCTGAAACAGCCCAGAAACGGCATTGCCTCGACCGACGAAAAGGCGCTGGAGATTGCGGAAGAGATCGGTTTCCCGCTGGTCATCCGCCCCTCTTACGTTCTGGGCGGTCGCGCGATGGAAATCGTGCGCGATATGGATCAGCTGCGACGCTATATCAACGAGGCCGTTGTGGTCTCGGGCGACAGCCCCGTACTGCTGGACAGCTATCTGGCCGGCGCGGTCGAACTGGACGTAGACGCCCTGTGTGACGGCACCGACGTTCACGTCGCGGGTATCATGCAGCACATCGAAGAAGCGGGCGTTCACTCGGGCGATTCCGCCTGTTCGCTGCCGCCCTATTCGCTGTCGAAAGAGATCATCGGGCAGATCAAGGATCAGGCGTTCAAGCTGGCCAAGGCGCTGAATGTTGTTGGCCTGATGAATGTGCAATTCGCGATCAAGGATGATGAGATCTATCTGATCGAAGTGAACCCGCGCGCCTCGCGCACCGTGCCGTTTGTTGCCAAGGCCACCGACAGTGCGATTGCGTCGATTGCGGCGCGCATCATGGCGGGCGAGAAGTTGGCCGATTTCCCGATGCGCCCGCCCTATCAGGAAGGCAAGGACACCAAGATCGCGGACCAGATGACGCTGGCCGATCCAGATATGCCCTGGTTCTCGGTGAAAGAGGCCGTCATGCCCTTCGCCCGTTTCCCCGGCGTCGACACCATCCTTGGCCCGGAAATGCGCTCGACAGGCGAGGTGATGGGCTGGGACCGTGACTTCCCACGCGCGTTCCTCAAGGCGCAGATGGGCGCGGGCATGGTGCTGCCGTCCTCTGGCCGTGCGTTCATTTCGATCAAGGATGCCGACAAGGGCAAAGCCATGCTGGAAGCGGCACAGGTTCTGGTTGATCAGGGCTTCACGCTTGTGGCCACGCGCGGCACCCAAAGCTGGCTGGACGAACAGGGTGTTGCCTGTGACGTGGTGAACAAGGTGTACGAAGGCCGCCCGGATGTTGTGGACATGCTGAAAGACGGTCAGGTGCAGCTGGTGATGAACACCACCGAAGGTGCGCAGGCGGTTGAGGACAGCAAGGCCATCCGCTCGATCGCGCTGTATGACAAGATCCCGTATTTCACCACCGCTGCAGGGGCCAATGCCGCAGCACTGGCGATCAAGGCACAAGCTGAGGGCGACGTCGAGGTGAAATCGCTACAGGGGTAAAGACCCCTGAACCAAACGGAAAAGCCCCAGAGGAAACTCTGGGGCTTTTCTTTATTTCCAATGCCTTACGCAGGCGTTTCCATCGTTTTCTTTCGTTCGTCACGGGCGAAGAACAGCAGGTAAAACACCGGTGCCGCGACCATTGTCAGCACGGTGGCAAATGCCAGACCGCCCATGATCGTCACTGCCATCGAGACGAAGAACGCATCCGTCAGCAGCGGCGCCATGCCCAGAATGGTCGTGACAGCCGCCAGCATGACGGGCCGCAAACGCGACACGGATGCTTCGATGATTGACTCGCGCAGGGGCTTTCCTGTGGCGCGGACCAGATCGATTTCCTCAACCAGAACAATGCCGTTCTTGATCAGCATACCCGACAGGCTGAGCAGGCCCAGAAGTGCCGTAAAGGTGAAGGGCAACCCTGTTCCCAACAGGCCGATCACCACGCCGTTCACGGACATCGGCACCAGCAGCCAGATGATGATCGGCTGGCGGATCGCGTTGAACAATAGGACCGAGATCAACACCATGATCAGCAGGCTCAGCGGCAATTGTCTGCCCAGGCTTGCCTGCGCTTTGCGCGAGTTTTCGAACTCTCCACCCCATTCCATCTTGTAGCCGGGTGGCAGGTCGATGGCCTCGATGGCGTCGCGCACTTCGGCGTGGACCTGTGCCGCTGTCAGGTCGGGCGGGATGTCGGCGCCGACGGTGATGGTCAGAACCCGATCACGACGGTGAACCAGCGTATTGAGCGTTTTGTACTCGAATCCATCCACCATTTGTTCAATTGGTACAAACTTTTCCGACTGGTCCGAGTACACGACCTGATCGACGATCGAGTAATCTCCGTCCGCGGGTCGGCGCAGGATGATCGGGATCAGGCGGTCGCGCTCGCGGAACACACCACCCGTAATGCCGTCGGTCGAGAATTGCAGGGTGGCGGCGATGTCTTCGCGTGTGACACCGGCTGTCTGCGCCCGTTCGGTGGCATAGATCGGTTGCAGAGCCAGTTCCTGTTCGCGCCAGTCGTGATGAACCAACAGCGCGTTCGGGGATGCGGCTGCCATGCGCTGTACCGCCTCGTCCGCAAGCTGGCGCAGCACGACCGGATCGCTGCCCGAGAAGCGGGCCTGAATCGGATCACCACCGCCGGGGCCAAAGACCAGACGCTTGGTGCCGAACTCACCTTCGGGGAACTGGACGGACCCAAACGCCTCAAGGTCCGCTTGCAGCGCCGGGATGTCGTCCAGGCTTGCTGTGCGGATGACCATGTGCCCATAGCTGGGATTCGGCTTTTCGGCGGAGTAGGTCAGCATGAAACGGGTAGCCCCCTGGCCGACAAAGGTCGTGACCGAGACGACGTCGTCGCGTGCCGCCAGCCACTCTTCGAACACCGCCATGTCTTCGGCGGTTCGTGCAATCGGTGTGCCCTGCGGCAGTTTGTAGTGCACGAAGAACAAAGGCGTGTTGGAGTTGGGGAAGAACTGCTGTTTCATCAGCCCAAACCCGGCATAGCACACCACGGTTACGCCGACGAGACCAGCAACAACCAGCCATCGGAAGCGCAGCGCAAAGCGCAGGATCGCACCATAGGTGCGGAACAGGAGGCCGCCGTAAGCGTCGATCTCGCCTGCTTTGCCCTGTTTGAAGAAGTAATGCCCCAACAGCGGCGTGACGGTGATCGCCAAAACCCAGCTGAGCAACAGTGAAATGCCGATCACGGCGAACAGAGAGAACAGGAATTCTCCGGTTGCGTCAGGGCTGAGGCCAATGCCCGCAAAGGCCATGATGCCAATCACGGTCGCACCCAGCAGCGGGATCTGGGTTTTTGACGCCACATCCTCGGCCGCATCGCGCGAGGACTGGCCGCGCAGCATGGATATTTGCATCCCTTCGGCCACGACGATGGCGTTGTCCACCAGCATCCCCATGGCGATGATCAGGGCACCCAGTGAGATTCGCTCCATCTCGATTGAGAAGAGCGACATGAACAGAAGCGTGCCGACCACGGTCAGCAGCAAGGTCGAGCCAACGACAATGGCCGCGCGCCAGCCCATGAAGATGCCCAGCACGGCGACCACGATGGCCACCGACATGGCAAGGTTCACGAGAAAGTCGTTCGAGGCCTGCTCGACCACCACATGTTGCTGATAGATCGGCAGGATTTCGACACCGAAGGGAATGCTTGTGTTCAACTCCGCGAATTTGGCGTCAGCGCGTTTGCCAACCTCGACAATGTTTTCAGTGGCCAGACCCGCGATGCCCAAGGTGAAAGCCTCGATCCCGTTGTAGCGGATGATAATGTCGGGGTCGTTCTGACGGGCGCGATAGACATCGGACATGTCAAAGAGGTTGATCACCTGCCCTTGCGAACCGACAGACAGGCCCGCAATGGCCGACACGCTGTCCGACCCTTCAGCCGTCAGGATGGTGGTGCGGTCGTTATCAGAGCGCAAGGACCCTGAGGAATTGACCGAATCCGCATTGGCAATCGCCTGGTTGATTGCTTGCAGCGGGACATTCTGGTTCACCGAAATCGCCAGATCGGGTTCGACAAAGATCGCCTCGTCCGGCAGGCCCTGAACCTCGACATCCGCAACGCCGTCAACGGTCAGCAGTTCCCGCCGCAGGAAGGTTGCCAGTTCGTGCTTTTCAGCGTCCGAGAACCCTTGGGCGGTCACCGCATAGAACAGGCCGAACACGTCGCCGAACCCGTCATTCACAAACGGTTGGCCGACGCCCGATGGCAGGCCGCGCGCGGCGTCGCGCACCTTGGCCCTGAGCCGGGTCCAGATGGCGGGCAGTTCGGTGCCGTCGTATGTCGACTTGATCTCAACCTCGATCAGGGACCGTCCGGGTTGATTGACCGAGGTGATGACGTCCACCTCGCCCATCTGCTGTATGGCGGATTCCAGCGGTTCCGATACTTCCAGCGCCACCTGTTCGGCGGTGGCGCCCGGGTATTGCGTGATGACAACCGCGTTCTTGATTGTAAAGGCCGGGTCTTCCAGACGGCCAAGCGATGTGAACCCCCAGATGCCCCCAACAAGGGCAATGAGAATGACCAGCCATGTGTAAAGCGGCCGGTCGATTGAGGCGCGGGCGATGTTCATCTGTCAGCCCCTCAGTTCGCGAAACCGGCGAACCGGCGCACCGTCTGACCATCCGTCAGCACAGCGCCCCCGGCCACGACGACCTCATCCCCGTCAGAGAGGCCCGTCAGCACCCGGACATCGCCGGTTTGCGTGGGCTCGATGGTCACCGGGACGCGGCGCACGGTGCCCTCATCCGCCCCGACCGGGGAAAACACCATGACGTTCAGCGCGCCGTTTGCGTCAGCGACTACGGCGGTCGCCGGGACGACGATGCCTGTGCGGTTGTCCTGCACCTGAACGTTGACGGTAACGGAAGAACCGGGAAAGATTTGCAGCCCCTTTGGCGGGGTCAGGCCAAACTGGATGCGGAAAGTTTGACCGACGCTGGAGGTTTCCGCGTCGAATTCACGGATTTCCAGCGGGAAGACTTCGTCACTGACCGGGAATTTCGCGGTGATGAAGAAGTCGTCATTCTGGCCAGAGCGTTGAAACAGGATCTCGGGCACATCGACCACGATGCGAAGTTCCGACATGTCGTGAATGCGGACGATGGGGGTGCCCGCCGAGACGGTCGTAAACGCCTCGACCGAGCGGCTGGAGACCAGCGCGTCAAACGGCGCGGTCAGCGTGGCGTGTTCCAGTTCATATTCCGCGTCGCGCAGTGCGATCGCGGCCAGTTGCGCCTCGGTCTCGGCGTCATCCACGGCCACCTGGCTGGCGGTTGTACCGCGCAGGCGCGACAGGCGTGCGACAGTGCGGTCGGCCTGTTCCTTTTGCAGCCGTGCCCGATCAAGGCGCAGCTCGAACGGTTCCTGATCCAGACGGGCAATCAGGCCATCCTTGGGAATCACGAAGCCTTCGTTGATGGGCATTTCGACAATCTGCCCCGCAACCTGAAAGGCCAGATCAACGGTCTGGCGCGCGGCGACGCGGCCGAAAAACTGCCGCGTGAAACCGGGCGCGGTTTCACGCACCTGCATGAGTTTCACCGGTTTCGGGGTCTCTTGAGCGGCAATCGGGGTTGCCAGAATGGCCAGTGCAAGGCCCAGAGAGGTCAGGAGTTTCATTTCTTCAATCCCTCGGGAATTCCCGTTTTCAATACGTTGTCGCGGATTTTACGCGCCAGTCGCGCGAATTCGGCAGTTTCTTGTTCGTTGAGGCCCGAGGCCCTGTGAAACAGGTCCCCGGCGGCGGCGACCAGCATGTTGCGGGCTTCTTCGCCCTGCTTTGTCAGCACCAGCAACCAGGCGCGGCGGTCCTCGGGGTCACGCCGCCGCATCAGATAGCCCGCTTTTTCAAGGGCATCCGCAGTGGCGGTGATCGTTGATGGTACGCTTAACATATCGGCGGCCAGAACGCCCATGCGCTTGGGCTGATCCAGCTTGATCAGCATGTGGCATTCCGGGTGGCTCAGGTCTGTTTCGATACAGTCGAAGGTCTCTTCCAGTTTCCAGTACAGGGCATAGACGCCCATGATTGCCTGAATCTCGGGGCTGAGGCGGCCCAGTCTGGCACTGATATCGTCGGGCATTGGGGGTCTCCGCGCGGGTTACGGGGCGATATACTTCAATTTATGAACTATTCAAGATATGAAACTGCACCCCGGAACGGATTCCCTTGGGTCAACATATCTTGATCAAATCACGCCATGACTGCATTTTGGGCGAATCCGAAACATTCAGGGCCCGCCATGTATACCCCCGCCATCACCGGTACCGGTGTCTTCACGCCGGAAAACGTCATCACCAATGCCGAGCTTGTCGAAGCGTTCAACGCCTATGCCGACAAGCAGAACGCGAAGAATGCCGAGGCCATAGCAGCCGGGCAGATGGAGGCGATGCAGCATTCCTCGGAAGAGTTCATCGTCAAGGCGTCGGGCATTCATAACCGGTACGTGATGGACAAGGCCGGGGTACTGAACCCGGACGTGATGCACCCGACGCTGCGCCAACGCAGCGATGACGAGCCCGGGATCATGACCGAGATGGCAGTGGATGCCTGCAGGAAGGCGCTGGCGCAGGCGGGGCGCACGGCGGCGGATGTCGATCTGGTGATCTGTGCGGCCTCGAACCACGAGCGCGCCTATCCGGCGATTGCAATCGAGATTCAGCAGGAACTGGGCATCGACGGGTTTGGCTTTGACATGAATGTCGCCTGTTCTTCGGCCACGTTCGGCATTCAGGCGGCGGCGGATATGGTGCGGTCCGGGTCGGTGCGCGCGGCGTTGGTGGTGAACCCTGAAATCTGCTCGGGCCATCTGGAATGGCGCGACCGGGATTGTCACTTTATCTTTGGCGATGTGGCGACGGCAACGTTGATCGAGCGGATCGAAGACGCCAAAGGCCCGCATTTCGAAATCCTGTCGACCCGCTGTGCCACCGCCTTTTCAAACAATATCCGCAACAATAACGGGTTCCTGCGCCGGTCGCGCCCCGATGGCGTGATTGACCGCCGCGACATGCAGTTCATGCAGAATGGCCGGAAGGTGTTCAAGGAAGTGTTGCCGATGGTCAGCAAGCATATCAGCGACCATATGGAGGCCGAAGGGGTCAGCAATACCGACCTCAAACGCCTGTGGCTGCATCAGGCCAACAAGACGATGAACGACTTCATCGGCAAGAAGGTTCTGGGCCGCGAACCCGAGGCGGGCGAGCAACCCAATATCCTTCAGGATTATGCGAACACCTCATCCGCAGGGTCGATCATTGCGTTTTCGAAATACTCTGACGATCTGCAAGAGGGCGATCTGGGCCTGATCTGTTCTTTTGGGGCCGGGTATTCGGTTGGATCGGTGATCGTGAAGCGTCACGCCTGATCGACATTCCGCAAAGCGCTTACGGCCTAGAGATCGGCCGCCAACTGAAAAACCTGAAACGCGGCCCCTTCCCCACCATCAATCCGGCTGAGATAGGCGGGGGTTTCACCCTTTGCCAACTGGGATTGCAGCCCGCGCCCCTGAGATGCCCAATCCCAGAATTCGGCACGGGGCGCAGCGGTGCAGAGCAGCACATAGCTTACACCCAGCGCAGCAAGACGCGGACCGGCCTGAGGCGCGTCCATACGCAAAACCGCGATCTGCGCCTGAATTCCGGCCCGGTTGCGGTGATAATTCCCCGCCAGAACCGAATGATCGGTATAGCGCAGCACCTCTGCCGCATAATCGAAATCGACCAGAACCATTCCGGCTGGCAGGTTTTTCAGGGCCGCGTAGGCCTCGGGCGCTTTGCAGGGGGCGCCGATGTTTTGCGAATCCTGCACAACCTCGGCGACGGGTGCCGCAAGGGAGGGGCGCGCAAACCGTTCCAACTGTTTTTCCACGCTGCTACCAATCTTTGGCGAGACGCAGACGATAAAGCCTATCATAGCCAAGCCGGAGAGCGTGCGGCCATGGGTTCTGTAACTGACGTAAAGGGTCCGCAGCACCTGAGCCTGAACAGCCACAAGAGACACGCCCAGAAACGTCATCATCCGGGACTGGTACAGAAACATGGAAAACCCGGTCACAATCAGCGCCAGAAACAGAAGGTAATCCAGTTTGTCTTGCGACTGGCGGGCAAAGAACAAGGCTGCAACCGCCGTGATGACGGACATGGCGATCAGGGCCGCAGCCTCGCCCCGATGTCGTTCCAGCACGACGGTTATATTCTGTGCTTCGGCAACCTGGCTGAGCCAGAAGTCGCGCATGTCCTGAGGCAGGTCCGCAATCGGGTTTTCAAGGCAATGCGGTGCAAATGCGTAAGCGCAGCCAAGTGTTACAGCGCCTGTCGCAAGACACGCGCCGATGCGCCCCCAATAGGACCAGCCCGACCCGACCCAGGCTGCTGCACACAGGCACAGGGCCGCGATCCCGGCCGGCAGGGCCACACTGATCGTCAGGGCATCGCAGCTTGGGAACAGAAAACCCTGACGCCCCGTTGTTGCAACGCTGGCCAACAACAGGGTCAGCGCCAGCCCGGTTCCAAACACTATGGTGCGGCGGCGGGCGGCTGTGCCGGTCACGATCCAGTCAATCGTGAAGAACACCGCGATAATCGCGACCTGCACGATCGATTCGGTTCCGATGGACACCGAAAGGGCCAGACAGACACCCAGCCATCCCGCAGCAGAGGGTTTGGCCTTGCGCAGGACAAAGAACATGAGGGCCGCTGCAAACAGCAGAATCTGAACATTGTGGTGGTCAAACGAGAAATAGTCGAACTTCCGATAATGTTCGAGCGTCAGCGCACCGACCACCAGTGCCGAAATCGCGCCATTTCGCCCGCCCAACGCTGCGCCGGTGACAGCAAAGGCCCACAGGGTCAGCCCCGCCAGAAGCACCGGCCACACAAACGCGGTCACTTGCAAGGCGGTGTCGGGCGGCACGACCATCGCGGACAGCGCGTAGATCCCGGCAATCGGTGCATCGACAAGCCGGGACCAGTGCATCAGCGTGCCGTCACCGGGGCCCAGCCGATGCTGATAGGCGTCAAACCAGCCCTGTCCCGCCAGCAGGTCCTGTACCATGACCCAGCGCATCGCGTCATCAGGGCCTTCCTGATAAGCGCCAAACAGCACCGTGGCCAGAAAGAGCGCATAGACAAACAGGAACGACCGCCAAACCATACGGTCTGCGAGAATGCTGTAATTTCCCTGCATTTTCTGCATGGTTTACTGCCCTTGACGATCTTGCCTGCGCCACAGCTTATCTGAAAGACGTGACTGAATTGAGGCGCAGAGTCCGGTTGATGATCATGCCACAAAGCGCACGACATCTGCGGCGATCCGGGCAGGCGGTTTTTGGCCGATAGCTGGCCGCCACCAAGCCTAGCTGACGCTTTCTTCTTCCAGGTGCAGTTTCATTTCTATCAGGACCTGCTGAAGCAAACTGGTTTCTTTCAGCAGCCTTTTGGCTTCGTTCACCGTGATGATGCCATCTTCGATAGCGGACTGATATTCAGTCATCAACATTGCAAACCGCTGGCTGAGCGCGATGACATCCGAATTCACCCCGCCTGTGCGAGGATCCTCGGTGTTGCGTTCGCTGTAGGACAAGGTGATGTTTTTCAGATCCGCCAGCGCGGATGTCACATGCGGATAAGTTGCTGCGTTTTCAAGCCGAGCCACCGCATCCACGGGCATGAACCTGTCCGCGTGTTCGGCATTGTCCGAATAATACCGGCCCAGGGTCGCCTTGGATTTTCCGGTGATTTCACAAGCAGCTTCTATTCCGACATCTTTGACCAGCGCTTCTGTGTGTTTCTTCAGATAGGCCCCGATATCTGCCATTGATTTACCTTTATTACCTGCAAACGCCCGCCCGGTGTCCAAACCGGGGAAAGCGTCGGGAAATTTCCCATACCTGAGTCATAATTGAAATGTCATACATTGACTATCCCTCAGATAAGCGGGGGATTTTGTGAGTGAGTGGCGGCAGTTCAAGCCGGTAAAGAGTGATTGCGGGGCGGTATTGTTGGGCCTTGCTTTGTTTTGGCCACATGTTGGCCGACGGCGTCGCTGTTGCAGACGCGGGGGTTCCATCCCCTACGAGCCCAGCTCGGCCTCTGCACACGCAATGGCGACGTCGCTTCTTACATCCCTTTGCTCTCTTGTTCCTTTTGGCCGGGCGTTTTAGACCCACGCCATGGCAAAGCTGTATTTCAACTATTCCACCATGAACGCGGGCAAGTCGACCGTGTTGCTACAGGCGTCGCACAACTATCGCGAGCGCGGGATGCAGACCTATCTGATGACCGCCGCCCTTGACGGGCGGGCGGGTGCGGGGCGGATTGCATCGCGCATCGGCATATCGGAGCAGGCTGACACGTTCACACCCGAAGATGATGTCTTCGCCATGATCCGATCCCGGCTGGACAATGGTATGGTAGCCTGCGTTTTCATTGATGAGGCGCAATTCCTGTCCGAGGCCCAGGTCTGGCAACTGGCCCGTGCGGTGGACGATCTGGATGTGCCGGTGCTGGCCTATGGGCTGCGCGTGGATTTTCAGGGCAAGCTGTTCCCCGGCTCTGCCGCCCTGCTGGCCCTTGCCGACGAAATGCGCGAGGTGCGCACGATCTGTGAATGCGGCCGCAAGGCCACGATGGTGATTCGTCGCGACGAGACCGGCAAGGCCATCACTGAAGGGGCGCAGGTGCAGATCGGCGGGAACGAGACCTATGTCTCGCTCTGCCGCAAACACTGGCGCGAGGCGGTGGGCGACTAGACCGGGTTGGGCAGCGCCCTGCCCGCGACAAAGGCCGCCACGTTATCCAGCGCCATGTGCCCCATGCTGCTGCGCACCTCTTCGGTGGCGGTGCCCAGATGGGGCAGCAGGGTTACGTTTTCCATATCGCACAGGGCTAGTGGCACTTTGGGTTCGAATTCGTAGACGTCCAGCCCCGCCCCCGCGATCTGACCGGTTTGCAGCGCCGTGATCAGCGCGGCCTCGTCCACCACCTCGCCACGGGCGATGTTGACCAGAATGGCCGAGGGGTTCATCGCCTCAAGAATCTGCGCATTGATCAGGTGGCGGGTTTCCGCACCACCGGGAACCGCAAGCACAAGGAAATCGACCGAGGCGGCGAGTGTTTCAAGGTCAGGTGTGAATTCCGCCGGGAAATCCAGATCTTTTGGATTGCGGGACTGATAGGCCACCTGCATGGCAAACCCGAAATGACAGCGGCGCGCGATGGCCTGCCCGATGCGGCCCATGCCGACAATGCCCACGCGCTTGCCGGTCACATGATGGCCCAGCATCTGCGTCGGGTGCCAGCCCTGCCACTGACCGGACCGCACCAGCCGCTCACCCTCACCGGCGCGCCGGGCTGTGGTCAGCAGCAGGGTCATGGCGATATCGGCCGTGGCATCGGTGACGGCGCCGGGGGTATTGGTTACGTCAATCCCGGCCGCGCGTGCGGCATCCACGTCGATATGGTTGAAGCCGACACCGAAATTGGCCAGCAGCTTGCAACGCGGCTGACCGGCTTCTGCAAAAACCTGCGACGAAAACTGATCACCCAGCGTCGGGACGACCACGTCGTAATCGGCCAGAGCGGCCAGCATCTCCTGCCGTGACATGGGCAGGGTGTTTTCCCGGATGGTCACATCGAAATCGGCGCGGGCGCGCGATTCGACTGCCGGTGTCATCGGACGCGTGATCAGCAGTTTCATCAGTGCATCCGCCCGCCTGTAGGAACCTTGCCGTCGGGGCCGATCAGAACGATCTCACCGCTGTCATCGGGAAGACCCAGCACCAGAACCTCGGACATGAACTTGCCGATCTGGCGCGGAGGGAAGTTGACGACAGCCATGACCTGTTTGCCAACCAGAGTGGCCGGATCGTAATGCGCGGTGATCTGGGCCGAGGTCTTGCGCTCGCCTATCTCGTCGCCAAAGTCGATCCACATCTTGATCGCGGGTTTGCGGGCCTCGGGATAGGGTTCGGCGCGGATCACCTCGCCCACGCGAATATCGACCTTGAGAAAGTCGTCGAACGAAATTTCACTCACGCGAGAGCTCCTTGGATCGGTCGGTTGCGGCCTTGACGGCACGGTGCAGCAGGTCGGGAAAGCCGGTTTCCTGATGCATCAGCACCTCAAGCGCGGCCTGTGTGGTACCGTTCGGAGAGGTCACGTTGATGCGCAGCTGCGCGGGGTCTTCGTCGGACGCCATGGCCAGTGCCCCGGCACCGGCCACTGTGGACTTGGCCAGTTTCATCGCAAGCTCGGCAGGCAGGCCATGCGCCTCGCCCGCTGCGGCCAGGGTTTCGATCAGATGGAACACATAGGCCGGGCCGGACCCGCTGAGCCCGGTGACGGCGTCCATCTGTGCCTCATCCTCTAGGCGAACGGTCTGGCCCACTGCCGCCAGCAGGTTTTCGGCCTGTTCCATATCGGTCTCGGAGGCGTGTGCGTTGCCGATCAGTGCCGTGATGCCCTGACGGATAGCGGCGGGTGTGTTGGGCATTGCGCGAATGATCGGGGTGTCTTGGCCCAGAACGGATTCGAAGGTGGCAATCGAGGTGCCAGCCGCAACGGAAATGAACAGGCTGGACCCGCCGCCCAGCGCCTGAATGGCAGGCAGGGCTTCGCCCATCATCTGCGGTTTGACCGCAACCAGCACCACGGCGGGGGATTCGGGCAAGGGTGCGTTGATATTGACGCCCTGCGCCTTCAGCCAATCTGACGGGTAGGGATCGATGACCCAAACGGAAGCTGGCGGAAGGCCGTGTTCCAGCCATCCCGCCAGCATTGCGGACCCCATCTTTCCGCACCCCAGAAGCACAAGCCCCTGTTCGGCCACTCGCGTCATGTCCATTTGCCCCTCCCGCTTTACATATCGGTTCGGGGCAAAGGTTTACGCGCGGCCGTAGGCCTCTGCAATGGCCACTTGCATGGCTTCTTCTGGCCCTCTGTTGCCCCAGGTCACCAATTGGATCGCGGGGTAGTACCGCTCGGCGCTCATGACGGCGGCATTGATCATCGTGTCGATCTGGTCAGCGCTGGCCGTTTGCCCGCCTGCAAGGACCAGACCATAGCGATAGACCATCAGCTTCTGGTTTGCCCAATAGGTAAACGCGCCTGCCCAGCACTGGTCGTTCATCTTGTTGAGCAGCTCATAGAGCTGCATTTCACGCTCGGCCGGTGGTTCCATTTCGAAGCTGCACACCATGCGCAGCGTTTCGTCATAGTTGGACCAGGCCAATGTGATCGAATAGGTCCGCCACTGCCCTTCAACGGCCATGGCAATCTGATCGTCCCCAATGCGATCAAAATCCCAGTCGTGGTGTTCGGCCAGATGCTCAACAATGTCGATCGGATGAATGTCTTCTTCGAGATACTGCTCGGAAAGGGCCATAATGCCACCTCACTAATCTCTAGCATTTCGGGGCTGGCAGCGCCCCAGCGCTAGTTGCCTGCTCTACAAACCGGGCTTCCCCCATAGGCCTGTACTAAATATGGTGCGATGTGGCGTAAGTTCTGGCAACCCTAATTATTGGGGATAACAGCAATAAGTTGTGGACAGAAGGCAACGGCGATCAAAATATTGGCGACAGAGTCAGCTTTGTCTTGAATAAATTCTGCGACACGTCAGAATACACAGCACCGCACAATCCGGGCTGGATTGCGCGGCGGAATGCTTTGTCCGAAAATTGTGAAAACAGGGAACGCCGGGGCGTTATTTGTCCAGTTTCGCCTCGAGCGCGGCAATGCGGGCTTCGAGTGCCGCGTTTTCTTCGCGCGCCTTCTGGGCCATGGCGCGCACGGCGTCAAATTCTTCACGGGTAACGAAATCGCGGTCGGCCAGCCAGCGGTCGATCATCGACTTCATCGCGTTTTCAGCCTCTTCCCGCGCGCCCTGCGCCACGCCCATGGCGTTGGTCATCAGTTGGGACACGTCATCCAGGATCTTGTTGCGGGTCTGCATATCTGTTCTCCGATCTCGCGGTTTACATGTATATGGGCAAAGAATGGCGCGGGCTCAAGGTTGACTTGACCTGCAAACCCCGGGCAATGAGACGCACATGCAGGCTGTTCTGAATTTTCCCGATCTGTCGCCCGAACTGTTCTCGATCCCGCTGTTCGGGATGGAGTTCGCGTTAAGGTGGTATGCACTGGCCTATATCGCGGGCATCCTGATCGCGTGGCGGCTGGCTGTTGTGGCGTTGCGCCGCCCGGCGCTCTGGCCTGCGGATGGCCCGCCGATGAAGCCCGAACAGCTGGAGGATCTGGTTACCTGGATCATTCTGGGCGTGATTCTGGGAGGGCGGCTGGGCTTTGTGCTGTTTTATCAACCGGGTTATTACCTGTCGCACCCGCTGGAGATCGTGAAGGTCTGGCAAGGCGGCATGGCGTTTCATGGCGGCCTGCTGGGCGTAATCCTTGCGTCGTACCTGTTTGCACGACGGCACCGGATTCCTGCCCTGTCGCTGGGGGATCTGGTTGCCTACACCGTTCCGCCCGGATTGCTGCTGGGGCGGCTGGCCAATTTCGTCAACGCCGAGCTGTGGGGCCGCCCGAGCGAGCTGCCCTGGGCTGTCATCTTTCCTGGATATGCTGCGCAGGATTGCCCCGGCGTGGTCGCAGGCATGTGCGCCCGGCACCCGTCGCAGCTGTATGAGGCCGCGCTGGAGGGGGTGTTGCTTGGGGCGGTATTGCTGTGGCTGGTCTATCGGCGCGGCGGTTTTCGCACACCGGGCCTTGTCATGGGGACGTTTCTTGCGGGCTACGGCGCGTCGCGCTTTATCGTCGAGTTCTTTCGCCAGCCGGACGCACAATTCGTATCGCCCGGCAATCCGCTGGGGCTGGCCTGGCATGTGGGCGGGTACGGGCTGACCATGGGGCAGTTCCTGTCGCTGCCGATGATCGCGCTTGGATTGTGGTTTGCCCAGCGCGCGCGGCGGCAGGCAGTATGAGCCTGACCGATCATCTGGTCGCCCGCATCCGGCAGGATGGACCCATGAGCGTGGCGGATTACATGGCTGAATGCCTGCTGCATCCGACGCTGGGCTATTACACGACCCGTGATCCGCTGGGGGCTGCGGGGGATTTCACCACAGCGCCGGAAATCAGTCAGATGTTCGGAGAGCTGGTCGGGCTGTCTCTGGCGCAGAGCTGGATGGATCAGGGACGGCCTGCACCGTTTACCCTGTGCGAGCTGGGGCCGGGGCGCGGTACATTGATGGCCGATATTCTGCGCGCCACACGGGCTGTACCCGGATTTCACGAGGCAGCGCAGGTTGTACTGGTTGAAGCATCGCCTGTATTGAAACAGGTGCAGGCGGCAACGCTGAAGGATTACGAGGCGGTCTGGATCGACACGATCGCCTACCTGCCCGACCAGCCGCTGTTGCTGGTTGCTAACGAGTTCTTTGATGCCCTGCCCATCCGCCAGTTCCAGCGTGACGGTACGGGTTGGCGCGAGCGTCTGGTGGGCGAACGCGACGGCGCGTTGATGTTCGGGCTCGGTCCGAACGGGCCGCAGGTGGCGTTGAATGACAGGCTGTCGGACACCAAGGACGGTGATCTGGTCGAACTGTGCGCTGCTGCAATTCCCATTCTGACCGTGATCGCGGGGCGGATCGCCAGCCATGGCGGCGCAGCGCTAATTACCGACTATGGTGACTGGCATTCGATGGGCGATACCTTGCAGGCTCTGCAAAACCACGAACATACCGATCCTCTGGCATCGCCCGGTCAGGCCGATTTGACAGCGCATGTGGATTTTGAACCTTTGGCCGTTGCGACCCGCGCCTGTGGGTGCAGGCATACGCGCTTGACACCGCAGGGCGTCTTCCTCGAACGACTGGGGATCACCGCCCGCGCGCAAGCTTTGTCAAAGGCGCTGAGCGGTTCCGAGCTGGATGCGCTGATTGCCGCGCATCGGCGGTTGACGCATCCTGATGAAATGGGAAATCTGTTCAAGGTGATGGGCCTTTTCCCGGCCTATGCAGCCCCACCACCAGGATTGGAACCATGACGCTGGAAATTCTGACCTCGGACCTGCTGTCGCCATTTCGCCATGGGTTCTTTACCCGTCGCGGCGGCGCGTCTTCTGGAATTTTCAGCGGCTTGAATTGTGGTCAGGGGTCCTCGGATCAAACCGAGATTGTCGCGCTGAACCGGCGACGGGTGGCCGACGCGATGGAGGTGGACCCCGAGGCAATGGTCGCGGTGCATCAGGTTCATTCCCCAACGGTTCTGACAGTCCAAGCCCCGGTTGACGGTGAAAAACCCAAAGCGGACGCCATTGTCACAGCAACACCCGGTCTGGCCCTGACGATCCTGACGGCCGATTGCCAGCCGGTTCTGTTCGCCGATCCCGACGCGCATGTGATCGGTGCGGCCCATGCCGGGTGGCGCGGCGCGCTGGACGGTGTTCTGGAAGCGACGCTGGACGCGATGGAGGCGCTGGGAGCCGACCGCAGCAATATCTGCGCCGTGATCGGACCCAGTATTTCCCAGCGCGCTTACGAGGTGGGGCCAGAGTTTCTGGACGCGTTCCTGGCGGATTCGCCGGACAACAGCCGCTTTTTTGCCAATGGTGAAAGTGACCGCCTGCAATTTGATCTGCCCGCCTTCGGGCTGCACCGGCTGCGGCAGGCGGGAATCGGACAGGCCGAGTGGACCCGGCACTGCACATATTCCGACCCTGACAGGTTCTATTCCTATCGCCGATCAACGCACGCGAACGAGGTCGATTACGGGCGGTTGATTTCCGTCATAAGATTGTGATCTTCGTCCAGATTTAGGTGCCCTGCCACTTTTCCGCCACATTTGTTGTGTTGATTGGGCATCAGAATCGTAACGAGTTTTTGCCAGTAATCAGATCGGTATCTGACGTTCGAAAATCGGGCGCTGGCGTGTTGAGTGGGAGGTCCGTCTGACTTCATTTTTCTGTCCGCAAATCATCCCGGATAAGCCTTATCCCTGCCGCAAACCCGCGTCACAAAAGGTTCACAGAGGATGTGGGGAAATACACCCCGTTCAGAGCAGGACCAAAAAATGAAGACCAAATCACGCTTTCTGAAAGCCATGGTCGAGGCCACTCGGGACCAGAACCTGGAAATGCCGTGGAAGCGGGTAACAAGCAATTCTGTCAGGGTCGCCAGTCGCATCGCGGCACGACGCTGAGACAGAAAACCCAGAGACCAAGCTGCCGGTCTTATTTGGGTCAACGCGTATCAGGTTCGCTCCGGCCTGATGTATCGCGCGTCACGAGCGAGGGGTTCGTGACTTTTTAGGAGTTGTGTGTGTGCGGGCAATTTCGCCCGTGAAGTACGAGTTTGTCTGGGGGGTCAATGTGTTGACCATTGGAAAGCGAGATTTAGTCGCGTCGCGGGACCGTACCGGTTGCCGCCCGAGGGTCACCCATTTGTTTCAAGGCAAAGAACCAGTTCGCCGGGCGCGTCTGTACGGGGGTACGCCGCGCCTGACCGAACATTTTGAGGGGACGGAATATTAATGACTATTCCTAATTCACTGGCCCGCGCGGCCAGAAATGCTATCGAAACGTCTGTTATGCTGCGGGACGCGCCGCGGCCGGTTTCCAAGCCAAAAGCCCAGCTGCGCCGCTATGAGGTCAGCAGCCTGTTGAAGAACGGAGATGTGGTTCAGACCCGCCACATCGCACCTGCCCTGCCGATGTTTGAAGACGCGTTTTGCGCCTTCACACGTGGATCTTTGGTAGAAACGGAACATGGACCGATGGCAATCGAGGATCTGATGCCGGGGGATACGGTCCTGACGCAGGATGGCGCATCGGAAACCGTGTTGTGGAAGGGATCTGTCACGTTGATCCCCGGACGCGCGGATTCACGTGGCCGGACGCGACCGCTGACGCGGATCATGGCGGATACGTTCGGGATGCAAAAGCCAATGTCGGGTGTCATTGCTGGCCCGGCGGCGCGAATCGTGGGAACACCTGCGCATTTGCGGCACCTGCATGGGGGGCAGCCGATTCTTACACCCGTGTCCGAATTTCAGGACGGGATGGGTGTCATTGAAACAATGCCGCCCACCCCCGTTGAACTGTTTCACATTTGTTTAAAACGCCATTCCGTTATTCGCGTAGATGGATTACAGTTCGAAACATATCATCCAGGTGTGAATGCGGTTCGCATGATCAGCCACTCGCTTCGGTCGATCTATCTGAACCTGTTCGCGCATATCGAGTCGCTGAACGATTTCGGCCCGCTGCTGATGCCGCGCGCCGGAGATGGTGAGATCGACGCGATGACGGCCTGAGCATGATTGTGATTACTGCATTATGGGGGGCATCATGCAGCTGGTAATAAGTTGGGTTCTATCCCTTGCGGTGGCAGCACTGTTGCCACCAATCACCGCGCAACCAAAACGTGTTGGCGTTACGCCGTCCGGTTCATACGTTCTTCCAGAACGTCGAACGGTACGCCTGGCTCGTCTTTTGCGCCGCGAATAACGAGCGATGTCTTGACGCTGGCCACGTTTGGCGTGGTCAGCAACTCGCCCGTCAGAAACTGCTGAAAGCTGCTCAGGTCAGGTGCGACGCATTTCAGGATGAAGTCCACTTCGCCGTTCAGCATGTGGCATTCGCGGACCAATGGCCATTCACGGCAGCGGCCTTCGAACGCGCGCAGTTCGACTTCGGCCTGGCTGTCCAGACCGACCATGGCAAATACCTGGACCTCGAACCCCAACTCGCGTGAGTTGACCTCGGCGTGATAGCCGGTGATGAAGCCGGATTCTTCGAGCGTGCGCACCCGGCGCAGACAGGGCGGGGCCGAGATTCCGACCCGTTTTGCCAGCTCGACATTGGTCATACGACCGTCCGCCTGCAGTTCCGCCAGAATCTTGCGATCGATATCATCCAGCCGAGTCGTGACCATCAAATGCTCCTGATTTTTCGGTTCTTATATCAGCACCCCACACGCGCGCAATAATGTTTCGCAGATGCGCAATTTTCTTTGTTTCCTTTTCGCCTTCTCCCCTAAAACCCAGGGCGCCCCGTCCCGAGGGGACCTGAACAGTAAGGGGCTTTAAGCCGGGCCGGTCGGTCGCTATATCGGGGCGACGGGCCGCGGGCCCAATTCAGGCAATTCGAGCGGGGGCACCATGGCCGACACAAGACACACCAAGGTTCTGATCATCGGGTCGGGGCCCGCAGGATACACCGCAGGCGTATATGCAAGCCGCGCCATGCTGGAACCCATTCTGGTACAGGGCATCGAACCCGGTGGTCAGCTGACAACGACGACCGAGGTCGAAAACTGGCCCGGCGATACCGAGGTGCAGGGCCCGGACCTGATGGTGCGGATGCAGGACCATGCCAAGGCCATGGGATGTGAGGTGATCGGCGATATCATCAGCGATCTGGACCTCAGCAAGCGCCCCTTCACCGCCAAGGGCGACAGCGGCACCACATACACGGCGGACGCTGTCATTCTGGCCACCGGCGCGCGTGCGAAATGGCTGGGTCTGCCGTCGGAAGAGAAGTTCAAGGGCTTTGGCGTCTCGGCCTGCGCCACCTGTGACGGGTTCTTCTATCGCGGGCAGGAAATCGTGGTGATTGGCGGCGGCAACACAGCCGTGGAAGAGGCCCTGTTCCTGACCAATTTTGCCAGCAAGGTGACCCTGATCCACCGCCGCGATGAGTTGCGGGCGGAAAAAATCCTTCAGGATCGCCTGTTGAAGAATGAAAAGATCGTACCGCTGTGGTTCCACCAGTTGGAAGAAGTGATCGGCACCGATGCGCCTTTGGGCGTTGAAGGTGTTCGGGTCAAACATGTCAAAACCGGCGAGATCACCGAGATCCCGTGCAAGGGCGTCTTTGTCGCCATCGGCCACGCCCCTGCGAACGAGTTGGTCAAAGACACGCTGGAAACCCATATGGGTGGTTATGTCGTCACCAAACCGGGCAGCACCGAAACGTCGATTCCCGGCGTGTTCGCAGCGGGCGATCTGACCGACCATGTCTATCGTCAGGCGGTAACAAGCGCGGGAATGGGCTGTATGGCGGCACTGGATGCCGAACGGTTCCTGGCCGAACAGGACTGACACATGCTTGAATTCTCTGGCCCTGTCTGGAGAATTCTGTTTGCGTCGCAGGCAGCAGCCCCATTGCTGCCTGCCCGCGCGCCCGAGGGGCGCTTTCATCATTCCGGACAATTCGCGCTTTATGCCTCGCTCAGCGCCGAGGGCGCTTCGGTCGCCATCCGCCGCTACATCTCGGGTGATGATCCCGACCGGGTGGTTCAAAGGTTTCTGGTGGAAAACGCGCGATTGGTGGACTACCGCGGGCAGACGGCTGCATCGGTGATCTGGCAGGATATTCGCGCGACGGGGGCCCCTTCCCCGACATGGTCTTTTTCAGATAAAGCGCGGGCACTGGGGGCGGACGGCTTGATCTACAGCTCGCGCTCGCGCCCTGACCTCAGCCATCTGGTGCTGTTTTGTGCGGACAAGATATCAATTCAATCCCAACACCCCGCCACCCATTGGCAGGCCTAGATTTGCACCCGAAGCCTTGACCTGACCGCGAACGTCCTCGCAAAGTCCAACCACGGCGAACAGCGATACAGGTGGTATTCTTGAAGAGCGCTTTGTGGCGTGGCGGTTGGGCAGCCCGGCTTCGGATCGGCAGCGGGTTGGTTCTGTTTGCTTTCGCTTTCTTCCATTTCATCAACATCGGACTGGGCCTGTTTCACACCGATTATCTGCACGGGATGCAGGATGGTCGAACAGCGGTGACGCGGCACAGTTTTATGAGCCTGCTGCTTTATGCGGCGTTGTTCACTCATGCCGGTCTGGCGCTAGCTTCGATCGCACAACGCCGGACCCTGCGCATGCCGTTCAGCACGGCGTTGCAGATTGTTCTGGGTCTGCTGATACCTTTGCAGCTGATCTCGCATGTCATCCAGACGCGGGTCGCGCACGAGATCTATGACGTCAATGACGAGATGGGGTATATCATCATCCTGATGTGGCCCAGCACCGTGATTTGGATGCAAAGCGCACTGTTGCTGATCGTCTGGGTGCATGGCTGTATCGGGCTGCATATGTGGTTACGGCTGACGAAATGGTGGTCCAGCGCCGTACCCTATCTGATCGGTGTTGCCGTCTTCATCCCCATGTTCGCCTTGGCCGGTCTGCTGACCGAGGGCCGCCGCATTTGGTTGGAATTCGCGGATGAGTTTCTGCGGGAACAATATATCGAGCATTACAACTGGCCCTCGCCCGAGGCGTTCCAGACCATGTTCACCGTCAAGGATAATGCCCTTTTGGCGTTCTGGCTCGCCTTGGCGGCCACGGGTCTTGTCTATATCGGGCGCAAGCTGTGGCGGCGCAGGCATTCGGTGCGGGTAAGTTACAGCAACGGGCCCGAGGTGGATGCCGAAAAGGGCATGACCTTGCTTGAGATTTCGCAGGCACATAGTGTGCCCCATACGGCCTTGTGCGGCGGGAAGGGACGCTGCACCACATGCCGCGTCATCATCGAGGAAGGCGCTAACGCCCTACCCCCGCCCGGCGATGTCGAGGCCCGCAGCCTCGCCGCTGTCGGCGCCTCACCGCAGACACGGCTGGCCTGCCAGATCCGCCCGACGGAACCGACCACTGTTTTCCGCGTTTTTCAACCGGATGGCGGGCGCGTTCGCGGGCATGCCAGTCAGGGGCAGGAACGGAAACTGGCCGTGCTGTTTCTGGACATGCGCGGATTTACCGCCCGCACGACGGGTCAGCTGCCCTATGATATCGTGTTCCTGCTGAACCGGTTCTTCGACGCCGTCGTACCTGCCATCACCAAGGACGGCGGTGTCGTGGACAAGTATATGGGCGACGGGTTGCTGGCGGTTTTCGAGAAACCCGATGCGGCCGCATCCGCCAGCGCGGGGTTGAAGGCTGCGATAGATATCAGCCATGCCCTTGACCGGTTCAACGAGCAGCTTGAGGCCGAAGGCAGCCCCGGCATTCGCATCGGAATGGGCTTACACCTTGGTGATCTGGTGCTGGGTGAGATTGGCGCGCAGGGACATGCCGCGAGAACGATCATCGGCGACGCCGTCAATGTGGCCAGCCGACTGGAAAGCGAAACCAAGGCCTTGGGGGTCGAGTTGCTGGTCTCGCAAGAGGTGTTGAAGGCTGCGGGTATGAACCTGCCGCCGGAGGGTATCCGGATGTTCCAGCTGCGCGGCGTTGCCGATCCGATTCCCGCCCTGCCAGTCACCCGCGCGTCCGGGCTTGCGCCGCACACGCGAAAACAGGAACAGTCATACCTTGCATGATCGGAATATATACGCCCCAAGGAACGAGATCATCATTTTGATTTCATAGTTGGAAATTCCTTCCAATCCGCGAGAAATCAGCGCATATCGTCCTTTGTTTCATTGACGCCAGTGGACTTCGCCCAACAGTCGGTGCAAATGCCCCGAAAACGCCCTTGAATCACTGGCAACACAACACTGCGATAAGAGTATTCAGATGACGATGTTAAGCAATCTGGCCCCCATTCCCGAACTTTATGTGTCGTATGACTCGGCCCAGAAACTGAAGGTCGAAGCCGCCGACCTGACCAGCTGGGATCTGAGCCCGCGCCAGATCTGTGATCTGGAACTGCTGATGAATGGCGGTTTCAACCCGCTCAAAGGTTTCCTGAGCGAAGCCGATTACGACAATGTCGTCGAAAACATGCGTCTGGCTGATGGCACGCTTTGGCCGATGCCCATCACGCTGGACGTCAGCGAAGATTTTGCGGACAAGATCGAACTGGGTCAGGATATCGCGCTGCGCGATCAGGAAGGCGTGATTCTGGGCACCATGACGGTCACTGACCGCTGGACCCCGAACAAGGCCCGCGAGGCCGAGAAGGTTTTTGGTGCCGATGACGATGCCCACCCGGCTGTGAATTATCTGCACAATGTGGCGGGCAAGGTCTATCTGGGTGGCCCTGTCGTGGGCATCCAGCAGCCTGTTCACTATGACTTCCGCGGTCGCCGCGATACACCGAACGAGCTGCGCGCCTATTTCCGCAAGCTGGGCTGGCGCCGGATCGTGGCCTTCCAGACCCGCAACCCCTTGCACCGTGCGCATCAGGAGCTGACCTTCCGCGCCGCCAAGGAAGCGCAGGCCAACCTGCTGATCCACCCGGTCGTCGGCATGACCAAGCCGGGCGATGTGGACCACTTTACCCGCGTGCGCTGCTATGAGGCGGTGCTGGACAAGTATCCCGCATCCACCACCTCGATGAGCCTGCTGAATCTGGCCATGCGTATGGCTGGCCCGCGCGAGGCGGTCTGGCACGGGCTGATCCGTGCCAACCATGGCTGCACTCATTTCATCGTTGGCCGCGATCACGCGGGCCCGGGCAAGAACTCGGCCGGTGAAGATTTCTATGGCCCCTATGACGCGCAGGACCTGTTCCGCCAGTTCCAGGACGAGATCGGCGTCGAGATGGTCGATTTCAAACACATGGTCTATGTGCAGGAACGCGCGCAATACGAGCCGAATGACGAGATTCTGGACAAGGACAATGTCACGATCCTGAACATCTCGGGCACCGAGCTGCGCCGCCGTCTGGCCGAGGGTCTGGAAATCCCCGAATGGTTCAGCTTTCCCGAAGTGGTGGCAGAGCTGCGCAAGACCAAGCCGCCACGCAGCCAGCAGGGCTTTACCGTGTTCTTCACCGGCTTCTCGGGCTCGGGCAAGTCCACCATCGCCAACGCGCTTATGGTCAAGCTGATGGAGATGGGGGGCCGTCCGGTCACGTTGCTGGATGGCGATATCGTGCGGAAAAACCTGTCATCCGAACTGGGTTTCTCGAAAGAGCATCGCGACCTGAACATCCGCCGGATCGGATATGTCGCATCCGAGATCACCAAGAACGGCGGCATCGCCATCTGCGCGCCGATCGCACCTTATGCCACCACGCGCCGCGCGGTACGCGAAGAGATCGAGCAGTTCGGTGCCTTCTGCGAAGTGCATGTTGCGACCACCATCGAAGAATGTGAGCGGCGCGACCGCAAGGGTCTGTACAAGCTGGCGCGCGAAGGCAAGATCAAGGAATTCACCGGTATCTCGGACCCGTATGACGTGCCTCAGAACCCTGAATTGCGTGTCGAGACCGAAAATGTCGAGGTCGACAACTGCGCTCATCAGGTGCTGCTGAAGCTGGAAAGCATGGGCCTGATCGCAGCAGGCTGAACCAGATGAATGAAACACAGCGGCCTCCGGTTTTCGGGGGCCGTTTTTGTTTTGATAGTCTGAGGTGTTCCGGGCAGTCCCTGGGGACGGGAACGGTTCGGCTACTGGGTGGCTTCTGGCAGATCAACCTGCCCGCGCATCAGGATATGCCCCTGACCGGCTACCTTGATTCCCGTCATCGCATCGGTGGGGCCAACGCGCGTGACAACGGCCTGGCCGGGGCGACCCATATCGTGCCCCTGTTCAGCAACGAAACTGTCTTTGGTCATCAGCCCGTATTTCCACAGATAAGCCGCCATGGCCCCGGTGGCAGACCCGGTAAACGGATCCTCGGGCGGGCTGGGCGGGGCCATGAGCAGGCGCGAGAACGTATCGCCCGCGTCGGTGGCCCCTTGGAGCGTCACGAGGAAAGGCTCGGCCATGTCCGAGCCGGAATACCCTGCCGTCGCAGCCACTTTGCGCAGCGCGTCCTCGGACAGGCGGGCCGCGCGCAAAGCGTCATGATCGCGCAGAACGGTAATACAGAAGGGCAAGCCGGTTGAAACCATCCGGGGTGGCGAGATGATGGCTTCTTGCGGCAGGCTGATCGCCTTTGCCACCAGATCGGCTGGCACATGCGCACCAAATTGCGGTGCGACCTGCGTCATCTCAATCTGTTCGCCCTGCAAACCGATCGAAACGATACCAGCGCCGGTTTCCAGCGTCAGGTTATCACCGGAGATCATGCCGCGCGACCGCATCGCCGCTACGGTGGCAATCGTCGGATGACCGGCAAAGGGAATTTCACGGCTGGCCAGAAAATAACGGACGCGGATGTCGGCCACGTCGGACGGGCCGGTGAATGTGCATTCGACCAGAGAGGTTTCGCGCACATAGGCCATGCAGACCTCGGCCGAGAGACCCGCGCCGCCGTGGACCACGGCACAACCGTTGCCGCCGAATGCACGATTGGTGAAGGCGTCTACCCAGTCGAATTCAAACCAGCTCATGCAGTCGGCTCCGTTACAGGTTAAAAGCGGCAGTTTCGCCGATGCGCGTGTGTTGCGGGCAACGTTTCAGCCCCACCGGACAAAGGGGCCGTTCAGTGAACGGCCACAGGTGACAGGTCGTGCTGACGGGCCAGAACGAAGGCCAGCTTGCGGTCGGCCACAAGTGCCAGTTGCTGCCCATCGGAATCGTGCACGGCATAAAGGTGATCCAGATCACCTGCCTGATCGCGCAGATCACGCGGCAGATCGGCAACGTCGACTGTTTTCACATAGACGATACGATCGCCTTCGGTGTTGATTTCAATCGGTGTATTCATTGCTCTTACCCCTTCCGTATGTTGATTGTCTGAACCACGGTTTCCGGCACGGCGCGGGTCAGATCCACATGCAGCAGACCGTTTTCCATGATCGCCTCTCCCACCTCGACCCCGTCAGCCAGCACGAACATGCGCTGAAACTGACGCGCCGCGATACCACGGTGCAGGAAGATGCGCCCCTCGCTGTCGTCGCGCTGACGGCCCCGGATCACCAGTTGGCGATCCTCGATGGTGATCGACAGATCCTCTTCGGCGAACCCGGCCACCGCAAGGGTGATGCGGTAGGAAAAGTCCGAGGTCTGTTCGATGTTATAGGGCGGGTATCCTTCATTACCGGCCTTTGCAGACCGTTCCAGAAGGCGTTCCAGCTGCTCGAACCCCAAAAGATGCGGGTATGAGCCAAGAGTAAGTTTCGACACGTATTTTCGTCCTTTATTGTCAAAGCGACGTGGTGCGCGGTCCCGTTCCGGCAACCGCTTGTTATAGAATATGGGAAGAAAACAGGATGTCCACAAGGTCTGGCGCGATAACGTCTGACACACTATCTTGTTGGGCAAGCACCACAACAAGCCCGAGTCGCCAATGAACGCGCCCACCGACCTTTCGATGAAAACCGAAGAAGTTCTGCGGGTTGAGTTGGAGGTTTTTCGCCGCCAGCACCGCGACCTTGATGAGGCGATCGAGGCGCTGCACGAAAAAGGAACGGCTGATCAGTTGACCCTTCGGCGTCTGAAAAAGGAAAAACTGCGCCTGAAAGACTTCATCCGCCTGATCGAAGACCGCCTGACCCCCGATATCATTGCCTGAACGCCCTGTACCGCATTGCCACAAAAGCGGATTTGGCTATAGTGCGCGCTCTTTCTGAGCGCGGGGACGTAAGCGGATGAGCGATGTGACAGTGGGGATCATCATGGGCAGCCAGTCGGACTGGCCCACGATGAAGGAAGCCGCAGATATTCTGGATGAACTGGGCATCGCTTATGAGGCGCGTATCGTTTCGGCCCATCGCACCCCGGACCGGTTGTGGGACTATGGCAAGACCGCCGTATCACGCGGGTTGCAGGTGATCATCGCGGGCGCTGGCGGAGCGGCACATCTGCCGGGTATGATGGCCTCGAAAACACGCGTACCGGTGATTGGCGTGCCTGTGCAGACGCGGGCCCTGTCGGGGGTGGATTCGCTGTATTCCATTGTGCAGATGCCCAAGGGCTTTCCGGTGGCGACCATGGCAATCGGGTCGGCTGGCGGAGCCAATGCGGGCCTGATGGCAGCGGGCATTCTGGCCTTGCAGGATGAAGCCCTGGCCGCGCGGCTGGATGCCTGGCGTGACGCGTTGTCCGCCTCAATCCCCGAGGAACCGCTGGGATGAGCCGGATCGGGTTTATCGGCACCGGGCATATCGCCGCGCCGATTGCGCGGCTGATGGCCGCCAAAGGGCATGAGATCAGCGTGACAGAACGCAACGCCGAGGTCTCGGCTGACCTGAAGGCCGAACTGGGCGTGACTATCGCGCCGCCGCAAGCGGTGATTGACGCCTCGGACATCGTGTTTCTGTGCCTGCGCCCGCATATCGCGGCCGAGGTTCTGGCCCCCCTGACCTTTCGCGCCGATCAGCAGGTTGTGTCGGTTATGGCGGCCGTTTCCGCCGAGGATTTGGCCAAGCTTTGCGCCCCTGCGTCGGATTTCGTCCAAACCATCCCGCTGGGGTTCTTGCAGTCCGGTGGCTGCCCGATGGCGGCGTTCGGCAATGACCGCTTGCTGGCCGAGCTGTTTGAGCCGGAAAACCCAGTGGTCAAGGTTGCGGATGAAGCGGCGCTGAACGCGCATTTTGCCATTTGTGCCATGGTTCCCGGCGTTCTGGATCTGATGGCCACCGGGGCCGAATGGCTGGGTGACGTAACCGGCGATGCGGACGGGGCCGAGTTCTATACCACGCAGTTGATGGCGGGTTTTCTCGCCGCGATGGAAAAAGGCACAGCCGGGCGGTTGGCACAGGAGCGCGACGCTTTGGCGACCGAAGGTACTTTGAGCCTGCAAATGACGGGCACCCTGATCGAACAGGGCGCGCATGAGGCGCTGAGAGCGGCGCTTGGCGCAATTGGAAAACGTTTGGAGAATTGACGATGGCGGAGATGCTCGCCCAAGGTGCAGTGATTGGGATTCTGGGTGGCGGCCAGCTGGGCCGGATGCTGTCGGTGGCGGCCTCTCGGCTGGGGTTTGTCAGCCACATCTACGAGCCGGGCGCAAACCCGCCTGCCGGGCAGGTTGCGGATCGGGTTACGACAGCGGCCTACGACGATATCGACGCCTTGACGGCCTTCGCCGATGCGGTGGACGTCATCACCTATGAGTTCGAGAACATCCCGACCGAGGCATTGGATATTCTGGAAGCCCATCGCCCCATTCGTCCCGGGCGTGAGGCATTGAGGGTCAGTCAGGACCGCCTGACCGAGAAGACGTTCCTGCAGGGGCTTGGCCTGAAAACGGCTCCGTTTGCGGATATCACCGATCTGGACAGCCTGAATGCGGCCATCGAAGAAATCGGCGCCCCCGCCATCCTGAAGACCCGCCGCTTTGGCTATGACGGCAAAGGACAAGCCAGATTGCGCACCCCCCGGGATGCCGAGGCCGCGCTGGCCGATATGGCTGGTGCGCCTGCCCTTCTGGAGGGGTTCGTTGATTTCTCACACGAGGTTTCGATCATTGCAGCGCGGGGGCTGGATGGTCAGGTGGCCTGTTTTGATCCGGGTGAGAATGTGCACCGCGACGGCATCCTGCACACCACCACCATCCCTGCCCGACTGTCCCCCGCCCAGCGCACCGATGCCATCCTGCTGGCGGCCAATATCCTGAACGCGCTGGAATATGTCGGTGTCATGGGCGTTGAGCTGTTCGTGACACCCGGCGGGCTGATCGTGAACGAGATCGCGCCGCGCGTGCATAACTCGGGCCACTGGACGCAGAATGGCTGCGCCGTGGATCAGTTCGAACAGCACATCCGCGCTGTGGCGGGCTGGCCGTTGGGCGACGGGCAGCGCCACTCGGATGTGGTGATGGAGAACCTGATTGGCGACGATATGGACCGTGTGCCCGAGCTGGCGCGCGAACGGGACGTCGCGCTGCATCTTTACGGCAAGGCCGAGGTCAAGGCCGGTCGCAAGATGGGACATTTCAACCGGATCATGCGGTAGAATATCGCGCTGCGGCGCGATGCCTTCGGCGAGAGTATTTAAAAAAAGGTGAAGCCGGTCTGGTTTCACCCCACAAAGCGCGCCGCGATATCCCCTGACATGTAGCTGACGCGCCCGCCCGCCAGTGTCGCGGCGACCCGGTGAGTGGTTGCGTCAAGGATTACCAGATCGGCGCGTTTGCCCGCGGCAAGCGTGCCCCGGTCCTGCAAGTCCAGCACCCGCGCGGGGCCGGATGAGATCAGCGCCCAGGCCCCTGCGAGATCCAGCAGCCCGGTTTTGATCAGCATCAGCGCCGCGCGGCGTGGACTGGGATAATGGTAATCCGAGGCCAGCGCATCACAGAGCCCCATGGCGATCAGCTCTACCGCGCTGGCATTGCCCTTATGCGAGCCGCCGCGGACCACATTGGGCGAGCCGAGAATGACGTGATCCCCGGCAGCGCGCGCCGCCTCGGCGGCTTCAAGCGTTTCGGGAAACTCGGCAATACGCACCCCTTGGCTGCGCCACCAAGCGCGCGCCTCGGCAGTTGCGTCATCGTGGCTGCCCAGACGCACGCCCATGTCCGCAAGGTCCGAACAGAGCGCTTTTAGCGCGGCCGGAACCTCAGCCTTGCGGGCGTGCATGTCGAGCAGCATCGCAAAATGCGCCTCTGGGTTGCGTCCGGCCTTCAATGCCTGCCCGGTCAGGCGCGGTGGTTTCTTGCCCTGTGCCAAACGATCATGCGGCAGGTGATCATTGAAGACCACGTATGGCACCTGCCAATCGGCGATGCGACGGGCCAGCCCGTCGTAATCCGCGAGCATATTGGTCTCGAACCGCAATTGCGGGATCAGATCGGTGACCGTGCTGCCCTTGACCGCTGCGATGGCCGCAAACACCTGCGCGGCAAAGTCCGGGCCGCGCACGCCGCCTTCCCAGCTGTAAAACTGCGCCAGAACGGCTGTGGTGATGCCGTTGGCGGCCAGTTCGGCCTCGACCGACAGAATGCCCTCATTCATCTGCTTCATCGCGCCGCGACGTGGGGCGATATGGCGTTCGAACCCATCGCCGTGCAAGTCGACAATACCTGGCAGAACAAGAAACCCGGTCAGGTCAATCCGCCGCCCGGTTGCGTCTTTCTGAATGACCCCACCTGCAACGGAAAGCTCCGCGCGTGACAGCCCTTCATCCGGTAGCAGAACCTCGGCACCGGTCAATGTCAGTTCCAATGTGGTCATTCTGATGGCTCCGCCCCCGGTTCCGAGCAATTCTGCCCGATGCAGATCTCGTCTATTACGTCCATCACACCGTCCAGCCAAGTGATCTGGGGATCGAACCGACCAAATTCGATAAAGTGCAGAGCCTGTGCCATGACCTGCGGGTTGTTCATCATGAAAGTGTGGGTCACCGGCAAGACGAGATGATCGGCCATGCCTTCGACTTTGGTGGATTCGACCGACACCTTGCCATCGTCCGGGCCGTCGATCAGAGATGAAAACACGAGGTTCAGGGACTGATCACCTGCGATGACCCCCAGTTCGAAATCCACAGGCGGCAGGCGGCTGGGAATTCCATCCGGGCCCGTGCCCAGTTGCAGTCCGGCCGGGCCGTTCAGGTATCCGAACACCTCCCACGCGCTGAGTTCATCGACCAGCTGGCTACCCTGATTGGGTGGCCCCAGCATGACGACACGGCCCATGTTTTCAGGGCTGTGGTCCTGCAACCAATATCGCAACAGGATGCCACCCATGGAATGCGCAACGACATTGACGGTGTCACTGCCGCAGGCTGCAAATGCTTGCGGGATGGTTTGTTCGGCCAGTTCGGGGATACCGATTTCGGTCGAAGGGTAACCGGGGCGCACCACGGAATAGCCATTCGCTTTGAACAGTTGTTCCATCACGCTGAACGACGCCTCGGTCCGGGCAAGACCGTGCAGCAGGACAACGCATTTCGCGTTGGCCACGGCGGGAAATAGACAACAAAGCAGGGCGATCAGAATTCTCATACCCGCCAGATAAAGCCTGTGCACCTGCGTTAAAAGCCCTTCCCGCGTTGACGTCGCAGGACAGCCAGCGCGATACCGCCCAAAACCAGTGCCGCACCAACAAGCAGCCGCACGCCCGCGCTTTCCCCCAACAGCACCACGCCGCCCACAATCGCGATCACCGGCACGCTGAGCTGAACGACTGCCGCCGTCGACGGTGCCAGCCGGGGCAGGACGCGATACCACAAGGCGTATCCCAGACCAGATGTTACGCCACCCGAAAGGACCGCGAGGAGATAGCCCATTCCGGTCATGTGCCACTCTGCCCCTGTGGCCATCAGGGCCAGCGCGGTCACCGGCAGCGCGGCGATGAAATTCGCTGCCGTGCCTTGCAATGCGTCAGGCTCGGACCGCCCGGCCAGTGAATAGGCTGCCCAGCCGATCCCGGCTGCAATCATCAAAACGGTTCCGGTCGGATCGACCCGCACTGTTCCCGTGGGCCACAGGACACAGGCCAGACCACCCAGTGCAATCGCTGCCCCGGCCAACTGTCGTCGGGTGGGTTTGGCCCCGGTAAGGGCGGTGGCGGCGAACATGGTGATCTGCACAACGGCAAACAGGATAAGCGCGCCCAGCCCCGCATCCAACGTCAGATAGGCAATGGAAAACCCGATCATATACAGGGAAAGCGACCCGGCCCCGATGACGCGCCTGCGGTTGCGCAGGGGCAAATGTCCTCTACGCAGCAGGATCAGTGCGGCCAGAACCAACGCCCCCGCCAGAACCCGGATAATGGCAAACCCCGCGGGATCACTGGACCCGCTGTCGATAGCCAGCCGGTTCAGAATGGAGTTCGCCGCAAAGGCGCACATGGTTAGGGCGGTCAGAAGGAACAGTCGCATTTCAACCACATACCGACTTGGCGGCGAGTTGGACACTCACAATTCGGGCACACGCGGCCCAGGCTTCATCTTTTCCAAAATACTCCCGCCGGAGGCATGGCCGCATTGCGGCCATCGGAAATGAAACGGGGCCGCCAAAAGGCGACCCCGTCCGTTAGCACTTTGCTTCCCCTCTCGACAGCCTGACCTTGCAGCCAAACGCCTGTCAGGGGTCGTCAGAATTCGCTTAGGCGAATTCGACGTGCTTACATCATGCCCCCCATGCCGCCCATGTCGGGCATGCCGCCAGCAGGTGCATCTTTTTGCGGTTTGTCTGCAACCATCGCTTCGGTGGTGACCAGCAGGCCGGCAACCGATGCCGCATCTTCCAGAGCGGTACGAACAACTTTGGCCGGGTCGATCACGCCGAACGAGAACATGTCGCCATATTCTTCGGTCTGAGCATTGAAGCCAAAGGCCGGATCCGAAGATTCGCGCACTTTGCCTGCAACAACCGCACCGTCAACGCCTGCGTTTTCGGCGATCTGGCGCAGCGGCGCTTCGATAGCCTTGCGCACGATGTTGATGCCTGCGTCCTGATCAGCGTTTGCGCCTTTCAGCGATTCCAGTGCTTTACCGGCCTGAACCAGAGCAACACCACCGCCTACAACGACGCCTTCCTGAACGGCTGCGCGTGTTGCATTCAGAGCATCGTCCACACGGTCCTTACGCTCTTTCACTTCAACTTCGGTCATGCCGCCGACGCGGATAACGGCAACACCGCCTGCCAGTTTGGCAACGCGTTCCTGCAGCTTCTCACGGTCGTAATCCGACGAGGTTTCTTCGATCTGGGTGCGGATCTGAGCAACACGTGCTTCGATCTCGGCTTTCTCGCCAGCACCGTCGACGATGGTGGTTTCGTCTTTGCTGATCTCGATCTTCTTGGCGGTGCCCAGCATGTCCATGGTGACATTCTCAAGCTTCATGCCCAGATCTTCGCTGATCACCTGACCGCCGGTCAGGATTGCGATGTCCTGCAGCATGGCCTTACGGCGATCGCCGAAGCCCGGTGCCTTGACAGCAGCAATTTTCAGGCCGCCGCGCAGTTTGTTGACAACCAGAGTTGCCAGCGCTTCACCTTCAACGTCTTCTGCAATGATCAGCAGCGGCTTTTGCGACTGGATCACCTGCTCGAGCAGAGGAACCATCGGCTGCAGCGAGGACAGTTTCTTTTCGTGCAGCAGGATCATGCAGTCGTCGAGTTCTGCGATCATCTTGTCTGCGTTGGTGACGAAGTAAGGCGACAGATAGCCGCGGTCGAACTGCATACCTTCGACAACATCGGTCTCGGTTTCCAGACCTTTGTTTTCTTCGACGGTGATGACGCCTTCGTTGCCAACCTTCTGCATCGCGTCCGCGATCTGCTGGCCAATTTCAGCTTCGCCGTTGGCCGAGATGGTGCCAACCTGAGCAACTTCTGCCGAGTCTTTGACTTCGCGCGAAGCAGCACGGATGCCTTCGACAACTTTGGCGGTTGCCAGGTCGATGCCGCGCTTCAGGTCCATCGGGTTCAGGCCCGCTGCAACCTGCTTCAGGCCTTCTTTTACGATGGCCTGCGCCAGAACGGTCGCGGTGGTGGTGCCGTCGCCGGCTTCGTCATTGGTGCGGCTGGCGACTTCTTTCACCATCTGCGCGCCCATGTTTTCGAACTTGTCTTCCAGTTCGATTTCCTTGGCAACCGAAACACCGTCTTTGGTGATGCGCGGTGCGCCGAAGGATTTGTCCAGAACCACGTTGCGGCCTTTAGGGCCCAGGGTCACTTTGACAGCATCCGCCAGAATGTTGACGCCTTTCAGCATCTTGTTGCGGGCATCGGTGTCGAACTTGACGTCCTTTGCAGCCATGTCGTTTCTCCTTGAGAAAATGTGTTGAGTGGAAGATCAGAGAAAGCGCGGGCTTACTCGATGATCCCCATGATGTCGCTTTCTTTCATCATCAGCAGCTCTTCGCCGTCGACCTGGACCTCGGTGCCCGACCATTTGCCGAACAGGATCTTGTCGCCAGCCTTGACCGCCATTGCGATCAGCTCGCCGCTGTCCTTGCGCGCGCCTTCGCCGGTTGCGACGACTTCGCCTTCGCTGGGCTTTTCTTTTGCGCTGTCAGGAATGATCAGTCCGCCGGCGGTTTTTTCATCGCTTTCGGTACGGCGAACCAGCACACGGTCATGAAGCGGTTTCAATGCCATCTTTGCAGCTCCTTGGGCTCAAAGTTTTGTTTATCCTCCCCTCGCCATTCGACGAGGCGTTAGCACTCGGTGTGTGTGAGTGATAACGACGCATAGCTAGGGAGTCTAAAACGCCGAGTCAACAAGGTGTTTGGGATTTTTTTGAGAACGGCCTAGTCGGCCTGTTCCCAGCTGTAGGCCCAGTGTTTCAAGCCGTCTGTTCCCTCAGAGGTAAGTGCGTAGACACCTTTTTCAACCTTCTCGAACCAGCCATAGTGATTTTCCCGCATCAACCGGGTGGCGACCGGAACACCCACCGATCTGGCGACCTCGCCCCCTTTGGCCGGGCCGTGTTCGGCCAGAAAGGCCGCGCATTTCAGCGCATCCTGGCGGTAGGCCGTCACGATCCCATGACGTGTCGCGCCCCCGGAATTGGGGTCGCCCTCCAGCCGGTCGAATTCGCGCAGCAGCCGCGCCGCCCTGGCCTTGTTCTTGCGCGGCGCATAGGGGCCCGGATCGCATTGCACCTCGACCGTGCCATCGGAACGCACGGTGATCAGACCCAGACCAAGCCTGCGGCACAGCGCAATATTGTCCCTGAGCGCCCGTCGGGCCGTGCGCCCGGTGGGTTTGCTGACCCCGATATAGACCTGATCCGTGAGTTTCAGGCGGGCAATTGCCTGATGGAACAGGGACAGCGTGAACCTGAGCTTGAGCTCGACAATCACAGGCGGCTCGTCTTCGCGCATGGCGACGATATCGGCTGCGCCCACTTCTCCTTTGACGATGTATCCCTGACGCTCCAAGAGCGCCTTGATCGGGGGATAGAGGTCCTGCTCGCGGTTCATGGGCCTATGCTACGCAGATTGTTGAGGAATACCAGACGGGTTGCTTGAACATGGGTCGCAGGCATGGCTATGTCTGGAACACCTTGATGACACAACACCGGATGGGTTCATGCGCCTGCTGACATTTCTTGCTTTTCTAATGGCCCCGATCACGGCTGCGGCTGCGTGCGATGGGCAGGACCTGCGCCCGCAGCTGTCGGATGACGCGCGGGCCGAATTGCAGCGCGCGGTGGCGGACATCCCCTTTCCTGAAGGCAACCACTGGATTGCGCGCAAGGATGACACGGTTCTGCACATCATTGGCACCCTGCACACGTATGACGAACGCATGGAAAAGGTGGTCGAACGCCTGTCTCCGGACCTGAGCAAGGCTGACGCGTTCTATTTCGAAGTCACACAGACTGACATGGACGCATTCGAAAAAAACCTGGCCAATAATCTCAGCGCTGTAATGATCACATCCGGGCCGACCCTGATCGACCTGATGGGAGATGAAGACTGGGCCGCATTCTCGACCGCGTTGAACCAGCGCGGCATTCCCGGCTGGATGGCGGCCAAAATGCGACCGTGGTTCTTGAGCATGATGCTGAGCATCCCGCCCTGCATGATGGAAGATCCGAACGGGACCTACGGCATGGACGCCCGCCTGAATGATCTGGCCGCAGAAAACGGCATTCCGCAACACTCGCTGGAACGTATCGACGACCTGATCGCCATGTTCGACAGCCACCCGTTGGAACAGCAGGTCGAGTCACTGGTGCGCCTGTCCGGGGCGATGATGGGAAGCAACGATCAACTGGCCACCATGGCCAATGGATATCTGGAAGAAAAGCACGCCGAGATCATACAATTTGCCCGCCTGCAGGGGTTCGAGGAATCCGGGCTGAGCCGGGACGTCTTCGATGAGGAATGGAACGGGTTCGAGCAGCAGATGCTGGTCCAGCGGAATGCCCTGTGGATGGAGCATATTCTGGCCATCACGGATCAGACGGCAGTGATCGCGGTCGGCGCAGGTCATCTGAGTGACGATCACGGTTTGCTGAACCAGCTGTGGCAGGCCGGATACACGCTGACACGCGCCGCTTTCTAAGCCGGTTCAGCGGTTTTCAGACCAAGCGTCGCAGACGGGCTGCTGTGGCGTGACAAGGACGTTTGTCCGCCCTATAAGGCGCGCAAATTTCCATTCCGCAGGACGCTGACATGACAACGCTCGTATTTGGCCACAAATCCCCCGACACCGATTCCACAGGCTCGCCGATCCTGTGGTCGTGGTACCTTAACGAAATCAAAGGTGTGCAGGCCGAGCCCGTGCTGTTGGGCGAACCCAACACCGAAGCGGCATTCATGCTGGACAACTGGGACCTGCCCAAACCGCGCATCCTGGACGATCTGGCCGCGGACACTCCGGTGGTCATCGTCGACACCAACAACCCCGCCGAACTGCCCGCCAATGTCAATGACGCGGACATCCGCGCCATCATCGACCACCACAAGCTGGTCGGTGGTCTGGAAACCAAAGGCCCGATCGACATCACCGTGCGCCCGCTGGCCTGCACGGCCACCATCATGGTCGACCTGATGGGCGACGATGCGGCCAAGATGCCCGATGCCATCAAGGGCGCGGCACTGACCTGCATCCTCTCGGACACGCTGGAATTCCGCTCGCCCACCACCACGCCCCATGACCGCGAGGTTGCTGAGCGGCTGGCAGCCGAGCTGGAGCTGGATATCTCGGCTTACGCGGCAGACATGTTTGCGGCGAAATCGGATGTCTCGTCCTTCTCGGATGCCGAACTGATCCGCATGGACAGCAAGGAATACGAGGTCGATGGCACCAAATTCCGCGTTTCGGTTCTGGAAACCACTGCGCCGGGCGTCATTCTGGACCGCAAGGCAAGCCTGGCGGGTTCGATGGTGGATGTCGCCAAGGAAGACGGTGTCGATCAGGTGCTGCTGTTCGTCGTCGATATCCTGAACGAGGAAGCCACTCTGCTGGTGCCCAACGATCTGGTCAAAACCGTTGCCGAGAAAAGCTTTGGCGCATCCGTCGATGGCGACGCCGTGGTTCTGCCGGGCATCATGAGCCGTAAGAAGCAGATCATTCCGAACCTGAAGGTCTGAAGAAACGCGCGGGGTCTGTCGTTCTGAGTAAAACAGGCCTCGCATTATTAGTCCTGAGTCTGCGCCTTCGGCATTGCGCTTGGGCAGACCTGTACCCGACAGATGAAATACAGGGCGGCCACCGATCGATTGGTGGCCAATCCCTTGCCAATCGGTCATAAGGCTCGTGCAGTTTCAGCTTGAGGCCACATATGACCCAGATCGTTCACGCGCTGTCCGAAATCTCTGCCCGCTACAAAGCGTTGTTTGTCGATCTGTGGGGGTGCGTTCACAACGGGATCACGGCCTATCCCGAAGCTGTCGCAGCCCTTCAAGCCTATCGCGCGGACGGGGGGCTTGTCGTGCTGGTCACGAACTCGCCCAAACCCCGCGCGGGTGTGGCCGAGCAACTGGTGCAGTTCAATGTTCCCGCAGATGCCTATGACACCATTGCCACCAGCGGCGATTCCGCGCGGTCGGCGATGTTCCGTGGCGCTGTCGGGCACAAGGTTTACTTCATGGGAGAATGGCAGCGCGATGCGGGCTTTTTCGAGCCACTGAAACTGCTGCACCACCCGATCCATATCGAACGTGTCCCGCTAAGAGAGGCCGAAGGGATCGTCTGCTGTGGTCCCTTTGATCCGATGGCTGACCCGGACGTGAACCGCCCCGATTTCCTCTATGCCAAGCAGATGGGCATGAAGCTGCTGTGCGCAAACCCGGATATTGTTGTCGATCGCGGCGAAGTACGAGAATGGTGTGCCGGCGCTTTGGCCAAGCTCTATACCGAGATGGGCGGCGAGAGCCTGTATTTCGGCAAACCGCACCCGCCGATCTACGATCTGGCGCGCCGCAGGTTGCAGGAACTGGGCCATGATATCCCGGACGGCGACATTCTGGTGATCGGCGACGGCCCCCATACGGACATTCTGGGGGGCATGGGTGAAGGCATTGATTCCCTGTTCATTTCGGGCGGGCTGGCGGCGGCTGAGACAAAAACGTCGCACCATCCGGATCACGAATCCCTAACAGCTTATATCGAAAGGGAAAAGATCAACCCGACCTACACAATCGGTCGATTGAGGTAGCAAGAAAAGACTTGATTTTCTGCAACTGCGAAGTAATAAAGTTGCCAACCTAGGCCGGATAGTGGTTTTTTCTTTCTCGGTCGATTTCGAGTGAGGGCAACATGTTGGACAATCTTCCACGCGGAACGATCTGTATCGAAGACATCGAAATGGGCATGTCCCGCCACCTGCGCAAAGTGGTGACGGACGAAGATATCGAGATGTTTGCGCAGATCTCGACAGACCGGAATCCGGTGCATCTGGATGATGATTATGCCCGCGATACAATCTTCGAAGGGCGCATCGCGCACGGGATGCTGACAGCTGGGCTGATTTCGGCCGTGATTGGCGAACAACTGCCGGGCCATGGCACGGTCTATATGGGGCAGTCACTGAAGTTCCTGGCCCCCGTGCGCCCCGGTGACATGGTTTACGCCGAGGTCAAAGTTATCGACATCGACTTTTCCAAGCGTCGCGTCAAACTGGATTGCCATTGCTCGGTCGAGGGCAAGAAGGTTCTGATCGGTGAAGCCATGGTACTGGCCCCGTCGCGCAAGTTCGACTGATCGGCGAACACTTCCATGCAAAAGGCGCCCGACCGGCGCCTTTTTTGTTTGGACGCTGTTTTTTGCCTGTGCCTTTCAGGACGGTCGGGCGCGTTTTCGCCCTTTCAACGCACCGGATTCCAGAATGATCTCTGACACCACGTGTTCGCGCCTGTAGGCCATCACATGAACGCCGGACACCCCCGCGATATCGCGGATCTGCTGGATCAGTTCGATACAGATCTTCTTGCCCTCGTCAGCTGGCTTTTCGGCTTTCTCCATCCGCTCGATGACCTGATCGGGGATGTGAATGCCGGGAACATTGCTGCGCATCCAGCGTGCCGCACGCGCTGACGCGATGGGGCCGACGCCCGCGATGATGAACACTTTCTTGTCCAGCCCCGCGTCCCTCACCCGCGCCATGAATTTCTCGAACAGCGGAATGTCGTAGATGTAATTGGTCTGAATATACTCGGCCCCGGCCTCAACCTTCTTTGCCAGACGGTCAGGTCGCCAGTCATAAGGCGGGATACAGGGGTTTTCGGCAGCACCAAGGAACAGTTGCGGCGGGCGCGTGATCTTACGACCAGAAAGGAACATTCCCTGATCGCGCATCGTGCGGATCGTCCGCAACAGGGTCAGGGAATCGAAATCGAAAACCGGTTTTGCCCCCGGCTGATCCCCGACGCCGACGCCGTCGCCGGTCAGGCACAGCACGTTACTGACGCCCAACGCCGCAGCCCCCAGAACATCTCCCTGAATGGCAATCCGGTTCCGGTCGCGGCAGGAAATCTGATAGACCGGAGAATAACCCGCGCGCGTCAGCAAGGCACAAATCCCAATCGAGGACATATGGCAGTTCGCGCCCGAAGCATCGGTTGCATTGATCGCGTCAGCCACTTCACCAAGCGGTTGGGCCGCCTGAAAAACATCCTCGGGGTCGGCACTGTCGGGTGGGTTCAATTCGGCGGTGACTGCGAAACGGCCTGAACGGAGTACCTTTTCCAACCGGCTGTGCGACACATATCCTTGGGGAACCGGAACATAGCCAATCGGCTCCACCTCGTTGCGATGGGTATCACTCATTTCTTCAGTTCCCGGTTTATCGCGTTGGGTGGTTCGGCGGCCAGTGGTGCCGCAGAAGGTTCATTCTCGCGCGCTTCGGGGAATGCCTCGGCCAGCGCCAATCGGGCAGCATCCCGGGTCTCGCGCTCGTGCGCTGCAATCTCGCGGCTGACCCGCAACCAGGATGACGAGCCTTTCAACGTGTGCTCCACCGGTGGCAGAACTTCTTTTATCTTGTCGGCTCCGTTCCGCATGCGGCTGGCTCCGTTCCAAGCCAGGGCCCAGACACATTTCATATCCGGCTTCACCTCACAAAACTCGCCGGGACGTACGCCGCCACATGGGCCATTGCGCAATTGCTTTGGGCAGTTCATCGGGCAGGACATGCCGGTGGATGACAACACGCATTGCCCGCACATCTTGCAATCGAACAACAGGGTTTTGACGCCCTTCTCGACCAGTGCGATGGGGCGTTCGACGCGGTTATATCCGATCTTTGCAAATAGCGGGTCCATCGCGACCATGCCGCGTTCGACACATTTATAGATCCACTCGAAAGTGCGGGCATGACGAATCGCGAACAGTCGCATTCGGTACATGGGTCTGCCTCCTGTGCTGGGTTCGTTCGAACCTGGCCGGGCTTTGATCCGGTGCGCCTAAATCCAGGGGACCGGATTTTCAGTCTAAACCCAGAGTTTTTTTTGAATCAAGCGGTTGGAGGCGCCTGACCTGAAATACTTGGATTGGCCTCGTGCATTTTCCCGGCCAAGCGAAATGTTCAAAGCTCATTCGCAGGATCGCATTCTTGGAATTCAAACTGCCGCTTGAACAAATTGACTCGCGCCGCTACGCAATCGTCTATGCACATCATCCGGGATATCCAGTTCGTCCAGCCAGAAGATCGCGGCGCCAGCGTGGCAATCGGGAATTTCGACGGCGTTCATTTGGGGCACCAGTCGGTCATCGAACTGGCCCGTAATGCTGCGCCAGACGCGCCGCTGGGTGTGTTGACCTTCGAGCCGCATCCGCGGGAGTATTTTGCGCCGGACACGCCTCCGTTCCGCCTGATGCGGGGCAATGCGCGGGCGCACCGGCTGGAAAAGCTGGGCGTAGAGAAGCTGTATGAACTGCCGTTCAACGCCGCGCTGGCAGGGCTATCGCCGGAAGAGTTTGCACGCAACGTGATCTGCGACGGGCTGGGCCTGTCGCATGTCGTGGTGGGGGCCGATTTCTGCTTTGGCAAGGGCCGCAGCGGCACGGCGCAGGATCTGGTGCGGTTCGGGCGGGACATGGGGTTCGGCGTGACGATTGCGCCTTTGATGGAACGGTCGGAAAACGTTGTGTCCTCAACCGCCATTCGCACCGCGCTGAGCGACGGCCGACCACGGGACGCAGCCGCGATGCTGGGACACTGGCACCGGATCGAAGGCGAAGTGATCGGGGGCGAACAGCGCGGGCGCGAATTGGGCTTTCCCACCGCGAACATGTCCATCGAAGGGCTGCACCCGCCAAAGTTCGGTGTCTACGCCGTATTGGTGGATGTGTTGGATGGGCCGCATAAAGGCAGCTATCACGGTGCGGCCTCGATCGGGGTGCGTCCGATGTTTAACGGTCAGGTGCCCAATATCGAGACCTTCCTGTTCGACTTTTCGGGCGATCTGTACGGGGCGACCCTATCGGTGGGTCTGATCGACTTTCTGCGCCCCGAGATGACATTTGACGGGCTGGAGAGTCTGATCACGCAGATGGATGCCGACTGCGAACAGGCCCGCGGTGTTCTGACCGCCCTATGAGTGTTGATCCGATTGAACGCACGGGCCTGCCTGCCCGGTTTTGGGAGCGCAAACCCCTGCGCCAAATGAACCAGCGCGAGTGGGAGGCGTTGTGTGATGGCTGCGGCAAATGCTGCCTAAACAAGCTGGAAGATGAAGACACGGGCGAGGTTGCCCTGACCTGCGTCGCGTGCCGCCTGTTGGATGACGAAAGCTGCCGCTGCGTACAATACGACATCCGGCATCAATTCGTGCCCGAATGCATCGTCATGACCCCCGACAATATCGACGAACATGCCTATTGGTTGCCACAAACCTGCGCGTATCGGTTGCTGTGGGAAGGCAAACCGCTTTACGACTGGCACCCGTTGATATCTGGTACAGCGGACAGTGTGCATGCCGCCGGGGTCTCGGTTCAGGGGCGCACAGTGTCCGAGTTTGAGACACCCATGGAAGAGTGGGAAGATTACATAATCGAGGAGCCAAGCTGATGCATTTCGCGTCTGACAATTCCGGGCCGGTTCATCCGCAGGTCATGGCCAGGCTGGCCGAGGTCAATCAGGGCTATCAGATGGCCTATGGTGCGGATACGCTGATGAACGAGGTGCGCGACCGTATCCGCAGCATCTTCGAGGCTCCGGGTGCTGCGGTCTATCTGGTGGCGACGGGGACAGCCGCGAATTCTCTGGCCCTTGCAACATTGTCAAAGCCTTGGGAAACGGTTTTCTGTTCCCCAGTCGCGCATATCCACGAGGACGAATGCAACGCACCGGAGTTTTACAGCGGCGCCAAGCTGACCCTGGTTCCGGGCGGAGACAAGATGACCCCTGAGGCGCTGCGCGGGTCAATTCTGGGCGAAGAAACACGCGGCGTACATGGGCCGCAGCGCGGACCCGTGTCGATCACACAAGTGACCGAGCGCGGATCGGTTTATTCGCTGGCAGAGTTGCAGGCCCTGTGCGGGGTCGCCAAGACGTACGGCCTGCCTGTGCATCTGGACGGTGCGCGTTTTACCAACGCGTTGGTTGCGCTGAACTGTTCCCCGGCGGATATGACGTGGAAAGCAGGTGTGGATGCTGTCAGTTTTGGTGGCACCAAGAACGGTCTGATGGGTGTCGAGGCGGTGGTGTTCTTTGATGAAAGCAAAGCCTGGGAGTTTGAGCTGCGGCGCAAGCGCGGGGCGCATCTGTTTTCCAAGCACCGCTATCTGTCCGCTCAGATGGCGGCCTATCTGGAAGACGACCTGTGGCTGAAGATGGCACGTCAGGCCAATGACAACTGCACCCGCTTGGCCGAGGGTTTGCGCGCCAAGGGGGCCGCATTTTTGCACGAACCGCAGGCCAATATGATCTTTGCCTCATTCCCACGCGCGAAGCACAAGCAGCTGCACGAGGCCGGCGCGGTTTATCACCTTTGGGGGGCAGAGCTGGACGGCGAGGATGAAAACGAAAACCTCGCGTGCAGGCTGGTTTGCGACTGGTCCATCGGAGCGGCGGAGATCGATCAGTTTCTCAATCTGCTTTAACGCCTATCGGGGCGTTGGCCTGCCAGAACGCCCGCATCAAAGCGCCGGTTTCATCAGGGTGTGAAATCGGCAGCATGTGCCCTGCGCCGTTGATGCGTTCATGGCGCGCATCAGGCAGGCGCCGTTGCAGCCCCGCGCAAATCGCGTGGATCACCGGCGGCGTCTCTGACCCGCTCAGCAGCAGGATCGGCATCGATGCACGCCGGAGCCGATCCGGGTCAAGCAGCCCTGCCTGATCGTCATAGAGCACAGGCTGCACAGCGGGAACCGCATCGATCCCGCGCACCATATTTGCCCGCGTGCGCTCGGGCAAATCAGGCCATTTCGGGCTGATCTTCGTGCTCCACGCCCTGTTGAACAGGCGCGCGGCCAAAACCTTGTCACCAGACGCGAAGGCCGCATTGACCGGCTCGGAGTCCCGTTCGTGCTGGTCGAACAACAGCGGCGCATCCTGTTTTGCAACTGCAAAGAACACGGGTTCGATCAGGATCAGGCTGCGCACGCGGTCAGGATGTTCGATCGCCAGCCTGAGCGCGATCATCGCCCCAAAGGAATGCCCGATTACATCCATGGGTTCGGTCAATTCAGCCAAGGCGGGTTTGGTCACAGCGTCAAAGAAATCACCCTGCCCGTCCCAATCCGGGCTGCGCCCATGCGACAGCATATCCGGGGCAATAAATGACGCGCAGCCATCCAGCGCACTGGCCAAACCAGACCAGGCACCGGAATGCGCAATCGTGCAATGGAGGGCGAGCAGTTTCCGCTCCCCCTCACCCAAGTGCCTGACGAAAACGGATTGCATCACGGCCCTGACCGTCACCCGTTCATCTTGGCCAGATGCCGATCCAGATCGTCCAGCCTGTCCTGACCCCAGAACCGCTGATCGTCGGGCGTGATATAGAACGGTGCGCCGAAGACACCCCGGTCCACGGCTTCCTCTAGGTTGGCGGCATAGGTTTCTGCCCCCACCAGCAAGCCGCTGTCTGCCAGACCGGGATCAAACCCGGCTTGCGTCAGACATTCGCGGATAACATCGTCCTGTGCGATATCCTTTTCCTCGGCCCAGCAGGCGCGAAGGAAGGAATGACTCAGCTTGCCCACATCGCCCGAGCCGTCCTTGATCGCGGCAATAACCGCATAAGATGACGGGGCCATGTTGGTCGGCCAGTGCGCGGGTTTCAGATTGAACTCCATCCCCAGATTCTTGGATTGGCGCAGCAGCTCCTGTGCGCGGTATTCGATACGAGAGATATGCCGGTCTTTCGGAGGGGTTCCCCCGGTGCGCGCGAACAGGGCGATAATGTCCAGCGGCTTATAGTTGATCGTGGCGCCGTGTTTCGCCGCGATTTCTTCCAACCGCATCCCTGCCAGATAGGAATAGGGCGAGAGTGTCGCAAAAAAGTAGTCAATCTGGGTCATGTGCACTTTCTCCGCTGCGTTACCTTTGCGGGACGGTAAGGCCATGCTAAGCGGTGTCAACATCACGATTCTGTCACATTGCCATTGCTGCCCGGGGACCTCAGCCGATGCCGACACTTCACGAACCCAAGCTTATCGCTGGGAACGCCAACCTTCCGCTTGCCCAAGCCATCGCACGCCGCATGAGCCTGTACCGAGGCGTTGATCAGGGTCTGGTCGATGCGCGTGTCGAACGGTTCAACGACGGTGAGATTTTCGTGGAAGTGTTCGAAAATGTGCGCGGCGAGGATATGTTCATTATCCAACCGACCTCGAACCCGGCCAATGACAACCTGATGGAACTGCTGATCATCGCCGATGCGCTGCGCCGGTCGTCCGCGCAGCGGATCACCGCCGTGATCCCGTATTTCGGGTACGCCCGTCAGGACCGTCGCACCAAGGCCCGCACGCCCATCAGCGCCAAGCTGGTGGCCAACATGCTGACAGGGGCCGGGATCGAACGGATCCTGACAATGGACCTGCACGCGGCCCAGATTCAGGGCTTTTTCGATATGCCCGTGGACAACCTTTATGCCTCGCCGATCTTTGCGCTGGATGTGAAGCATCAGTTCAAGGGAAATCTAGATGAAATCATGGTGGTCTCACCCGACGTGGGCGGCGTGGCCCGCGCACGCGAACTGGCCAAGCGGATCAACGCCCCTCTGTCGATCGTGGACAAGCGCCGCGAGAAAGCTGGCGAAGTGGCCGAGATGACCGTGATCGGGGATGTGAAGGACAAGATCTGTCTGATCGTGGACGACATGTGCGACACCGCCGGAACGCTGTGCAAGGCGGCGCAGGTGCTGCTGGATAACGGTGCGAAAGAGGTTCATTCCTACATCACGCATGGCGTCATGAGCGGCCCTGCGGTGGAACGGGTGACAAATTCGGTGATGAAGTCGCTGGTGCTGACCGACACCATCCAGCCGACCAAAGAGATTTTGGGCGCCAAGAACATCCGCATTGTTCCGACCGCGCCTATCTTTACGCAGGCGATCCTGAACATCTGGAACGGAACCAGCGTGTCATCCCTGTTCGAAGACAAGACGCTGACACCGATCTACGAATCCATGTACCAGATGGATTGAGTTTGGACGGGGCGACAGGATGTGTCGTCCCTTTCTTTTTGAACCACCGATTGCGCACAAGCCTGACCCATGTGCGCGATCAGCGACACAAGTGGACCGATCTCCATGACTGGCAACAAACGCATTGTTCTTTCCAGCGACCACGCGGCAATCGAGCTGCGTCAGGCTGTGGCCAACCACATCGCGCAGCAAGGCTGGGACGTGGTCGATATCGGCCCGACGACCCCTGAAAGCACCCATTACCCCAAACACGGCAAGGCCGCGGCACTGACTGTTGCATCGGGTGATTGCGAATTGGGTATTATCCTCTGCGGCACGGGTCAGGGCATCATGATGGCCGCAAACAAGGTGCCCGGCATTCGCTGCGGTGTCTGTTCGGATGCGTTTTCTGCGCGGATGATCCGCCAGCACAACAATGCCAACATGCTGTCGATTGGCGCGCGCGTTGTCGGCGAAGGTCAGGCGCTGGATATTGTGGATGCGTTTCTGGGTGCCGAATTCGAAGGTGGCCGCCACGCCACACGGGTCGATATGATCGAAGCGCAAGACGACTGAGTCCTGCGCCTGTCCTGTAAGCCCCGGATCAGGAAATGTTCCAGTCGTCCGGGTGTGCCACCTCTCCAAACGCAGTCCAGCTGATCCGGATGCGGGCAATCCGCGTGTCGGACCATGTCCGAAACACCGCTTCAAACCCTTCCGAGGTGATGTTTTCTGCCTGAACCTCGGCGCGCAGGGCTGATGATGTGTCGACATCCCAAAGGGAAATCCCGATCTGAACCATGGGCGGGCTAAGAAACGTGCCCTTGAATTGGATGGGTTTCCGACGTTCGCGGGGGCCTTCGCCAGTCCACATGTCCCCGCCTTCGGCAAATTCCGAAAACAGAACACTTTCACCCTGATCGATGCCAATGGGATGGGTCAGAAATTTTTTCATGTTTTCATCATTATACTTGAATTTCCGCAACTTACCCCGGCTTTCTGGCAAAAGCACGACAAAAAAACGGCCCCGCAATTGCGAGGCCGTTCCAGTTTTTCAGTGTTAAGCCAATTAAAGGCTCATATGCGTCCCAAGAGCTTCCATATCGGCCAGCAGCTTGGCGGCTTCGTCGACGATCGACATATCGTCGCCGCCTTTTGCCGCTTCGTGCGAGGCGCGCGCCTCGGCAATCAGCTGGTCCATATGCGAACGGGTGATTTCCGAAACCGGAACCGCCTTTTCGGCCAGAACCGACAGGCTGTCGCCGTTGATCTGGGCAAACCCGCCGGTGACCAGGTATTCGCTGGACCCTTCGGGTGCCTCAACCTTCAGCAGACCGGGGCGCAGCGTTGTGATGGTGGGGGCGTGATCGGGCATCGCCGTCATGTCCCCGTCCGCGCCGGGAATCTGGACCGCGGTGACCTCGAGCGAAGCAAGGCTCCGCTCGGGGCTGACGAGGTCGAAATGCATCGTGTTTGCCATCAGGGATACTCCTTAGGCGGCTGCTGCTGCCATTTTTTCGGCTTTGGCGATCACTTCGTCGATGCCGCCAACCATCAGGAAGGCTGCCTCGGGCAGGTGATCGTATTCGCCAGCCACAACGGCCTTGAACGACGAGATGGTGACATCCAGAGGAACCTGAACACCCGGCGAGCCGGTGAAGACCTCGGCCACGTCGAACGGTTGCGACAGGAAGCGTTCGATCTTACGGGCACGGGCCACGGTCAGCTTGTCCTCTTCCGACAGTTCGTCCATGCCGAGGATGGCGATGATGTCCTGCAGCGACTTGTAGCGCTGGAGGATCTGCTGAACGTCGGTCGCAACCTTGTAGTGCTCTTCGCCGACGATGGCCGGGTCGAGCAGGCGCGAGGTCGAGTCGAGCGGGTCAACCGCCGGGTAGATACCCTTTTCCGAGATCGCACGGTTAAGAACGGTGGTCGCATCCAAGTGAGCAAACGAGGTTGCCGGCGCGGGGTCGGTCAAGTCGTCCGCAGGCACGTAGATCGCCTGCACCGAAGTGATCGATCCGGCCTTTGTCGAGGTGATGCGTTCCTGCAGGGCACCCATGTCGGTAGCCAGTGTCGGCTGGTAGCCCACAGCGGACGGGATACGACCCAGCAGAGCCGAAACCTCGGAACCCGCCTGTGTAAAGCGGAAGATGTTGTCGACGAAGAACAGAACGTCGGTACCGGACTGGTCGCGGAACTGCTCGGCCAGAGTCAGACCGGTCAGAGCAACACGCGCACGCGCACCCGGAGGCTCGTTCATCTGACCGTAAACCAGGGCCACCTGGCTTTCCGACAGGTTGTCCGGCTTGATCACGTTCGATTCGATCATCTCGTGATACAGGTCGTTGCCTTCACGGGTCCGTTCACCAACACCCGCAAACACCGAGAAGCCCGAGTGCACTTTTGCGATGTTGTTGATCAGTTCCATGATCAGAACGGTTTTACCAACGCCGGCGCCGCCGAACAGGCCGATCTTACCGCCTTTGGCGTAAGGGGCCAGCAGGTCAACCACTTTGATGCCGGTGACCAGAACTTCGGACTCGGTCGACTGTTCGGCAAAGGTCGGTGCGGGCTGGTGGATCGCGCGCGCTTCGGTTGCCTCAACCGGGCCTTTTTCGTCGATCGGCTCGCCGACCACGTTCAGGATGCGGCCCAGGGTGGCGTTGCCAACCGGAACCGAGATCGGTGCACCGGTGTCGGTGACCACTTCACCACGGACCAGACCTTCGGTCGCGTCCATCGCGATGGTGCGGACAGTGTTTTCACCCAGGTGCTGAGCAACTTCCAACACCAGGCGCTTGCCGTTGTTGGTGGTTTCCAGCGCGTTCAGAATTTCAGGCAGCTGATCTTCGAAGTGCACGTCGACGACGGCCCCGATGATCTGTGTGACTTTGCCTTTTGCATTCGCCATGTTTCGTCTCCGGTTTGTCTCTACAGCGCCTCGGCGCCGGAAATAATTTCAATCAGCTCGTTGGTGATCACGGCCTGACGCGAGCGGTTGAACTGGATCGTCAGCTTGTCGATCATCTCACCCGCGTTGCGTGTCGCGTTGTCCATTGCGGACATCCGCGCGCCCTGTTCAGACGCTCCGTTTTCGAGCAGAGCCGAGAAGATCGCGGTCGCAACCCCCTTGGGCAGCAGGTCGGCCAGAATGGCCTCTTCGCTGGGCTCGTAGTCGAAAATGGCACCGCTGTCGTCACCTTCCGATTCCTCGAACGAGGCGGGGATGACTTGCTGTGCCGTCGGGATCTGGGTCACAACGTTGACGAACTTCGAGTAGAAGATCGTGGCAACGTCGAACTCGCCCCCGTCGAAGCGGGACAGGATGTCCTTTGCGATGTCCTGCGCGTTGGAATAACCCAGACGCTTGACCTCGCTCAGGTCCACATGCCCAACGAACAGATCGCCAAAATCACGCTTGAGCGCGTCGCGGCCTTTCTTGCCGACGGTCAGAATCTTGACCGTCTTGCCCTTGCCGCGCAGCTCTTCCGCCTTCTGGCGGGCCAGCTTGGCGATGTTCGAGTTGAAGCCGCCACACAGGCCGCGTTCAGCTGTCAACACAACCAGCAGATGGACATCATCACTGCCCGTACCACGGAGCAGCTTGGGGGCGCTGTCGCTGCCCCCGACCGACGCCGCCAGCCCGGCCATCACGGCATTGAACCGCTCGGCATAAGGGCGCGAGGCTTCGGCAGATTCCTGGGCGCGGCGTAGTTTTGCGGCCGCGACCATCTGCATGGCCTTGGTGATCTTGCGGGTCGATTTGACCGACTCGATCCTGTTTTTAAGGTCCTTCAGACTAGGCATCGGAACCTCCTATCAAGCGAAGGTCGCGGCGTATTCGTCGATCGCTGCTTTGAGTTTGTCGGACGCGTCGCCTTTGATCTTCGGATCTTCGTCGGTGATCCACTTCAGCAGGTCAGCGTGCTTGCCGCGCAGATGCGCCAGCAGGCCAGCCTCGTAGCGGCCAACATCCGACACGTCGATCTTATCGAGGTAACCGTTGGTGCCCGCGAAGATGACGCAGACGATTTCCGCGTTGGTCAGCGGCGAGTACTGCGGCTGCTTCATCAGCTCGGTCAGGCGCGCACCGCGGTTCAGCAGCTGCTGGGTTGCGGCGTCGAGGTCGGAACCAAACTGTGCAAAGGCCGCCATTTCGCGATACTGAGCCAGTTCCAGCTTGACCGGACCGGCAACCGATTTCATCGCGTCGGTCTGAGCCGACGAGCCCACACGCGAAACCGACAGACCGGTGTTCACAGCAGGACGGATGCCCTGATAGAACAGTTCGGTTTCCAGGAAGATCTGACCGTCGGTGATCGAGATCACGTTGGTCGGAATAAAGGCCGAAACGTCACCACCCTGGGTTTCGATAACCGGCAGAGCGGTCAGCGAACCTGCGCCGAAGTCTTCGTTCAGCTTCGCCGAACGTTCCAGCAGGCGGGAGTGGAGGTAGAAAACGTCACCCGGATAGGCTTCGCGGCCCGGCGGGCGGCGCAGCAGCAGCGACATCTGACGGTAGGACACAGCCTGTTTCGACAGGTCATCATAGATGATCAGCGCGTGGCGGCCATTGTCACGGAAGTATTCCGCCATCGCGGTTGCGGCATAGGGTGCCAGGAACTGCATCGGTGCCGGGTCGGACGCGGTTGCGGCGACAACGATCGAATACTCAATCGCACCGGATTCTTCCAGTTTCTTCACCAGCTGGGCAACGGTCGAACGTTTCTGACCGATCGCAACGTAAACGCAGTACAGTTTCTTCGACTCGTCGTCGCCTGCTGCTTCGTTATAGACCTTCTGGTTCAGGATGGTGTCCAGAGCCACAGCGGTTTTACCGGTCTGGCGGTCACCAATGATCAGCTCGCGCTGGCCACGGCCAATCGGGATCATCGCGTCAACCGATTTCAGGCCGGTTGCCATCGGTTCGTGCACCGATTTACGCGGGATGATGCCAGGTGCCTTGACGTCTGCAACGCCACGCTTGGTGGCATTGATCGGACCTTTGCCATCCAGCGGGTTGCCCAGACCGTCAACAACACGGCCCAGCAGCTCGTCACCGATCGGAACGTCCACGATCGAGTTGGTGCGCTTGACAGTGTCACCTTCTTTGATGTCACGGTCAGAACCGAAGATAACGACACCGACGTTGTCGCTTTCCAGGTTCAGCGCCATACCCATGATGCCGCCGGGGAATTCGACCATCTCACCGGCTTGAACGTTGTCCAGGCCATATACACGGGCAATCCCGTCACCGACGCTCAGCACGCGACCGATCTCGGCCACTTCGGCTTCCTGACCAAAATTCTTGATCTGGTCCTTCAGGATTGCAGAAATCTCTGCAGCTTGGATTCCCATTTATCCGACCTCTTTCATTGCATTCTGTAGGGAGTTCAGCTTCGAACGGATCGAACTGTCGATCATTTTCGAGCCCACTTTGACGACAAGACCGCCGATGAGGCTTTCATCCACGGTCGCATTGATAGTTACGGTCTTGCCCACACGCTCGGACAGCGTCTTGGACAGTTTTTCCAGTTGTGTCTTGGTCAGCGCCTTGGCCGAGGCGACATCGGCGGTCACTTCGCCACGCTCATCTGCCAGCATGTCACGCAGCACCTGCACCAGTTGCGGCACAACAAACAGGCGGCGTTTCTGCGCCATCAGAGCCAGCGTGTTGCGCAGGATGGCGTTCAGCCCCATCTTGTCAGCAACAGCGGCAATTGCTCCTTCTTGCTCGGCCCGCGAAATCAAAGGCGATGCGATCAGGTCACGCAGGTCGGCACTGTCGCCCAGTGCTGCTGCCAGATCATTGATGCCGGATTCCAGACCCGCAAGGTCATTATTCTCTTTTGCGATCTCGAAGATCGCGGTGGCATAGCGCTCGGCGATGCCTGTGGAAATCGAAGCTGGTTCGGACACGTCCACCCTTCCGATATTTGAGGCCCCGATTTTGGGTAGCGGCCGCTACCTTGGGGCGTGAGGAAACCCCGGCCAGACGGTCGGGGATCAAAATCACCGGGGATGTAGCAGAGGTGAACCAACCAAGCAATACGCTATAGCGGTAACAGATTTATCCACAAAATGTTAATTTTCATACACTTACACCAAGTGCGACCGTTTGGACCCGTCAACCCGGTTGAAAAATGTTACGAATATGCAGGTTTTTGCGATTCCTGTGACTTTTTTCTCGCGAATTTGTCACTTTGGGATGCACGCAGTTGTCATGCAGGCTTTAGCAAACCGTCAAGCGCCTTGATCGGCTTCCTTATGGCATCTTTGGTGACATTGCCCCGAGGCGGATGAATGTTCTTTGTGACCTCAACCATCAACACCCCGCCCGCCATGACAGTTGGAATGCGCTGTCCGGTTTTTTCGATCAGACTGCCCGATTTCAACCAGAACCGCCGGAAGGACGGCGGCATGTAAAGAGCCGAGCAATGCGCCTCGGGCAGGAAGTAATGCGACCTGAGCTGATTTTCCAGCTGAGTGGCGGAATAGGGACGACCAAAGCCAAATGGCGTTTTGTCCGTACGTGACCACAGACCCGCCCGGTTCGGAACAATGAACACGGCCCTGCCACCAGGGCCCAGAACACGCCAGCATTCCTCCAGCAGCTGGTTTGGCCGCTCGGACGTTTCCAGCCCGTGCATCACCACCAGCTTGTCCACGTGACCGGTTTCAATGGGCCACCGGGTTTCTTCTGTCAGCACCGAGACATTGGGCATCCCCGCAGGCCAGGGCATCACGCCCTGCGGGCCGGGCATCAGCCCGATGACCCGGCGCGCACCGGCCAGATAAGGGCGCAATAGCGGCACGGCAAAGCCAAAACCGGCAACGGTCTGACCTTTGGCTTCGGGCCAGAGCTCGGTCAGCCGCCCGCGAATAGCTGCCTGTGCCGCGCGCCCAAGGGTGCTGCGGTAGTAGAAGTTCCTCAGATCCTGCACATCAAGATGCATTGCGGACATCCGGTCAATCGGCTTAGCTGGGCGCAGTCTAGCAATGAAAGGGCAAAAGGCCATGCCTCTTGAAATCGTTACAATCCCGTGCCTCAGCGACAATTACGCCTTTCTGGCCCATGACAGCGGCAATGGCCAGACTGCGCTGATCGATGCGCCCGAAGCCGCGCCGATTCTTGCAGCACTGGAAGATCGGGGATGGAGCTTGTCACATGTGCTGCTGACCCATCATCACTGGGATCACGTTGAAGGGCTGCCCGAAATTCTGACCCATCACCCCGCAAAGGTCATCGGTGCGGCCGCCGACGCGCACCGCCTGCCCCCGCTGGACCAGCAGGTTGCCGAAGGCGACAGCTTTGAGGTGGGTGGCGAACTGGTCGAGGTGCTGGACGTTTCGGGGCACACGGTTGGTCATGTCGCGTTTTATCTTCCGCAAAGCGCGGTCGTCTTTACCGCTGACAGCCTGATGGCCCTCGGGTGTGGGCGTCTGTTCGAAGGCAGCCCGGCGCAGATGTGGGCGTCGCTGAGCAAGCTGGCCGCTTTGCCGGACGACACCCTTGTCTGTTCGGGGCATGAATATACACAATCCAACGCGAAATTCGCCATTACCGTCGATCCCGAGAACGCTGCGCTGAAACAGCGAATTGCCGATATCGACCGCGCCCGCGCCGCTGGCGAAGCCACTGTTCCGTCGGTTTTGGCGCTTGAAAAAGCCACCAACCCGTTCCTGAGGGCCACGGATCCGGCGATTCAGGCCCATCTTGGTATGGTAAACGCCGATCCTGCGGCGGTTTTCGCCGAAATCCGGGGTAGAAAAGACAGGTTCTGATGCTTATTTGCCCCTCTTCACGGCCACGGTCACAACAAATGTGACTGTCAAGTGAAAGAAAACCCTTGAAGCCGGGCCACGATCAACCAAACTCTAATAGTATGAGGACATGGTTGGGATGGGGTTCCGGCCGAAAGCCCGCCCCCTTCTGACCCAAGACAGAGGAGCACCCGCGTGCCTTCATTCTCGAGCACACTGGAACAAGCCATCCACGCGGCCCTTGCGGCTGCGAATGAACGGCGACACGAATTTGCAACGCTGGAGCATTTGCTGCTGGCGCTTCTGGAAGAACCCGATGCGGTACGCGTCATGAAAGCGTGCAGCGTTGATCTGGACGAGTTGCGCAGCACTCTGGTTGAGTTCATCGACGAGGACCTATCGAATCTGGTCACGGATATTGACGGGTCCGAAGCCGTACCAACGGCAGCGTTCCAGCGCGTCATTCAACGCGCCGCGATTCATGTGCAAAGCTCGGGCCGGACCGAAGTGACCGGTGCCAATGTGCTGGTCGCGATATTCGCTGAACGCGAAAGCAATGCCGCCTATTTCCTGCAGGAACAGGACATGACCCGGTATGACGCGGTCAATTTCATCGCCCATGGCGTGGCCAAAGACCCCGCGTATGGCGAAAGCCGGTCGGTATCCGGTGCGGATCAGGTGGAAGAAGAAGCTCAGACAGGTTCCGGCGACACGGAACAAAAGGAAAGTGCGCTTGGGAAATATTGCATTGACCTGAACGCGAAATCGCGTGCGGGTGATGTCGATCCGCTGATCGGGCGGGCGGATGAGGTGGAACGCTGCATCCAGGTGCTGTGCCGCCGCCGCAAGAACAACCCGCTGCTGGTGGGCGATCCGGGCGTGGGCAAAACCGCCATCGCCGAAGGTCTGGCGCACAAGATCGTCGCTGGAGAGGCGCCGGATGTCTTGGCAAACACCACCATCTACTCGCTGGACATGGGTGCGCTGCTGGCCGGGACCCGTTATCGCGGCGATTTCGAGGAACGCCTGAAAGCGGTTGTAACCGAGCTGGAAGAGCACCCCGACGCGGTGCTGTTCATCGACGAAATTCACACCGTGATCGGTGCTGGTGCAACCTCGGGCGGGGCAATGGATGCCTCGAACCTGCTGAAACCTGCGTTGCAGGGCGGCAAGCTGCGCACCATGGGCTCGACCACCTACAAAGAGTTTCGCCAGCATTTTGAAAAGGACCGCGCCCTGTCGCGCCGGTTCCAGAAGATCGATGTGAACGAGCCTTCGGTTGAAGACAGCGTCAAGATCCTGCGCGGTCTGAAGCCTTATTTCGAAAAACATCACGACATCAAGTATACCGCTGATGCGATCAAAACGGCGGTCGAGCTGTCGGCACGTTACATCAACGACCGCAAGCTGCCCGACAAGGCCATCGACGTGATTGACGAGGCTGGCGCGGCGCAGCATCTGGTGGCGGAAAGCAAACGGCGCAAAACCATTGGTGTCAAAGAGATTGAGGCCGTGGTTGCCAAGATCGCCCGCATCCCGCCCAAGAACGTCACCAAGGACGATGCCGAGGTGCTGAAAGACCTCGAAGCCTCGCTGAAACGGGTGGTGTTTGGTCAGAATCTGGCGATCGAGGCGCTGGCCAGCGCAATCAAACTGGCCCGCGCCGGCCTGCGGGAACCCGAAAAGCCCATCGGCAACTATCTGTTTGCCGGCCCGACCGGCGTGGGCAAGACCGAGGTGGCGAAACAGCTGGCGGACACGCTGGGCGTTGAACTGCTGCGTTTCGACATGTCGGAATACATGGAGAAACACGCGGTCAGCCGTCTGATCGGCGCGCCTCCGGGCTATGTCGGGTTCGATCAGGGCGGCCTGCTGACCGACGGTGTCGACCAGCATCCACATTGTGTGTTGCTGCTGGACGAGATTGAAAAGGCGCACCCGGACGTGTTCAACATCCTGTTGCAGGTGATGGACCATGGGGAACTGACCGACCATAACGGCCGTACAGTGAACTTCCGCAACGTGGTGCTGATCATGACCTCGAACGCGGGGGCGCAAGAGCAGGCCAAGGCCGCGATCGGGTTCGGTCGTGACCGTCGCGAGGGCGAAGACACCGCCGCGATTGAACGCATGTTCACGCCGGAATTCCGCAACCGTCTGGATGCCGTGATCTCGTTCGCGCCGCTGCCGAAAGAGGTCATTTTGCAGGTGGTCGAGAAATTCGTCCTGCAACTGGAAGCGCAGTTGCTGGATCGTGGTGTGACCATTGATCTGACACCCAAAGCCGCCGAATGGCTGGCGGATAAAGGGTATGACGACAAGATGGGTGCGCGCCCGCTGGGTCGCGTCATTCAGGAATACATCAAGAAACCGCTGGCCGAAGAATTGTTGTTTGGCAAGCTGGCAAAAGGCGGTGTGGTCCGTGTCTCGGTCAAGAAAGGTGATCTGGATCTTGAGATCCTTGGCCCGGATCAACCGCGCATTTCGGGTGACAAGCCTCCGCTTCTGACGGCGGACTGATCGCCCGCCGCATTTAACAGAAAACCCGCCTACCAAGGCGGGTTTTTTTGGTTTCGCCCAGCGCTGGCAAGGCCCACCCGCCTACCCGGCGTCGCGTTGGCATCTCGGTTAGGCCGCGTGTGAAACGTCTGGCGGACATGCACCGCCTTGATTTTCCAACGGTTCGGGTCACTGTGGCCGGGATCGCCACTAACCGGTTGCGGATCGGCTGTTTGTTTTCGTGACTGCTAAGGGCCAGTGGCCTTACCTTTCGGTCAGCTTCAACTCGATCCGGCGGTTTTGCGCGCGTGCCTCGGGCGTGTCAGCCGGATTGACGGGCTGGAATTCACCAAACCCGTTGGCTGCAAGGCGGTTGGGCGGAATGCCCAGCGCGTCAACCATATAGCGCACAACCGACAGCGCGCGACCCTGGCTGAGCTCCCAGTTGTCGCGATACCTGCCCGACCCGGCCAGAGGAACGTTGTCGGTGTGGCCGTCGACCCGGATCACCCAGTTCAGACCGGGCGGGATTTCAGCAGCGACACTGCGCAGGATGCTGGCCACCTTGGCGACTTCCTGCTGCCCTTCTGCGGACAGCACGGCGGACCCGGTCGGAAACAGAACCTCGGACGAGAACACGAACCGGTCGCCTTCGATGCGCACCCCTTCCTGACCGCCAAGGACGTCCCGCAAACGACCAAAGAATTCCGAGCGATAGCGTTGCAGGTCCTCGGCCTGTGCCGCCAGTTCCTGGTTCTGCCCGGCCAGAGCCTTGGCCTCGGCCTCAAGACGCAGGCGCTCCGCTTCTTCCAGCAGACGGCGCCTGCGTTCTTCGGATGCGGCACGGGCCAGTGCGGCGTTCAGGTCCTGCCCTAAGGTCTGAATCTGCACCTCGGCGGCGGCGTTGCGTTCTTCGAAATCATCAAGCAAAGCCTGCAAAGAGCCCAATTGCCCGCGCAGGGCGGCGATCTGCTGGTTCAGCAGGGCGGCCTCTCTCTGCGCCTCGGCAGAGATTTCTTTTTCATCCGAAAGCGTCGCATTGGCGAGGTCCAATAAGGCCTGCCGCTGCTCGGCCAGAGAGCGTTGCGCATCGGCATCCGCCTGCGCTTGTGTCTGCGCCTGCAAAGCGGATTCAAGCTGGGCCCGCAGTTCATCGGGGTTCACGTCGCCAAACTGACGCTCCAACGCGGCACGCGCCGCCTGTGCTGCCGCCAGCAGGGTGAGTGTGTCTTCAGCCTCTTTGCGCTGCGCTTCGAGTGCGAGTGTCATGGCCGTCAGTTCGGCATCGGCATCCTGAAGGCGGTTACGCAATGCTTCGGCGGCGGCGGCTTCGGCCAGACGGGCGGCCTCTTCATCGCTGAGCTGCTGTTCAAGGTTGGTGATCTGGGCGTCCCGGTCGGCGCTGCCTTGCTCCAGATCCGCCACCAGTGCTTCCAGTGCTTCCCGACGGGCAGCGGCCAAACGGGCGGCTTCGGTCTGTGCGTCGATTTCCTCGCGGCTTTGGGCAAGCGCCAGGTTCAACGCCTCCTGCTCGGTCAGCAGTTTCGCGCGCTGCGATTCAAGCGCTGCAATATCACCCAGTGCCCGTTCCTGTTCGGCCAGCAGGGCGGCAACTTGCGCTTCGAAATTGGTGATCCGGGTCTGTGCCTGATCCAAAGCGACAGCCTGTCGGTCGCGCTCGGTGGTCAGTGATGCGATCAGTGACTGGGCTTGCGCCAGATCGTCTTCGGCCTGCGACAGGGTGGTATTCAACGCCCCAAGCCGCGCCTGCAACCGGCTGTTTTCGCGTTCTTCCAGCCCCAGCGCCCCCGCCAGCGCCGCGATTTCGTCGGCCAATGTGGTCAGTTCGTCTTCCTGACCCGAGATGGTTTCGCGCAGCACAAACTGGATCACCATGAAGATGGTCAGCACAAAGGTCAGCACCATCAACAGCCCCGTCATCGCGTCGACGAAACCGGGCCAGACCGAGCCCTGGAACCGTTGACCGGTGCGGCGGGACAGCGCCATGGGCTATTCTCCTTCCGGCGAGGTGCGTACCGCACCGCGCGGCAGGGTCAGCGCCTTGACCAGCAGTTCAATATCCTTGCGGAACTCGTTCATGCTTTCCTGCCGACCCGCCGATATCTCTTCGAGGATACGCAGCAGCTGCACATCCATCGAGCGCAGGCGCATCCGGCTTTCGGCGTCGATACCTTCACCCGCACCGTGATCGCGCATGTGATCCAGCAGGGCTTCCTGACCCAGCGCCACGCGTTCCAACACCGCTGTGACACTTTCGGTATTGGCCTGACGGTTGTTCATCTCACCGATCACATCGACCAGCAAACCCAGCTTGGCGGAAACCTCGGCCCGGTCGCTTTCCTGCGCTGAAAACAGATCCTGCAACGCGTCCATCTGTTCGGACATGGCGTCCAGCACCGGCGTGAGCACGGCTATTTCGGCACCGCCTTCTTCTCCACCCGCGAAACCTACACGGGTGATCGAAGACAGCCATTCCTCGAGCTCGCGATAGAAGCGGTTCTGGCCGTGCCCTGCGAAAACTTCGAGCAGACCGACGATCAGCGACCCGGCCAGACCCAGCAGAGACGATCCGAACGCAACGCCCATCCCCTGCAACTGCGCCTCGAGCCCGGTCATCAGGCGGTTGAACACGGCCAGCCCTTCTTCGCCCTCTTGCGGATTAAGGCTGCGGATCGTATCAACGATGGCAGGTACGGTTGTCGCCAAACCGAAGAATGTGCCCAAAAGACCCAGATAGATCAGTACGTTGGTGATATAGCGGGTGATCTCCCGCTCTTCCTCGACCCGTTCGGCTACGGAATCCAGAATCGAGCGGGTTGAAGTGGAGCTGATCTGCGACCGCGCGCCCCGTTCGCGCAGCAATGATGCCAAAGGAGCCAGCAATTGCGGCGTGCGGGCGTCTTCGCGAACAACACCGCCGACGAAGGCCTCGATCCAGCGTACGGATCCGATCAGTTGCGTCACCTGATAGAAACAGGCAAGAACGCCGATCAGAAAAACCATCAGGATGAAGCCGTTCAGGTACGGGTTGGCGAAGAACACCGGTAACACATAGGGCAGCGCCAGAAACACACCCAGCCCGGACAGGCCGATCGCCATCAACATCAACAGAATCTGCCGTGTTGGATGCGAGAAATGGGGTCTCGCGCCCTGATGTGCCTGCGCCATGCGCGTGGTTCCCGGTATTTGCCTGCTCTGCGTCGAAACTAGCGAAATTCCATTGGTGACGCCAAGAGTTTATGCGGTAATACTACGCACCCGTTGCGCCAACCACTCAAGATCGGCGTCGCGCAGGCCGATCTCGGCCAGATGTTCGGCGGTATTGTACAGGTATTCGTCATTCGGGCCGCGCCCGCCAACCGCATGGGCGATGATCCGGGCCTGATCCTCCAACGGCATGCCACCGCAGTATTGCACGTGGTCCGCATCGATCACATAGGTCACGGCGTTGACAATGTCGCCATTTTCCAGATGCACATCCAGCATACGTTCGACATAGGCCGACGAGATCAGCTCGCGCTCGCGCAGTTCGTGCAGGGTGCGGTCTTCGTGACCGGTTTCAACCGCAAGGGCCAGACCGGTGCAGGTCGCGTTTGCCTGTTCGTCCAGCGCCAGCACCAGCCCCGGTTCTTCCTCGGTTCCCCGGTGGTGGATCGAGCTCATGCAGAAGGACCGGGCATAGCCATGCAGTGTCGCGCGTTCGCTGCGCGCGACCGGAAAGCCCGGATTCCACAGCAGCGATCCATAACCGAAAACCCACATCGTCATTGCACTGGTCCTTGCCCGTTTGGGCCTATAAACATCAATTCCGAGGCAGGAAAAAGGGCCAAAGCTCATGCGCCGTATCATACGAGTGATCATTTTTATCGGCGTCCTGTGGAGCGCATATTGGTTTGTCGCCGGATATGGTCTGCGCGCGGCAATCACTGGCTGGTTTGATCAACAACAGGCGCGCGGCTGGCTGGCTGATTTCTCGGACGTGGCAACGGCAGGGTATCCGACCCATCACGTGACTCGTCTGAACAACCCTGCCCTTGCAGATCCGGTGAATGGCACAGCCTGGCGTGCGGACTGGATCGAATTCGAAAGCCCCGCGATCTGGCCCGGCCGGCAGGTGCTGCGGTTTGCCGAGACGCCGCAACGACTGTCTTACTACGATCAAACCTCAACGATTGTTGCCGATGAATTGATTGCAGAACTACAGTTGCAGCCCGGCGTTTCGCTTGTGCTTGAGAAACTGGCGCTGACGGCAGGGGCTTGGTCGGTGACCGAAAACTCCACTGCACTGGCCGCCGGGGACACCCTGAGCCTGATCATGGCGCAAACATCCCAGCCCGAAGCCTATGCCATTACCGCCCGCGCGGATGGGTTCACACCCGGTAACCGGTTGCGGGCCCTTATGAACTCGGCCGCGTCGCTGCCGCAGTCCTTCGAAACGCTGGAACTGGACATGATCACCACGTTCAGCAAAGTCTGGGACAGGTCAGCGCTGGAACACAGCAGACCACAGCCCGTGGCCATCGACCTGCGACTGGCCGAGATCAAATGGGGTGGGTTGCGTCTGTTTGCTGCCGGTAAACTGGATGTAGACGCGCAGGGTGTTCCCAGTGGCGAGATCGCCGTCAAGGCCGAGAACTGGCGCGATATGGTCGACATGGCAAACGCGGCAGGTGCCCTGCCTGATCAGGCGGTTGATCCTGTCACCCGCGCACTGAATTTTCTGGCAGGGCTGGGCGGCAACCCCAACGCGCTGGACCTTCAGCTGAACTTCCGGGATGGTTTTGTCGCCTTGGGGCCGGTGCCGCTGGGCCCTGCCCCGCGGCTGATCCTTCGTTAACGGCAATACGCTCCGCTGCGGTAGCGTGCCGTATCCAGATGGAAATGATCGCGATGGTAGCTGTCCGAGTTCGGCCCCAAAACGGTGCCGAACGGGCCACACGCGCCGCGCCAGATCTTCTGCAATTGCTTCTTTGACGGGTTCTTGCGCCATCCTGCGAGGACGGTCACCACCTCGCCATCGGCCATTTTGAAGGCTGAAATATCAATGGCCCGTCCTTTGCCGTGCTCGGAAATCCGCGCGCCTTTGCGGTTGTTGCGGGTTCGGCAGGCATAATGAGCCGCCACCTGCAACTCGACCACCGGGCCGCGACGTTTGAAGGTGGGTTTGACTGTCTTATCGACCCATTTGTTCAGTGCAACGGCGGTGCCGCAATCCATTGTCGATGGGCGGCTGAGTGCCACACCGGAAACAGAGGTGATCTGCACCGCATCTTTTACGCCACAGGCTGAATTCTCGCTGCCGACCCTTCCGACGGGCTTGCCCTGAATTGCGATATCTCCGCAAACGGACCCTTTGCGCAGCTTGCGTTTTTTGAAAAGCACCTGCTGTTCAAGCGATTCAGGTCTCATGTTAGGCATCAACGACGTATCGGGCCCCAGCAGCGGCAATTCCGATGGTCGCGCCAGGGCGGCAGTGACCTGCGGTGAAACCGGGCGTGAGATGGGGCGCAGATCGGTTATGGCCGCGACGGACACCGGGGCAACGGCGGACACAACCTGTACGTTGTGCTGGTCCAGAATCGGACGTGCAGGTGGGACCAGAGATCGTTCCAGAGGTGCTGCCTGTGTGGCCACGGCGCACAACGCCATGATCCCGATCAGAAATTGCCCCCGGTAAACCCTCATGAACCTGCCTTTCCCCGCCCGAAATCCGGTGCGTCGGTGTCCTGCCCCGCATCGATGATGCCGCGACGAATAGCACGGGTATGGGTAAAGTAGTCAAACAAATGTTCCCCGTCCCCGGTGCGGATGGCACGTTGCAGCGCAAACAGCTCTTCCGTGAACCGGCCCAGGATTTCCAGTGTCGCGTCTTTATTGGACAGGAACACATCACGCCACATGGTCGGGTCAGATGCCGCAATGCGGGTGAAATCCCGAAAACCCGCAGCCGAGTATTTTATCACTTCGCTATCGGTCACCCGGCGCAGATCGTCGGCCACACCAACCATCGTGTAGGCGATCAGGTGCGGCGCATGGGACGTGACGGCCAGAACCAGATCGTGATGATCCGCGTCCATCTCATCCACATGGGACCCCATACCTTCCCACAACGCCCGAAGGCGGGCGATTGCATCCGGGTCGGTCCCTTCGACAGGCACCAGCAGGCACCAGCGATTATCGAACAATTTGGCAAAACCCGATTCCGGACCGGAATGCTCTGTCCCAGCCAAAGGATGCGCGGGAATGAAATGCACACCTTCGGGGACATGCGGCTGAACTGCCTGAATGACATGCCGCTTGACCGACCCCACATCCGACAGGGTCGCGCCGGGCTTGAGCACGGGTGCGATGTCTTCTGCGACGGCTCCCATTGCCCCCACGGGCACGCAAAGAACGACAAGATCAGCACCTTCGACCGCTTCGCGCGCCGTGTCACAGACGCGGTCGCACAGCCCGATTCTGCGCGCCGTGTCACGTGTCGCCTCGGACCGGGCATAGCCGGTCACTTCTCCAGCCAGGCCCCCACGCTTGATCGCCCAGAACATGGAGGAGGCAATCAGGCCCAGCCCGATCAGCGCAACCCGGTCGTAAATCTGGCTCATGCTGCGCCCTCTTTGAATGCTGTAATCGCCAACACAACGCGGCGGCAGGCTTCCTCATCGCCCACGGTGATCCGCAGGGCATTCGGCAGGTTGTAGCCTGCAACCCGGCGGACAATCAAACCCTGCGTCTTAAGATAGTCGTCACAGGCCTCGGCCTCGGTCCTGTCGGCAAAACGCGCGAGGATGAAGTTGGTGCAGGACGGGTCCGAGGGTACGCCGACCTTGTCCAGCTCCTTGGCCAGCCACACCCGAAGGCGCGCATTTTCGGATTGGCAGAACGTCAGGAATTCGACGTCGCTGATCGCTGCTTCGGCTGCAGCCAGAGCTGTCAAAGACAGGTTGAAGGGCTGACGCACCCGGTTCAGTACATCGATAATCGATTGGTGCGTATACCCCCAGCCGACCCGCATCCCGCCCAACCCGTACACTTTCGAGAATGTACGGGTCATGATCACGTTCTCATACGCATCCACCAAAGACGCGCCGCCATCGAAACCGTCGACGAATTCGGCATAGGCGCCGTCCAAGACCATCAGGCAGGTATCAGGCAGACCCTGCGCCAGACGGTCCAGTTCGTCGTTCGAGATCATGGTCGAGGTCGGGTTACCGGGGTTGGTGACAAACACGATCCGCGTCTGGCTGGTTACGGCGGCCAGAATGGCATCCACATCAACTTTGCGGTCGCGCTCGGCCACCATGACCGGTGCGGCACCTGCCATGCGGGCGATGATCGGGTACATGGAGAACCCGTGCTCGGTATAGACCACCTCATCCCCCGGCCCCGCATAGGCCTGAGCGATGAATTGCAGCACCTCGTCGCTGCCGACACCGCAGATGATCTGCGCAGGGTCCAGCCCGTGACGCGCGCCGATGGCCGCGCGCAAACTGGCGTGGTCGGTGTTGGGGTACCGATGCAAAGTGGCCGCGCTGTCGCGCACCGCCTCAATCGCCTTGGGGCTGGGGCCGAACGGGTTCTCGTTCGAGCTCAGCTTGATCACATGCTCAACACCCGCCACATGCGACTGGCCGCCCTGATAAAGCGCGATGTCCATAATGCCGGGTTGCGGGGTGATCTTGGTCATGAGAGGCTCCGTTGATTGGGCCCCTCATACCTGTCTCAACGGATTGAGAAAAGCGACAATTCCATCATGCGGCCTTGAAGCGCGCAGTCGCCGGGTCGGCGTTGTAATAAGGCACGAATTCCTCGGTACGGCGCGACAGGTCATTGACACTGTCGATGATGAACTGGACCGTTTCCTTGCTCATCAGGTACGAGAAATTCAGGCGTACCCAGCCGGGTTTCTTCATCTCTTCCCCTGCAGACAAGGCCGCGTGCAATGCCTCGGATGCGGCGCGATCAATCCCCAGAAGGCGGTGGGCATAAGGCCCTGCGCAGGCACAGCCGCCACGTGCCTGAATGCCGTAGACGTCGCTGAGCATCCGGGTAAACAGCTGCTGATGCACAGGCTGTCCCGCGTTGTCGCGCACGAGGAAAGAGAAGATCGGCAGGCGATGCGGGTGATTGACCCCAAGCAAGGTCAGTTTCGGATTATCCTTCCACCCGTCCAACGCCATCTGGTTGTACTGCGCCTCGCGCCTTGCAATTTCTTCCGTGCCGACGACATCTTTGACGATAAAGGCCAGCGCCGCGCGGATGTCGCCGATCACGTTGGGCGTTCCCGCCTCTTCCCGCGCAGACAGGTCCGCGCTGTAGTCATGCCGCCACGGTGACACGAAACTTACGGTGCCACCACCCGGCCAGCTGGGGCAGTTCCGTTTGGCTGCAGCCCGGTTTACGATCAGAACACCCGAGGCCCCCGGACCGCCCGGAAACTTGTGCGGGGAAACGACGATCGCATCCTTGCGCGCGTCCGCCGGCCCCATATCCATCGGCAGGTAAGGCCCGCCTCCGGCGTAATCCCAAATCGCCACGGCACCATGCGCCTTGAGCAACCGCGTCACCGGATCAGGGTCAGTGACAATTCCGGTTACATTGGACGCCGCCGAAAAGGAACCGATCAGAAGATCTGCGCCTGCATGGGTCAACAGCGCGGTTTCCAGCGCCCCCAGGTCGACACCGCCACCTTCGGCTTCGGGGATTTCAACCACAAGTGCCTTGCTTTCCCGCCACGGCAGGATGTTCGAGTGATGCTCGTAAGGACCAATCAAGACAACCGGTTGGTCGGCCTCTGCCACCCCGAGCAGGCTGACCAACCGGTTGAGCCCCGCAGTGGCACCAGACCCGGTGAAGATCACCGCATCCTCTTCCTGGGCACCAACAATGCGGGCTATTTCCGCCCGCGCCTCGCGGCGCAGATGTGTCATGTAAGATCCGCAGTAAGAGGCCTCGGTGTGGCTGTTCGCGTAAAACGGCAACACATGTTGCGCCACAAAGTCTTCGACTTGCCGCAAGGCGCGACCCGAAGCGACGTAATCCGCATAGACAAGCGGCACGTCCCCATGCAGACCCGGGATCAGAACATTCTCTCCGATCAGCCCATCGCGCAGGTTTGAATTGTGAGCGGTGGAACAGAGTTCCGCACGAAACTTGGACAGGGACATTGCATTGGCTCCTAACTGTCCGACTAATGTGATTTATTGTCAGCGCGAAAACTTCACCTATTATTGCATAGATTTTAAAATCTTTGTGTCATATGATCAGTAATGGCATCAAAATTGGATCAAATTGACACACGCATTCTGAAAGAACTGCAGAAGGACGCCACCCTGTCGCAACGGGAGTTAGCGGATCGTGCGGGGCTTTCGCAGAACGCCTGCTGGCGGCGTCTGAAGGCTTTGAACGAAGATGGCGTCCTGATCGGCTCAACCGCCCGCATCGCACGCGAGAAATTGGGGCTGAGCCTTGTGGTCTTTGTCATGCTGCGCACGCGGCATCATTCGGCCGAGTGGCTACAGGCCTTTCGCGGCCACGTTCTGACGATCCCCGAGGTCGTGGATTTTCATCGTATCGGCGGTGACTACGATTATCAGCTGAAAGTCGTCACACAGGATATGGCGTCTTACGACAAGGTGTATCAACGGCTGATCGAAAAGGTCGAGCTGGACAGCGTCACGTCGTATTTCGCGATGGAAGCAATCGCCGAAGGTCGGCCCTTGCCGATATAATCACGCCGTAAACAGCGGGCGTTTTTGTTTGAAAAAGGGCACCGCGATATCGCGGAACGCGACCAGTTTTGCCGAAGGCCAAACATCCGGGTGCGCCACGATCCAGATATCTGCGTAGGGTTGCGGTGAAAGGACCGGAACCTGCACTAAGCCCCGAAGTGAGCGGCCCAGAAACACCGGCATACGCACAACGCCCAACCCTGATTGTGCGGCACCCGCCATCGCGACCATGTCATCAAAGCGCATATGTATCCGCGAGTTCGGATAGATTTTGTCGACGCCGTCCGGCAGGTTCGGCTGCTTTTCATAAAGCAACCAATCCACGGGCGCGTTCGGATCTTGCTGCATTCGCGCGGCCCATTCCGACGTGGCAAAACAAGCGCTGTGCTGTTGCGTCAGGCGCAGACCTTTCAACGTATCGCCGGGGTTGCGGCTGATCCGGATCGCAATGTCGGCTTCGCGCCGATTAAGGTCCAGAATCTCGTTTGCCGCGCGCACCTGCAAAGACACAGCAGGGTGCCTTTGAGCAAACTCGCCCAGCGCCGGGGCCAGCACATGGGCAATTAACAGTTGCGGCGCGGTTAAGGTCAGTTGCCCTTCCAGCCGGGCATCCCGCCCTGACAAACCGCGCAGCATTGCGTGTTCTGCGCTTTCCATCCGGGCAGCATACGCAGCGACTAGGTGCGCTGCTTCTGTCGGTCGATACCCGTCGGTCAGCCTTTCGAACAGCACTTCGCCTGTCGCCGCTTCGGCGCGGGCTATACGGCGCGCGACAGTTGTGTAGTTGACGCCAAGCTCTTGTGCCGCGGCGGACAGGGTGCGCCTGCGGACCACGGCGAGTACGGCCCGGTAATCATCCCAATGAATATCCATACATGCAAATTCGCACATCACTGATGCAAATACACGCGTTTTCGCAAAGCAGGTCACACCCTAGCTTTTGCCCACACATCAAGGAGCAAAGCCATGATCTATGCCTACGCAAAACTTACCGTAAAGAATCCCGACGCGCTGGCCGCTTATCGCGAACAGGCCGGGCCTGCACTGGCCCGCCATGGCGGAAAAGTCGAACACGCCACCAAAGAAACAACCGCGCTGGACGGCACGCCGGACTTGCCTGACGTTGCAGCCCTACTTTCCTTTCCCAACCGGGACGCGGCGCTGGGATGGATCAACGACCCGGAACTAAAAGACATTCACGAGCTGCGTCGCAGCGCAGGCGCGTCAGATATCGTTCTGCTGGGCTGAAAATGAAAAGAGCCGCACCCAAAGGTGCGGCTCTGAATTCCAGGTCGGAATGCGAAGATCAGTTCTTCGCGTAGAATTCGACGACCAGGTTCGGTTCCATCATGACCGGGTACGGCACATCGCTCAGGCCCGGTGCGCGAACGAACGTTGCGGTCATTTTCGAGTGGTCAGCATCAATGTAGTCAGGAACATCACGCTCGGCCAGGGCAACAGCTTCCAGAACAACAGCCAGTTGCTTGGACTTGTCACGCACTTCGATGACGTCGCCTTCTTTGACGCGGTAGCTGGGGATGTTCACCCGCTTGCCGTTCACTTTGACGTGGCCGTGGTTCACGAACTGACGCGCAGCGAAGACGGTCGGTACGAACTTGGCACGATAGACGACGGCGTCCAGACGGCGCTCCAGCAGGCCGATCAGGTTTTCACCGGTGTCGCCTTTGACACGCTCGGCTTCGGCATAGATGCGGCGGAACTGCTTTTCGGTCAGGTCGCCGTAGTAGCCTTTCAGCTTCTGCTTGGCACGCAGCTGCAGACCGAAGTCCGACAGTTTGCCTTTGCGGCGCTGGCCGTGCTGGCCGGGGCCGTATTCACGACGGTTGACCGGGGATTTCGGACGACCCCAGATGTTTTCGCCCATCCGGCGGTCGATTTTGTACTTGGCAGACGTGCGTTTGGTCACGGCTGATCTCCTTCTTTAGGTCGATGCCCAAACGGGCAACTATGAAGGGCGTTGTCCTCTTGAGGTTTCCCTCATGACAGGCTTCCCCTTGCGGGGGCCACCAACACCAATGAAGCCGCGCTTATATCCGCAAAGCCGGCAGAGTCAACACGGCATTCAACGCAGTTTCGAATATCTGCAAAGATATGTTCGCCGCAGGCAGCACAGGCCCCTGCGCGCATAGCGACGGTTGCCGTCACACCGCTTTCATCAAGAAAAATGCAGGTCGCCTTCAGGCCGGAAATGCAACGACGTTCCCACCGCCTTCAGCACCCGCCTTGTGCACCATCACAACCTCGGTCACGTCGACGATCCAGAATTCTTCATCCCGTGGCGGGCAAGCGCCATCGAAAACGATGGTCGGCGCTGCATCATTGGTGTCGGCAACAAGGTTGGCTGAAAACCGCTGCGACCCATTGGTAAGCGTCAAAGCTCCGGTCACGTAGCCGGAGATTTCCCGGACAATCGGAAAGCGGTTCTGCAAACGGGTTGCAGCTCCCCGCGCATATCCAATCTGTTCGACGCTGCTCTCGGCTTCTGCGCTCAGCACTATTGCCTGTCCGCGCCATGACCAAGCCGCACCAACTGCCAGACACGCCAGAGGCGCGTCCTCGAGTCCGTCAATTTCAGTTTGATCCCATGAAATGGCTACCTGACCGTTAACTCCGGCTCTCATCTGCCCACTCGCACTATTTAACATCCCGATATTCAATCATTGCTTATCAGCACAAAATCCGGCGGAAAAGAGACGGGAATGCAGCATTCACAAGAATGTTGCAGAAGTGAATCAAAAATACGTGTTTGCCTTGATCCAAGCTGATTATCTGAGCATCAGCTTGCTGCGGCTCCCCAGGGAATGGTTTCTGGCCAGAGATCAAGATGGAAAAACCCACTCGTGAGAGTGGTGGTCACACTTCCTTAGTCAGACATGCGATCCGACGGAGCGTTTTGGTGATGGGCGCTAAGCTGCTGCTGGACCGTCCATGGACCTTGACGCCGAGTGTAACAGCATTGGCGGCAACAAGCGTTCTTTTGACCTTGTGCACTGGTGTGGCCCTGCCGATCTATTTCAAACTGGTGCAAACGCTAGGGTCCATGGACGTCGCAAGCCAGGTGTATCTGCGCGCCGGTGTCGGTGTGATGCCGGGTCTGGCCATCCTGGGTGAGACATTTACCTGCCCTGTGGCGATGGGGCTTTTCTCGGTCATTGGTGAGCCTGCAGTTTCTCACCAGCCGCCATGGACCGCCCTGTTGAATCGGCTCATAGCTGCCTTACGTCAGCGACTGTCGATGCCGTGGTGCGGCCTGTTCGTATTCGTAAGGTCGCGTGACGAGACCGCATTCGAGAAAATACCCCGCTTGCGAACTGCAGGCGGGGCGCTCTCCCAAAACGACTAGGTCGTTGGAGGTTCAATAGCCTACGGTAAAGGCGGCACGTGGATATTTGGGCGATTGAGCCTCATCTACAATTGCCACTGCAAAATCTTCCATGGAGATTTCTGAGTTGCCGGCGTCATCAACAATCAGGTTATCTGTGTCGGTTCTGAAGACGCCTAGGCGTTCACCGGGCTGCAATAAGGCGGACGGGCTGGCATAGGTCCAGTTTGCTGAGGCATCCGATGAACAGAGTTCCCACTGCGCCATGGATGCACGTGCGGTTGGGACTATGCTTTCAGGCAGAAAGTCTGGATCTGATAAGACAGTGTGCGGGCTGCCATCGGGCATATGCAGACGAGCGGCACCCCCAATAATAATTACACGAAGACGGACAAGTGATGCGACATGCAGGATGGATCGGGTCAAAGCAACAATTTCGCCCTCACGCCCGGCTGGTGCGCGCACAGCGCTTACGGCCAGATCCTGACCAGCCATGGCCGCGGCCAAAGCCGCAGGGTCCGCAACATTCGCAACAATCGGCTTGGCGCCTTTGGGCAGGTTTTCGATCCCTGCCTCGTTTCGAACTGCCGCGGTAACGTCATGGCCACGCGAGATCGCCTCAGTCACGACACGAGAACCGACATCGCCAGTTGCACCAAATACGACAAGTTTCATGAGCATTCTCCTTTTGGATTGAGGTGTGTATGGGCAGTTTCTGAAAGAACGAGAGGGCTAATACGCCCGGCACGCTGCCCAAGCCAGATTGCCGTGAGCACCACTCCGGCTCCGGCGATCTGGGTGGGCGTCAGAGCCTGGCCAAGAAGCATCCAGCCAATAACGACTGCGGAAAGCGGGCTGAGAAAACCAAGGGCTGAAACGGCGCCGGGCTCGATCCGGGAAACGCCCCGGAACCATAAGATGTATGTCAGCGCAGCCCCGATCAGAGTGAGATAGACGATGCCGGTGATGTTTTGCGTAT